>CANEVO010000051.1 GCA_947442255.1 Opitutia bacterium
CTCCAGCCGAAACTCGATCCGCCCGGTCCGCCCCCTGCCCGATTGTACAGCTGCCAGCTCAGATCGTCATGGCGTGATAGCCGCCATCGACGACAATCTCCGAGCCCGTGATAAAGCCGCCGGCGCTGTCGCTGGCGAGGAGCAGCGTGGCCCCGACGAGTTCCTTGGACTCGCCAAAGCGCTTCATCGGCGTGTGCGTCATGATGCTGGCGACGCGCTCGGGGGAGAGAATCTTGCGATTCTGCTCCGCGGGGAAAAAGCCCGGCACAATCGTGTTCACCCGCACGCGCTTCGGGGCCCATTCGCGGGCGAGGTTCTTCGAGAGATTATGCACCGCCGCCTTCGTCGCGGAATACGTGAAGACGCGGGACAGCGGCACGATGCCGGACATCGAGCCGAGATTGATGATGGACCCGCCCTCGCCGCGTTCCACGAGGTACTTGCCAAAAATCTGGCAGCCGAGGAAGACACCCTTGAGATTGATCTTCACGATCCGGTCGAACTCGTCCTCGGGAATATCGAGGAAGGGCGTTGCGGAGTTAACGCCGGCGCCGTTGACCACGATATCCACCCGGCCGGAACGCTGGAGCACGGTGTCGAGCAACTGCTGCAGGGCCGCCTTCTCGCTGGCCTCCGTGGAGACAAAGTAACCCTTCCCGCCCGCGGCCGCGATCCGGTCGAGGCGCGGCTTGGCCTTCTCCTCATTGCGACCGACCAGGACCACTTCGGCTCCCGCGCTGGCCATACCCTCAGCCATGGCGCCGCAGAGTTCGCCGGTGCCGCCGATGACGACGGCCACCTTGCCACGAAGTGAATACAGAGAGGTAAGATAATCGGAGGGAGTACTCATGGAGAGAAAAATAAAGGGGGTCGCCATCTCCGGTGGCAACGGGAAAACCGGGCGAGGCGCCCGCGAATCGGGTCAGCCGGAAACCAGGAGCAGATTCGCATAGGGCACGGTGTCCCCGGTCCGAATCAACCCAATCGCCGCGGGCACGCGCTGCTTGAAGCGGAGATGAGGCTCGTGGTGGACGGTGAGTCCGCGGCACGCGGCCGCGAAGGCCCGGCGCGTCGCGGCCGGATTGGTCGTGAGGAACTCCTCCGCCATCCAGGCTTCGGCGATGACGAAGTTGGGCCGGATGGCCGCGAGCACCTGCCGCACCGTCGGCACACCGTCGACGAGCGACAGATCGATCGTCTCCACCCCCGGCCACGACGGGAAGCCGCGATCGGCAATCACGAGTGCGTTGGTGTGCCGCACGCGGGCGAGTAGCGACAGCAGATGGGGATTCAGGATTCCGGACCGGAGCATGGCGGGGAACGCTACGGCGAAGCGGCGGCAGCTTCCGAGGAAAATACCGGCCCGCGCCGGCCGGGCCCCGCGATTGCTCTTTGCGCTTCCTCCGCGCGGCGCTTTAGTGGTGGGATGGCGCGCATTCCGCTCGAGGACAATTTCGATGATGTCATCAACAAGGCCCAACGCGGTCTTCAGATTCCCGACGAGGAACTGGCGCAGCGGGCCGACGTCTCGCTGGCCGATCTGGCGGCCGTGAAGCAGGGCTTTCGCAACGATGCGGTGCTGCGGCGCATCGCCCGCCACCTGCGGCTTTCGCCCGACGCGCTCGAGGCCCTCGCCTACAAGCGCTGGTATCCGCAGCAGCCGATTTTCCCCAAGGGCTTCGCCGCGTTTAATACGAAGCATGAGGACATGACGGTGAACAGCTACCTCGTCTGGGACGCCCGCGCCGGCATCGCCGCCGCCTTTGACACGGGTGCGACCGCCGAGCCCATGCTCGATTTGATCCACAGCGAGGGACTGGCGCTGCGGTACATTTTCCTCACCCATACGCATGAGGATCACGTGGCGGACCTGCCGCGACTGGCGGCGGAGACCAAGGCGGAGGTGTGGGCCAGCGAATTGGAACCCGCCCCGTTTGCCGGCGCCAAGACCTTCAAGGAGAACGCCCATTTCCATATTGGCGCCATCGCGATCAAGACGCTGTACACCAACGGTCACTCACCCGGCATGACGAGTTTCTATGTCACCGGCTTGAGCTGGCCGCTGGCGATTGTCGGCGATGCCATCTTCGCCAGCTCGATGGGTGGCAGCGCGACCCACTTCGCGGAGCAGTTCCGCAACAACAAGGAGAAGCTGCTCACGCTCCCGCGCGACACCGTGCTCGCCTGTGGTCACGGACCCATCACGACCCTCGGCCAGGAAAAGCAGCACAATCCCTTCCTCACTCGCTGACGTGTGCTCCGATGGGCGGGCCTATTAATACCCGCCCGATAGCCTGACGGAAAGGGCAGGTAAACGTCCCGCTGCTCACGCAGCGGGCTACCACTTCCGAGTAACCCTGCCCGGGAGGGCAGGGACTTGGGCCCTCCTGCCAGTCTATCATGCGATCCCTGATCGGTCGCCGGTTGTCTGGTGGGACAGGGTCCGGAACGGAGTTCCATCGACGCGACCGGTTTGACACGGGTGCCCCACCCGATTGCCTGCCGCATCCCTGATGGCTGATTTTCTCACCGACAAACCGACGAATCTCGAGCGCGCCTTCCTCGTTGGCATCCAGACCGATCGCATGGCCCCGGGCGAGGGCGCCGAGTTGCTCCTCGAGCTGCAGGAATTGGTGGAGAACATTCGCCTGCGGGTGACCCACGCGACGCTGGTCAACCTCCGGCGCCCCACCCCGGCCCTCCTGCTCGGCAGCGGCAAGGCCCAGGAACTGGTCGATCAGGCCAAGGCCGACGGCGCCGATGTCATCGTTTTTGACGAGGCCCTCTCGCCCGCGCAGCAGCGCAATTGGGAGGAGATGTCCGGCCTCGCCGTGATCGATCGCCAGGAGGTGATTCTCGAAATTTTTGCCGATCGGGCCCACACCCGGGAGGCGATCCTGCAGGTCGCGCTGGCGCGCATGGAATATTCCCTGCCCCGGTTGACACGGGCGTGGACCCACCTTTCCCGGCAGCGCGGCAAGGGCGCCATGGGCGGCGAAGGCGAGACCCAGCTCGAACAGGATCGGCGGATCGTGCGCGATCGCATCGCGCACCTGAAGAGCGAACTGGAGGACGTCGTCCAACAGCGCGACGTCCAGCGGCGCAAGCGGCAGCGCGTGCCGGTGCCCACCTGCGCCATCGTCGGCTATACCAACGCCGGCAAGTCGACCCTTCTCAATATCCTCACCGGTTCGGAGGTCGTGGCCGCCAACAAGCTGTTTGCCACGCTCGATCCCACCACGAGGCAACTCATCCTGCGCGGAAACCAGAAGCTGCTGGTCACCGACACCGTCGGCTTCATCCGGCGTCTGCCCCACGGCCTCGTCGAGGCATTCAAAGCCACCCTCGAGGAGGTGGTGGTCGCCGACTTCCTGATTCACGTGATCGACACGGCGAATCCCAACTTCGAACAGCATCATGCCACGACCCTCGAGGTGCTCGCGGAGCTTGGGGCGGTCGACAAGACCATCATTACGGTCTTCAACAAAATCGATGCCGCCACGCCGGCGCTGCTCCAGCGCGCTCGGCAACTCGTTCCAGATGGCTTGTTCCTCAGCGCCCGGACGGGTGCGGGAATGCCGCACCTGGCAACCCGCTGCCTGGAACTGGCCGCTGACACCGTGGGCGCAACCGAGCTTCTGATCCCGCCTGATCGCTACGACGTGATCGCGCGGTTGCACGAACACGGGCACATCCACGAGCAGGAACACACCGACGACGGGATCAGGATCAAGGGGCGCTTTCCGCCGACCCAGACGGGCTTCTTCGCGCCCTTCGTGGTTGGGCGCCAGGCCTGACCAGACCCATGCGGTTGGCGTCGCTTCCACGGCGCGCGCTGACCCCGATCGGTGCAGGGCTGCCGCTAGCCGGCAGGCCCAAATGTCACGCTCTCCGACTGCGGAATAACCCGATCAATCCGCGTCGTAAATCTGCACGCGATTCCAGAACGCCTTGAAGTTCGCCACGAACGCAAGGTGGATGGGATCGATCTGGTACGCCTTCTCCGCCGCGATGTCCTGGCAGATCACCGTCAGTCCGATATCGTACGAGTCGTCGATGATCGGGCGCTTCCCAGTGGCAGCGGGCTTGCCGATGTAGGCTTTCTCCACGGCTTTGATGTTCGCGAGCGTCTCGACGCCACTGCGAAACGCGGCGCGCTGCGCCGGGGTGAGTTCAGGCTTCAACCAGAAGTAGACGGTGTGAACGAGCATGGCCGAACAGCAGGGACGGCCAAGCGGTTCCGCTCAACGGCAAAAACTGCCCCCTCGTCATTCAGCGCCCGGCCCGGCGTCGTCAGCCCGCCGATCACCGAGGAACCGCGATGTGGGCCGCCTGCCGCAACACCTCGGGCTTCGCGACTCCTAGCTGCTGGGCGAGCTTGGCGAGCCGGACGTTCTCCGCCGGGGCCAGCACGGTGACCCGCTCGCTGCCGTCTCGATCCACCCACCGGACATGATGCTGCTTCTGCCGCGAGGCTTTGAGCAGATCGCGGAGGAACGACAATTCGGCTTCAGGCAGTTTCATGCGCCGACACTTGGCCCGGGTCTCGGGTCCGCGTCAACCGGGGCGAAGGCCGGCTCCGAAGGGCTTTGTAACCCGCGACGTGAGCCGCGGGGCGGCATTGCGCGAAGCAATGAAGAAGGCCCTGCCCTCACGGGCAGGGCCACCCCAGCCGGGGACAAGCACGTGGTGGCCGATAATCCAAAAGCAACCCAGGCCAACTTTTTGGTGGAGGGCTGCCGCTCGGCGGCAGGCCCCAAATTCACGAGGTAAAAACGGGCCCGTCGACAAGCGACCGCCCTCCATCAACGGCACGGTTGGCTCACGCAGTCTCCAGAATGAACGTAGGAAAATTGACTCCGGCGAACGGCTGGAACTCGCCGCGCACCTGGCAGAAGTGCAGTTCGCAGTTCCTCGCACCCCACGCATAGAGCTGCCGGACAATCGCGGCCCGTTCCACCGGCACCAGGACGACCGGCGAGCGCCCCCGGTTCACATCCAGTTCCCGGCGAATCAGCGCGATGGCCTGTTCATCCGTCCGGCACACGCCAGGTCCGAGCATGTTCACGGCCGCATGCCGCGATGAAGCCAGGAAGCCGTCGATTCGTCCGGGCGCGCTTTCAAACACGGACACATGCCAGAACCCGAGGGCGTTCTCGATGCAGTAGCGATAGTCGATCTCCCGCGTCACCCCGCTGATCGAGCGCTCGAGCTCCGTCATGGCCGGAATATCCGCCACCGTGGCGTCCCGGACAAACGGCGACGGCCCGACATCGGCGGGCGCGAATCCTTCTGCGGGCACCGCCAGCGTCATGTCCTGATACGCACCGCGCGGCACGAAGCCCGCCTTGTTGTAGAGCGAGAAGGAATCGAGGTTCAGCGCGCTCTGGGTCAGCCGCACGGGCAGCGCGCGTTGATCGGCGAGGTCCGTGATGTAACTCAGCAGCGCGCGACCCACCCCTTCGCCGAAGTAGTTTGGATGCACATTCATGATCCCGAGCGCGACGTGCTGCGGTCGGACATGATAAAAACACGAGCCCATGAGCCGGCCCGTGCGGGAGTTTTCCGCCACGACACCGCTGCCCGGCTCCAGGCCGTGGTAAACATCGAAGAACACCTCCGTCACCCCGGAGCCGCCATGGAAAATCTGCGGCAGGCCGCGCAGCCGGTACCACGTGTTGATCGAGGCGTAGATCAAATCCGCGACCTCGTGCCGATCCGCGGGGGTCATGGCGCGTAGTTGGAAGGCATTCATCACGACTGCAGGTTGAGCATCACGATCCGAGCGTAGGAATGGCCGCGGCGGTGGCGCAAGCCGGACGAACCTTCGCGGTCCGACGCCGGCCCCTCGACAGCGGGAGGATGGTCGTGATTGGATCGCGTTCCCGGGGTCGTCGACTTCGGATCCTGCCGCTCTTCCCTGCCCTGCCATACGCCTCCCTGTACTCGTAGTCCTTCTGTTCCGAATGGCAGGCCTCCCAAGCGACTAACACCAAGCCACCCGTCTTTTCCATTCGTAGCCACGGGCGCCCGCGAGCGGAGGATTCCGGCCAAGGCCTTCTCGCCGCCCTCGCAGCCGGGCCATTTCGCACAATTCCCTCCCTCCGTTTCCATGACTCCCTCCCGATTCACAGTCTCCACTCTGGCGTTCTTCCTCGCCGGGGCCGCCGCCCTTTCGGCATACGACCAATTGCCGCCGCCGAAAAGGGTGGTCCTGCCCGCCCCGCGCAGCGCCGCGGAGTCCCTCGCCGCCATCACCGTCGCCTCGCACCTCCAGGTTGAACTGGTCGCTGCCGAGCCGATGGTGATGGATCCCATCACCGTCGCCTGGGGCGCCGACGGCCGCATGTGGGTCGTGGAAATGGCAGACTATCCACTCGGCCTCGATGGCCGCGGTGCACCGGGCGGGCGAATTCGTATCCTCGAATCCACAAAGGGCGACGGACGCTACGACAAGTCCACGCTCTTCGCCGAAGGGCTCAATTTCCCCAGTTCCGTCCTGCCCTGGCGCAAGGGCGCGCTCGTGACCGCCGCCCCGGATATCTTTTACCTCGAGGACACCGACGGTGACGGCAAGGCGGACAAGCGGGAGAACTGGTTCACCGGACTCGGCGAGGGCAACCAGCAGCACCGGGCCAATGGCCTGCAATGGGGGCTCGACGGCTGGCTTTACCTTTCGAACGGCGACAGCGGCGGAAAGCTCAAGTCGGCCCGCACCGGCGAGGTTCTCGATCTGGGCCGTCGCGATCTGCGGATCCAGGCCGAGGAGGGACGGATGGAGCCGCTGTATGGCCGATCCCAGTACGGCCGGAACCGCGACGACTGGGGCGACTGGTTCGGGGGCAACAACTCGAACCCGGTCTGGCACTACGCGCTCGATGATCGCTATCTGCGTCGGAACACCTTCCTGGCCCCGCCTAATGCCATTGTGCCGGTGCCCAAGATCCCCGGCGCGGCCCCGGTCTATCCCACCAGCCAGACGCTTGCCCGCTTCAACGATTCGTTCGGCGAGAATCGCTTCACCTCCGCCTGCAGCACGATGATTTACCGCGACGATCTCTTCGGTCCGAGCTACGCGGGAAACGTCTTTGTCTGCGAACCCGTGCACAATCTGGTCAGCCGTCAGGTCGTCTCACCCCGGGGCGTGACCTTCACCAGCGAACGGGCCCCCACCGAGCAAACGTCGGAGTTCTTCTCCTCCGCCGACAACTGGTCGCGCTTCACCAACATCCGCACCGGGCCGGACGGCGCCCTCTACATCGTGGACATGTATCGGCTCGTCATCGAGCACCCGGAATGGATCCCCGAGGCCTGGCAGAAGGAACTCGGCGATTTGCGCGCCGGGCATGACAAGGGCCGCATTTACCGGGTGTCGCCGCGCAATGTCCCGCTCCGCCAGATTCCACGTCTGGATCAAGCGGACATCGGCGGACTCGTCACCGCCCTCCAGAGCCCCAATGGCACGGTCCGCGACCTGGCCCAGCAGCAACTGGTGTGGCGGCAGGCGACTTCCGCCGTCTCTGCGCTGGAGAAACTCGCGGCCGACTCGCCCACGCCGACGATCCGGTCCCATGCCCTCTGGACCTTGGAGACCTTGAACGCGCTTACTCCGACGAGAATCGCCGCCGCACTGCAAGATTCCCACGCGGGCGTTCGCCGCCAGGCCGTGCGTCTGGCGGATCGCCTGGCCGGCCAAGCCCCCGAAGTTCTTCCCCGCTTGATCGCGCTCGCTCGCGATCCCGATCCCGCCGTCCGCCAGCAAGTCGCCTATAGTCTAGGCGAATGGCAGGCGCCAGAAGCCGGCGCAGCCCTGGCACAACTCGTGCGGGACAATGACGATCCGTTCATTGTGGCCGCGGCGATGAGTTCCGCCCTGCCCCATGCCGGCACGATGATCGCCCGGATGAACGCCGCGGGCGGCGCCGATCGCACGCTGCTCGATCTCGTCCTCGCGACGCAGAACACGTCCGCCCTGGCCGATTTTCTCCGCGGGCTGAATCGGCGCCGCGATCCCTCGAACGCGATCCCGGAGTTTTCCACCCTCGGCGAATTGCTCGGCAGTTTGCGTCGCGCCGGAAGTTCGTTGAGCAGGCTCCGCACCACGGCGGACGCACCGCTGCGCCAGGCCCTCGACGAAACCGCGGGTAGCTTCGACACCGCCCGCCGGGTGGCGCGCGATCCCGCCGCCGCGCTGGCGCAACGCCTCGCCGCCATCGGCATCCTTGGCCAGGGCGCCGATCGCCAGGAAGAAGATGCAGCCACGCTCGCCAGCCTGATCAACCCGGCCAACGCGCCGGAACTGCAACGGGCGGCGATCCAATCCCTCGGTCAGCTCAACCTGCCGACGGTCCCCGCCCAGTTGCTGGCGACCTGGGACCAGCAGTCGCCCGACGTGCGCAACAGCCTCCTTGATGCCCTCACCAGCCGGCCGCCCTGGATCGTGGCCCTGATGGATCGACTCGCCGCCAATCGCTCCATGCTCGCGCAGATCGATGCCGGGCACCGGGCCACGCTGTTGCATCATGGCGACGGACGAATCGCGAGTCGCGCAAGCCAGCTCTTTAATTCGGGCAGCAACCCGGACCGCCAGAAAGTGGTCGACGAATATCTCGGCGAAGTCGCCACCCGCATGGGCGACATCGCCCGCGGCCGAGACCTCTTCTCCCTGGTTTGCACGGCCTGTCACCAACTGGGCGACGCCGGCGGACGGGCCATCGGTCCGGATCTCGCCGGGCTGAGCGATCGCAGTGCGCCCTATCTCATTCCGCACATTCTCGATCCGAACCGGGCCGTGGAGGACAAATACATGCTCTATACGGTGACGACGAATGACGGCCGGACCATCGGCGGGATCCTTGCCGCCGAGGCGGGCAACAGCCTGACGCTGCTCGGGGTTGACGGCACCGAGCAGGTCATCCTGCGCAACGGCGTGAAGGCCGTCACCACGCTGCGCCGTTCGCTCATGCCAGACGGCCTCGAAGGCGCGATTCCGCCGCAGGGAATGGCCGACCTGATCGCGTATATTGCAACTGCGGGGGTTGCGGCCACGCCGGCGATACCCGCGAAACCGTAAGTCCGGAGTGCTTGTGGTTGGGCTGATGGAATGGCCGCAATCTTTTCCATGATTTTGATCACACAAAAAACAGGCTTGTCTTGGACTGAACGAGAACGCCTTTTCATCCCATGAGCCTCAAATTCATTCGTTCCTCGCTGATCGCCACCGCCCTCTTTGCCGCCGGTCTCACCGTGTCAGCCGCGGACAACAAGGCCAACGAAGCCCTGTCGACCAAGATGGTGAGCGCGCTCGAGACGGGGACTTTTGATAACTTCATCGCGGATGGCGATGCCGCCTGGCAGAAGCTCCAGAAGAGCCAGTTCGATGGCATGTCCGGCATGCTCTCGCCCCGCCTCAAGGCCGGCTATACACTCAGCTACCTCGGCGAACTCAAGCTTCGCGGCGCGCAGGTGACGCTCTGGCGGATCGCCTTCAAGACGGGCGACGACCTGCTCGTTACGATGGCGGTCAAGGATGGCAAGGTCTCCAGTTTCGGCCTGCCCCGGATCTGAGTCGCCGGCACGTCGACGAAATTTCAGGCGCACTTCGGTGCGCCTTTTTTATCCATTCAGGACGGCTGACTCCCGTCGCGCTTGATCCAGCGATAGGCGGCGACCGAGTTCTTCCAAAAATATTTCTCGGCGGCGGCCCGGCTCTTGGTGGCGAAGTAGGCGCGCGCGATCGCCAGCACCTGGCCATAATCGCCCCACTGGTCGCTGTGCGGCCAGTCGCTGCCATAGAGCAGACGATCCTCGCCAAAGATGTCCCAGATTTCGTCGAGCCGCGGGCGATAAAAGTCCAGACCCTGGGAAATGCGCCCGTTCTCCTCCCGCAGGATCGCCGAGACCTTCACATACACCTGCGGCCGGCGGCCGAGTTCGCGGAGGTTGGCCTGATAGGCGTCGCGCGCCGCGCCGGCGGGCGGCGGCGTGAGTTTTGGCAGGTGGTCCAGGACGACCCGGAGCGACGGCACCTGATCCGTCGTGCGCACCACCGCCTCGATCAGCGCGGCGTCGGGATTCGCGGTATCCAGCACCAATCCGGCATCCGCGAGGGCCTTCAGGTCGGAAACAAATCCCGGCTTTGCCAGATTCGTGCCGAGGTCCCGGTCCCAGAGATTGCCATAGCGGATGCCGCGAAACAGGGGATTGCGGGCGAACCGCTCCAACTGCCGGCGAAACTCCGGCTGCCCCGGGACGAGGTTGCCGATCGCCCCGACCATGATCGGATCCCGGTCGCAGACATCGAGGACCCACTGGTTGTCCTCCAGCCAGGTGCTGCACTCGACCTCGATGGCGCCCTTTACGCCCAAGGAGACGGCGAGTTGCCGGTAGCGCTCGGGCAAGGCGGGCTTGTACAAGGTGGCGTTCTCCTTCGGCGGCCAGGGCACGCCCTCGGGCCGAGTCGGATCGAACAGGTGAATGTGCGTATCGATGATCGGGATATCACTCATCGGGAGGGAAGTCGGGGTGGCGGCGGCCAGAACGTGGGGCAGGCCGGCCGCCGTGGCGGCAGTGGACACCGCGCCGATGAACTGCCGGCGGGAAAGAGGTGGGGACTTCATGTCTGGACGCGCAGGCGGTCGGCAACGCCAGCCGGGCGCCGCGTGGCGCGGGGATAGCGTCACGTTACGGGCCGTCGTCCTCCCTCCAAGCACGAATTCCAATGCGACCGCCAATCCCTTGCCCCGGGAAAAAACTGACTCCCCGGGAGAACGCAGCGGGCGTCGCGAGCGAGACGGGTCGCCGCGTTATTTCAGCAGCCGCTGCCAGTCCTTCGACCTTTCCAAGTGATGCTAGAGGCGGGGCAGATGCTCACGGGCAAAGGCGATCAGTTCAGCGTCCTGACCCTCGGTCGCCTGCTTTTGGAACAGTTTCACGGTGGCCGCGTGGTCGCCGGCCATCTTCCCCAGGTACTCACGATCAATGTAGCGGGCGTTCTGCCTCATCGACTTCTCACCCACCGGATCCTTGGCCGGAAGAGCGACGCCTTTTCGAGCGGCGAGTTGGGAAAACTCGTCGGCGAGGCTGGCAGGATCGGATGCCATCAACTGAGCAAAGGATTTGTCGGAGCCGCGCAGTTCACGGCGCCGGCGTTCCTTCAACACGGTACCGCGCAACCGGCACAACGCCTGCCTCGACGGAAGCAACCGAAGAACTAACTTCGATGATGTTTATTGATAGCATAGCGCCGGCAGCCTGGCGAATTTACCCCCTGGCGCCCGGCCCCATGTCATCTGCGTGAGCAGCGGAAAAGTTCCCCGCCATCGACTGCTTGCCACGATGCCAGCGCACCCGGCACGGTTCTGCTTGTCGGTGCAGGAGTTGTTGGAGTTTCATTTCGTATTCGCATGAACGTACTCGTCGTCGGTGGAGCCGGTTACATTGGTAGTCATTGTGTCCGCCAGTTGGTGGCGGCGGGGCATCGACCGGTGATCCTGGACAATTTCGTCTACGGCCATCGCGCGGCGGTTCCGGCCGGGGTCACCTTGCACGAGGCAAACCTGGGCGATGAGGCCGCGGTTGGACGGATCCTGCGGGAGGAGCAGATCGAGGTGGTGATGCACTTTGCCGCGTATTGCTACGTCGGCGAGTCGGTCACGAACCCGATGAAGTACTATTTCAACAACGTCGTGGCGCCGCTGCACCTGCTGCAGGCGATGCTCGCGGCCGGGGTGAAGAAATTCGTCTTTTCGTCCACCTGCGCGACCTTCGGGATTCCCGCGAGCCTTCCCATCCACGAGACCCTGCCGCAGGCGCCGATCAATCCCTATGGCCAGACGAAGCTGGATCTCGAGAACGTGTTGAAGTCGCTCGCTCATGCCCACGGCCTGAGCTTCGCGGCCTTTCGCTACTTCAACGCCGCTGGCGCTGCGGAGGACGGTACGATCGGTGAGGATCACGATCCCGAGACGCACCTCATTCCGGTGGCCATCGATGTGGCCGTGGGCCGGCGCCCGCACCTCGAACTTTTCGGCACCGACTACCCCACCCCGGACGGAACCTGCCTGCGCGACTATGTCCACGTGGACGATCTGAGCCGCGCCCACATCGCCGTCTTCGATCGGCTGGGCAAGCCCGGCACCCAGCTGTTCTATAATTTGGGCACCGGCAAGCCCACGTCGAACCGCGAGGTTATCCGCGCCGTGGAGAAGATCACGGGATGCACGGTGAAGGTGATCGAGAGCCCACGCCGACCGGGCGATCCGCCCGCGCTCTATGCCGACTCAACGAAGGCACAGCGCGATCTGGGCTGGAAGGTGAAGTTCCCCGACATCGAATCGATTGTTGCCACCGCGTGGAAATGGCATTCGGACCACCCGCGTGGATACGGGGACCGGTCGGGACGCTAGCGGTCGTTGAAAGCGCCTTCGCATCAAAAGTAGCGCCGGGTCTCCGACCGGCGAAAGGCGGTACGACCTTCCTTCCGTTGTTCGCCGGTCAGAGAACCGGCGCTACTCGCCAGCGCCCGCTTACGCGCGGTTCTGGCCGAAGAGCAATCGAAGCGAATTGAGGCAGACGACGATCGTGCTGCCTTCATGGGCGGCGACGCCGACGGCCAGCGGAACCGCGCCGAAGGCCGTCGCGATCACCATGACGATGACGACCCCGAGCGAGATCGCGAGATTCTGCCGGATGACGGAACGGGCCCGTCGACTCAGCCGGTAGGCCGCGATAAAATTCTCGATCCGATCGTGCATCAGGATCACCTCGGCCTGCTCGAGGGCGGCATCGCTGCCGCGGGCTCCCATGGCGACACTGACGTCGGCCGCGGCGAGGCAGGGAGCGTCGTTCACGCCGTCGCCGACCATGGCGACTTTACGGCCATCGGCGCGCAGCGACTGAATCGCGGCGACCTTGTCCTCGGGCGAGAGACCGGCGCGAACCTCGTTCAACCCGATTTCGCGCGCCACGGCTTCAGCGGCCTGCCGCCGATCGCCGGTGAGCATCACGGTCTTGATGTCGTGTCGGTTCAACTCGGCGAGGACCGCGCGGGATTCGGCGCGGATCTGATCCTTGAGCAGGATACGCCCGACCAGGCCCCGGCCGATCACCCAGACCTCGCTCAGTTCAGCCGAGGCGGCCGGAAGCTTTTTCGCCCACTCGGCAAGCGGACCGCTTTCCAGGAGTTCGCGCCGTCCGAGCAGGAGAGTCGCGCCGTCGATTGTGCCGCGCAGCCCCTGCCCGGTGAGCGATTGAAATTCCGCAACGGCGAGCTCGGCGACGCCATTGGCCCGGGAATGCCGGACAATCGCCCGCGCGATCGGGTGCTGGGACTTCGATTCGAGCGCGTAGGCGAGTTCGAGGACCTCGCGCTCGCGGCCGTGCGGATAACTCTCGGCGATCACCACGTTGAGTTCCCCGGTGGTAAGCGTCCCGGTTTTGTCCAGAGCCAGCACGCCGATGTCCGCGAGTTTTTCAATGGCGGCGCCACCGCGAAACAACACCCCATGCCGCGCACCCCACGCGATGGCGGCGAGGATGGCCGACGGGATCGAGAGCACTAGCGCGCACGGGCTGGCCACGACCATCAAGGTCATCGCGCGATAGAAGGCCGAACGCGTTTCCGGCGTGTTCACGAAAGCCGGCAGATTGAAGCCCTGCCACCAGACAAGAAACATCAGCGCGGAACCGCCGATGACGGCGTAGGTGTAACCGGTGCCGAAACGATCCGTGAAGCGTTCGCTCGGGGCCTTGAGCTTCTGCGCCGTCTGGATGAGCCGGATGATCTTCTGCAGCGTGCTTTCCGAGGGCAGGCGGGCGACATTGTAGTCCACGATGCCCCAAAGGTTGATCGTGCCGCTGAAGACCTGATCGCCCTTCGACTTCTCGACGGGGGCGGCCTCGCCCGTGAGGGTGGATTCGTCACTGGCGCTCTTGCCGTCCACGACGACGCCATCGGCGGCGAACGCCTCGCCCGGCTTCACCCGCACGCGATGGCGCAACTGGAGTTCCTCGACCGCGATTTCGCTCTCACTGCCGTCGGCGAGCACGATAGTGGCGCGCTTCGGCGAACTCTTGAGCAACGCACTCACCTCGCGCTGGGTACGGTCGAGCGCGTATTCCTCCATCGCTCCGGAGGCGGAGAACAGAAAGAGCAACAAGACGGCCTCGCCCCAGGCATCGATGAACATGGCGCCGATGGCGACGCCGAGCATGAGAAAGTGGATGTCCACTTCGCCCTTGCGAAGGCTCTTGCCCGTGTCGATCGCCGCATCCCACCCGCCTGTCACGAGTCCGATCAGGAAGAACAGCTTCGGCACCCAAGGAAGTCCCGGCGCCAGATAGCCAGCCACGACGCCCATGATGCCGGACGCGCCGCAGATCGCGGCCATGAGGGCGAGGAAGCGCCACTCCTGATCCTCGGGCTTTGGCTCGGCCTTGATCTCCGGCCACTCCATCTCGCGCCACAGCCACATCTTCTCGGCGGTGCTGCAAGAATCGCGTCCGACCACGGTCGCGTCCCCTTCCCGGCGCAGTGAATACCCCAACGGAACGGTCCCGGCCGCCTTCGAGGCGAGTTCGGCCTCGATGGCGGCGATCGTCCCGGCGAGTTTATCCTCCAAGCCGTCGAGCGCGACATGGCCAATCGTCGCCACCTCGAGGCGCTGCGCGGTCGGATCGATGCGGACTGCGCTCACCGCCGGCTGGGTGCGGAGGAACTCCACGAGTTGCTCGATCCAAGTCCCCGCGGGATGCCTCGGCGTATCCATGTCGCAATAATCGCGGGAATGGCAGCGGCTCGCAAATTCTATTGCTGGGTGGTGCGCTGCGCGCGCCGCCGAAGCCGTGCGCGGAGCGCACGGTTCAATCTGTTGTCGTGCGCGACCAAGATTTCTGGATTCCTGGCTTCACGTTCAACGCGGCTCGGCCAATGGCATCCGCAGAGATCGCAGATGGACGCAGATGAATTCCTCCGCCTCTGCGTCAATTTGCGCCAGATGCGGATGGCTCAACCCCGGCTCGGCCAATCCGGATGGACTAGAGCTGCATGAGGCGGCGCAGCTCAGCGACCATGACGGGACTGCCCGCGGCATAGACGATGCGGCCCATCTTCAGGTCGAACTGCCGCAGCGGCAGTTGCGGTCCGTTGAGGAAATGGACTTCGCCGCCGGCCGCCCGCACGAGCGGGATGGCGGCCGCGAGATCCCAGATCTTCACGTTGAAATCCACGCACCCATCCAGGATTCCCGCCGCGACGTAGGCCAGGTGCAGCGTGGCGCTGCCGAGTCCGCGAATCTTGAACTTGGAAATCACGCCACTGGCGTTCGGTACCAGGGTCTTCTCAAAGGGGCTGTGGAAACCGACCAGTGTTTCACGCGTGAACGCCGCGGTGCTGACGTGCATCGCCTTGTCGCCATCGAAGGCCCCGAAGCCCGGCCCCCCGTGCATCAGGGTGCGCCGGCTGAGATCGTAGACGACCCCATAGATCGGCTCCCCACCCTCGCAGAGCGCGAGGCTGATGGCACAGTGCGGAATCCCGAGCGCGAAGTTGTTCGTGCCATCGATCGGATCGAGGACCCATGAAAAGCGAGCGTGCACCGGGATGGGCGCGTCGGCCCCGCTCAGTTCCTCGCTGAAGAATTGGTCCGCGGGAAACTCCGCCGAGAGCGCCGCCACGATACCCTCCGAGATGGCGATGTCGGCGGCGGTCACCCGGCTTTCATCCGCCTTCCACTTGCTTTCCACGCGCCCAAATTCGCGATGCAACCGGTCGGTTTGGGCGAGCACGGCACGCTTGGCAGCGGCGATGCGGTTCTGAACGTCAGGTGAGGACATGCGACGGCAAGCTAGGTTGAAGACGTGAATTTCCAAGCGCGGAACTGCCGGCCGCCCGCTTACTCGTAGTCGTACAACTTCGGGTCCCGGCGCGGCGTCGGTCGCCGGGCGCGAAACCGGTGGCGCGGTTCCTTCGCCGTCGCCTCGGGCGCCAGGTCCTCCCCCATTCCGCTTCCGGACGGGTCGCCGGCTTCGCTCCCTTGGCCCAATTGCTCCTCGATCGACTCCGGATCCGCGCCTTCTTCGAGCTTGCGCACGACCTCTTCCATTTCGCCATCGATTTTCTCGCCGGTCAGTTCGGACATCTGGCGCATCATCCGGGCCATCGCCTTGGGATCGTTCTCATCGACGCCGGAGCATTCCTTTTCCATCGTGCCCATCGCCGCCTCCATCCGGGCATCCCCGCTCGCATCGGCCGCGTCCGGCACGGCGGCGGATTCCGGTTCGTTTTTCCCGCCCGAAGCGATCGCGAACGTCGAAATCATCCGCTCCAGGCGATACCTGGAGTGGTCCGGACACCGCGGAATCGTCCGTCCTTGGGCCAGCGTCTTGGCGTAGAACTGGTAGACCGTGTGATTATCCGGGCAGTAATACTCGTAGATCGGCATGACGGATGGATCGGAACTAGGCCCCCGGTCGTTTCCTGGCAAGCTGGTGACCATGGCGAACGACGGCATCGCCCGTGCGTTCATTGAGTCGATCGACGACGGCCGCAAGCCGGCGGCGCTTCTCCTCGGTCTGCGCAAACATCTCCAACTGCCGCCCGTCGTCATCCACATTGGAAAAGCGGACGCTAATCAGACGCAGCGGGCGGCGCTGCTGCCAGGCAGCGCGCAGCAACAGCGCAATGAGCGGATAGAACGGCGCCTCGAGATCCGTGGCCTCGGCCAGGCTGCGCCCATGCGACTCTTGCGCAAAGTCCGGATAGCGCACCTTGACCGTGAGGGTTCGAACCCGTTTTCCGTCGCCGCGGATCTTCGACATCAACTCATCCACCATCCGCTTCGCGATCCGCTCGACTTCCGCGAAGTCCGCAATGTCCGTCCCGAACGTCTCCTGCTGCGAGTAGCTCTTGGCGTCGTCGTGCCCGGTCTCGACCGGCCGCGCATCGATGCCCTGCGCGGTGGCGCGCATCTCCGCCCAGCCGTCGCCGAAAATCATCCGGAGTTCGCGCTCGGAGCGGCCCACGATCTCGCCGATTCGCTTCAGCCCGTGTTGCGTCACCAGAGTGGCCTCGGTCTTCGGACCAATTCCGGGCAGCTTACCAATCGGCAGCGGCGCCAAAAACGCCTCTTCCGTGCCCGGCTCCACCACCACGAAACCGCGGGGCTTGCGCAGCTTCGACGCGATCTGCGACACGAGCTTGTTCGCCGCCAGGCCGAACGAGACGGGAATCTGCAACTCGTCCCAGAGCCGCGTTTGCAGGTGCCGCAGTCGCTCCGCCACCTCGCGGCTCGTCCCAAACCCGCAGGGCCCGAGTTCGAGATAGCCCTCATCGATCGAGTTGCGCTGCACCAGCGGCGTGATCGTCTCGCAGAGTTCGAACATCCGATGCGAGACCTTGCCATACAGTCCGGACGTGGGCGGCAGCATGATTAGATCCGGACACACCTTCAGCGCCCGCTGGGTCGGCATGGGCGTGTAGACCCCGCACGCCCGCGCCTCGTAACTGGCCGAGGAAATGATGCCGCGCTCGCGCCCGCCCACGGCGCACTTCGTCCCGCGCAACTCCGGCCGGAGCGCCAGTTCGCAGGAGACAAAGAACGCGTCCGCGTCGAGATGGGCGATGGTGGGAATGACCGGTGACACCAGTGCTCCACGTTTGGGCCGCCCGGCACCGGGGGCGAAGGAAATTCGCATCCTTTGCTTGGAGACGGACAGAAATTTCCCGGCGGAAATTAGGGCTGCTAAACCCACCTCGCGCGATTGCTTGACGACGGTCTTTCTTCCCCACCCCGGCCGCTGTCCATGATCCTGATCGCGATTTTTTCCGTCATTATCCTGCTAATGTGCTGGCTGTGTTATCACGGGGAGAAGAATAGTTGAGGCCGTAATTCGGCATTGCCGAGGCGCATCGCCTTCTCACTCTCGCGTCATGGGACGTCAATGGCTCCACGCGAAACGCGCGATCGTTAACCTCAAGAAAGGGCAGACGGTCGGCAAGCTGGTGAAGGAAATCACCGTCGCCGCCAAGCTGGGCGGTGCCGACCTCGAGGCGAATGCGCGACTCCACGCCGCGGTCGAAAAAGCCAAGAAAGCCAGCGTCACCCGCGACGTGATTCAGCGGGCAATCAACAAGGGCGCCGGGATTGGCGACGACAAACTCGTGCTCGAGCACGTCGTGTACGAGGGCTACGCTCCTCATAAGGTACCCGTGATCGTCGAGGTCATGACCGACAATCACAACCGCAGCGCCGGCGAGATCCGGCTGCTGTTCAAGAAGGGCCATCTCGGCGGCGGCAACAGCAATAAGTTTCTCTTCGATCACGTCGGCATTGTCGAAGCGCACCACGCGGACCCGGCCTCGGACCTCGAGGCCGCGGCGATTGAGGCGGGCGCGAACGAGTTTGAAATTCTCACCCACGAGCAGAACGACGAACTGCCCGAGGGCCACGCCGCCGCACGCTTCCTGACGGATCGGACCGCGGTCCATGCCGCCGCCACCTGGCTCAAGCAGCACGGCTGGAGTGTCATCACCGCGGAACTCGGTTACGTCGCCAAGACCTACCCCGCCCTCGACGACAACGGGCGGGCCGAGGTCGGCGAGTTTCTTCAGGCGATCGAGGATAACGACGATGTGCAGCGCGTTTGGGCCGCGGTGAAGTGAGCGGCCTCACGGGCCCAGCTTGCGGTAGGCCTCGACGGGCACTTGGAATTCGGTGGTCCCGACGTTCCTGATAATGATATTCGATTTTTAGTTCACCAGCACCCGCTGCGGGCCGCGCGGGCCGTTGACCTAGAGCACCCCCTGCAGAACCAGCAGGTAGCTGGTGATCGCGCTGTCCTGCAACGGGAGCCGGAAGTAGCCGCGCGCCAGTTCCGGCGTGATGTCCTTCTGGCTGTCCCGCACGAGCAGGAGCCGCGCCCCGGCGTCGTCCAGGGTACCCGTCACCTCGTCGCCCTCCGCGTGCAGGTCCACGTAGCTACCGACGATGATGGCGAGTTCCTGATGGGGCGGACTGACTCCGAACTGGGCGTTGGAATAGCCCGTGCGCGAGTCGGTGGGCGCCGTTGAGTGCGCCGGCGCGGACGGCGACCAGGGAGACGCGGGGTCGCTGCCGAAAGGATCTCCGAGGAGACCGTGGAGCGACGAAGTCCCCGCGCCGATCCGCGTGCCCGGGAGGTCCGGAAACGGAAGCTCGGCGTCGGTGACCACCTCATACGCCGGCAGGTCCCGTACCTTTTCCCGGCCCCGACGGGTCCGAATAACCCCGCCGGCATTACCGCGAAAGATCGCCTCGAGATTGATGCCGGCTTCGCGCCCCATGCGGCGGGCGACCCAGTCAATCATGGGCAATCGAACCAAGCTCCATCCCTGGCGACGATTTTTACCGTCGATGGCGTAAGCTTGGACGTCATCCGCGACCGTGACGGTCCAGCTGTAATTGGGCTGTTCGGCGAGTTCCAACGCCGCGACCAGCGCATCCTCCGTGGGACTCCCGAAGCTCGGGACCGTCGCCCACGCCACCAGCCCTGCTAGCATCGACCAACGTCCCTGCGTCAGATTGAATATTCGCACGCCGCCGACAGTCATGACGCTCGCTGCACTTAATCCTAAGCGAAATTACCGGAAAGACCAAGGGTACGCCGGGGACGGCGAGGAAGCGAGGGCTGGCCACGTTCCCAATCAGCGTGGGCGCCGATACCCCGTAGCACCGCGTCACGTCTACCGCCCGCTTAAGGGCTGAGCGGCCACTTCCCGGGAGCAGGAAAATGAAAATGGCGCTGCTGATCCGCCCACGCCGTTTTAGGCCCGCGTTGTCCGGCTCTGCGGCGCCGCGATCAGATTAACGTCCCGAAAGCAACGACCACCGGTTCGGAGCACTGGCGCTGAAATAGCCCAAAAAAACCACAGCCCGGCGCCGGCATTCCGGCGGGGGCCATGGGTTTGGTGGGAGTGGGATGACCCGTGCCGGTTAGAACGTGTAGTCGACGCTGAACTTCACGTTGAAGGCCTGGCCGGGAACGATAACGTTCACGCTGCGCACGGAATAAATATATTTCGTGTCGAGCAGGTTATCGATGTTGAGCCCGTAGTTGATCCGCTGGTTGTAGCGATAACTGAGGTTGGCGTTGACGAGCGTGCGGCCCGGGACCCAGCCGAACCAGACCTGGTTGGCGTTGTCGGTGATTGCGCGCTTGCCTTGGTAATTGGCGCCAAGGCCGACGTTAAAGCCCTTCAAACCGCCTTCCGTGAAGCGATAGAGGCCGAAGAGGCTCGCGCTCTTTTCCGAGGTGTTGTTGACCGGGATGGATTCCGTGATGATCGTGCCCGTGTAAGGCTGGGTAAAGGTCGCCGCGGCCGGCCCGAGGATGGACTCCGCGTTGTACAACGAGAAAGAACCCATGAGGAATAAATTCCGGTTCACTTCGTAATTCAGGTCGCCGTCAAACCCGCGGGATTTCACGCCCGGGATGAGGACGAGCGGGTTGAGCGGATTTTGCGGCGAGGACGGCACGGTGTTGTTCTGCTGCTGCACGTCGAAATAGGAGACATTGACGGTCAGCTTTTTGTTGAAAAGCGAGGTCTTGAGGCCGACCTCGTTCTGCTTGCCCTGCTTGGGCGGGAGCGGGACGCCAATCACGCCGTTGACGGTGCCGACACCATTCAACGCATAATTTTCGTTGTATCCCGCGAACAGATTCACGCCGTCGGTAATCTTGTAGACGAGGCCGTACTGCTTGAGGTTCTTGAAGACGATATATTCCGGGGTAGTCACAACCTTCGTCAGGCCGTTGGTCGTCGAACCAGTCGCGCGGGTGCGGGTTGCGCCATAGGAGAGGAGCAGGCGATCGTTGAACAGCTTCAGGGTCTCGAGGACATAGACGCGGGAAAGCGTACTCGAATTCTGGCTCCAGCCACTCTTGGTGGCGTAGTTCACGACGACCGTGGGATCGGTTTTCACGAACGGATTCCACGGTGACGAGGTGCCGGCGTAATTGATCTGGGCGGACGGCGAGTCACGGAGCTCGCCTCCGACGAGCAGGCTGTGATTCGCGGCGCCGGTCTTGAAATTGAAATTCAGGTCCGACTGGATGTCGCGGTAGCGATTCGTGGAATCGTCAGCGGTCGTCGTGCGGGGATAGGCACCGCCGGTGTAATTGGCCGGCGTGGTGGCCGCATTCCAAGCGCGACCGCCGTCATTCCACGTGTTGGCGAGCGACTCGAGTCGATCGGCGCGATCGTACGCGTTCATGCCGGCGATGCGCAGGGCCACATGCTCGTTGAGGCGCGAGGTATAGTTGATCCAGACGCGCTTTACGCGGTCATGGCGCCAGTTGTACGGGGCATCCTCCGACGTGGAACGCGTGTACGGCACGTCGAACATCTTTCCCGTGCGCGGGTCGAACATCAGACCGTTGTAGGAGGGCCACGCCGTTTCGATCAGCATCATCTTCAGCTCCACCTTCGTGTCCGGGGTGAACTGATAGCTTAGCGACGGCATGAACATATTACGATGCATGTAAGTGCTGTCGTAATACCCGTCCGAATATTGGATACCGGTGACGAAGCGGTAGAGGAACTTGGCGTCCTTCGTGATCGCGCCGGTCGTATCGATAGAGAAGTGGTTCGCGTCGAAGGAGCCGAGTTGCAGGCGCAGCGTCGTCTGGCGGGTGGCGAGCGGGCTCTTGGTGATCTTATTGACGATGCCGCCCGGCGAACCGTCGGCGGCGAGAAATATGGTGGAGGGCCCCTTGATTACTTCGAGGCGATCATAGATGGACGAGTCCACCGCCGTCGCCATGGGCGGCGCGAAGCCGTCGGTGTAATCACCGTCCCCCGAGAAACCGCGAATGTTATTGCGGCCGGACGTCCAGTTCAGTGAGCCATTCTGCGCGCCACCGACGTAGTTCAGGATATCGGAAATCATGAACGGGTTGACGGCCTTGAGGAAGCCGCTGTTGAGCACCTGCACGGACTGCGGTAGATCGGAGGTGTCGACCGCGATGCGGGTTGAACTCAGGGCGGACTTGCCGACATAGCCGGTGTCCTTTTCCGAGGAGATGGAGAACGCGGGCAATTCCACGATCTCTTCCTTGGGGGCAGCAGCGGGAGTTTGACTGAACAGAGACGCGCTCGTGGTGAGCGCGGCAAGGAACTGTACTATCGAGTAGCGAGTTTTCATAATTTTACTAGATAATAACGACTTGAATGACTTAGGGTTTTCTACGCATCGTTCGAATAAACAAGAATTCAAGCGGCGGCCGGTGTTGCGTGTAGACGAAACGCGCGAGGACGGGTCGCTGGATGCGTCCGCCGGGTGATGGGGCCAGCTTTCCCCGAACTTTCCCGCAATTGTAGGTCCTCGGTAGGAGTGTTAGTAAAGGAGCCTGTTGTGGGGCGCTGTCCCGATGGGGCAAGGCCGGAGGTCGACATGAGTCGAGCGTAATCCACAGTTCACGGGACGTCAAAAGCTGGCACGGTCAAACGGCAGCCGTGTATTGTATTTAATATTAAAGTCTTCGATGACGCGCCGGAAGTGGTATTGCCTATACGACGCACCAGATTTTCAGCGGGTTTCGGCTGCTTTCAGCTTGCTCCAATCGACAACTCAGCCCGCGATTACCTCGACAGACAAACCGCCAAACGTCGGCTTCCCGTGTGTAGATTTTTTCCTAAAATGGGGCAGCGCACCACCGCGCGGTGGCGTGAGCACACCACCGGTCCGAATTGGGTCGTGGGTGTCAGAAGCGTTGCCGGGCAGCGAGCCCCCCAAACAAGTGTTTTAAACGGGCAGGTTTCGCCAGCGCTTCAGGGCCGCTCCGGTGAGCGATCGCGGCGCATCCGCAATAGCCTGGATTGAGCCGGCGAAAATCAACTCGCCGCCCTCGCGTCCGCCCCCCGGTCCGAGATCGATCAGCCAGTCCGCCAGGTTGATCACGTCGAGGTTGTGCTCGATCACGATCACGGTGTTACCGGCATCGCGCAGCTTGAAGAGCAGATCCATTAGCTTCTGGATGTCGGTCCAGTGCAGCCCGGTCGTCGGCTCGTCGAGGATGTAGAGGGTCGAGCCCTGCTGGCGCTTGCTCAGCTCGAGCGAGAGCTTGATCCGCTGCGCTTCGCCGCCCGACAACGTCGTGGCGGACTGCCCCAGCGTGAGGTAGCCGAGCCCGACCGCGTCCAGGGTGGCGAGCTTGTCCATCACCCGCGGAATATTCCGGAACAGCTGAATCGCCTCCCGCACCGTCAGCTCGAGGACATCCGCGATCGATTGGCCGTGAAAGAGGATCTCCAGCGTTTCGCGGTTGAAACGCCGGCCGCCGCAACTCGGGCACGGCGCGTAGGCGTCCGGCATGAACTGCATATCCAGCTTGATCGCGCCGTCGCCCTGGCAGCGCTCGCACCGGCCGCCCCGGACATTGAAGGAAAACCGGCTCGCCTTGTAGCCGCGCACCTTGGCCAGCGGGACCTGGGCGTACAGATCGCGCAGCAGCGGCAGCAAATCCACATAGCTGGCGGGATTCGAACGCGGGCTGCGGCCAATCGGCTCCTGATCGACCTGCACCAGCTTCTCGAAGAAATCGAGATTCTCGATCTGCCGGTGGGCGCCGGGGATCGTGCGCGCGCCGTTCAGCTTGCGGGCCGCGACGGCCGCCAGGATGTCGAGCACGAGAGTGCTTTTGCCGGAGCCGCTTACTCCGGTGACGCACGTCAGCAGCCCGACCGGGAACTTCGCGTCGATACCGCGCAGATTGTTCGCCTTCGCTTCCCGCACGATGAGCCAAGCGCCATCGGGCGCCTTGGCCTTGGCCTCGCGTTCGACCTTGAGCTGGCGGGACAGGTATCCGCCCGTCCGTGACAGCCGCGGCGGGAGCGCGGCACAGGCGGCCGGCGTCCCTTGGAAGAGCAGCGATCCGCCCTCGATGCCCGCCTCGGGGCCCAGCTCGATCAACTCGTCGGCGAGCCGCAGGGTATCCTCGTCGTGCTCGACCACGAGCACCGTGTTGCCGCGATCCCGCAGCGCGATCAGCGTGTCGAGCAGCTTCTGGTTGTCGTGCGGATGCAGGCCGACGCTCGGCTCGTCGAGGACATAGATGACGCCCACGAGCCCCATGCCCAGTTGCGTCGCGAGCCGCACGCGCTGCGCTTCGCCACCGGAGAGCGTGCCGTAGTCGCGGTCCAGCGTCAGGTAACCGAGCCCGGTCTCGAGGAGGAAATGCAGCCGCTGCTCGATACCCGTGACGACCTCGCGGACGGCGGTGTTGGAACCATGGGCCGCCACGAGCGTGGTGGCGAAGCGGTGGGCCGCGGCGACATCCAGCGCCATGAACTGGGGAAAAGTGAGCGGGGGTTGGGGAAGTTGAGGGTTGAGAGCTGAGAGTTGAGGGTTGAGCGAAAGTTCGGGCTTGGGCGTGGCGGAAGGGTTCGCGGCGGGTGGCTCCATCCGCACGGCGCCGCTTCGGGCGTTGAGCCGCGTGCCGTGGCATTCGGGGCAGACGCCGCTCACCATGAAGGTCATGAGCCGCGCCCGAAACCCGTCGCTCAGGGTGTGGCGGAAGCTATCCTCGAGGTCCGCGATCACACCCTCGAAGGGCATGGCCTTGGCTTCGCGCATCCGGCGCAGTTTGAAGGCAAACTGCCGCTCGCCGGCGCCGCCCAAAATCATCTGGCGCGTTTCCTCCGGCAGCTTCTTCCACGGCACGTCCGCGTCGAACGGGAGCTGCTCCGCCACCTGCTTGAGCAGCGCGTTGTGTTTGATGATGAGATTCTTTCCTCCAATGCGCCAGGGCTTCAGCGCCCCCTCGCGCACCGACTTGTCGGCGTCCGCCACGATCAATTCCGGGGCGAAGCGTAGTTTGCGCCCGAGCCCGTCGCACGTCGAACAGGCTCCCTCGCGCGCGCTGAACGAAAAATGCCGCGGTGTGAGCTTGTCAAAAATATCTCCGCAGACCTCGCACGCCCGCGACTGGCTGAGCGGCAGTTCGCGCCAGGGCTCCTCGGCGGTGCGCTGCACCAGTACGCTGGCGCGATCCTTGCCCTCGCGAAACGCGAGTTCCAGCGAGTCGGCGAGCCGGCTGCGCTGATCGGCGTTGGCCACCAGCCGGTCCACCACCAATTCGACCACCAGCTCGCGGGTACCGCCGCCGGACGGCACCAGCTTGGGATCGTCGAGGGTCTTGATTTCCCCGCCGATCCGGACGCGCTGAAAGCCCCGCTGCCGCAGCCGCGGCAACTCCTCGCGCAACACGCTGGGTTTGGCCCGCATGAAGGGCGCTAGCAGCACCACGCGTTCGCCGGCGCACTCCGCGAGGATGCGCTGGACGTTGTCATCGAGCGAACGCTGCACGACCCGCCCGCCATCCTTGGGGCAGACCTGCTGCCCGAGGAGCGCCCACAGGAGCTGCGCGTAGTCCGCGATCTCGGTGGCCGTGGCGATGGTGCTGCGCGGCCCGCCCGCCCCGATCCGTTGCTCGATCGCCAGGACGGGCGATAGGCCGTGGATGAAGTCGACGTCGGGACGCTTCAACTGATTGAGCACCTGCCGCGCCTGGGCGCTCAGCGACTCGATGTATTTCCGGTAGCCCTCGGCATAGATCGTATCAAACGCTAGCGACGACTTGCCCGAACCGCTCGGCCCGGTGATCACGACCAGTTTCCCGCGGGGCAGCCTGAGCTCGAGATTCTTCAGGTTGTGCTCGCGGGCTCCCTTGACGTGGATGTGGGTGGGAACCTGCATAGATCGGACGCGCACCGTTGCGATTATCCGCCGGGCGTCAAAGCGAGAAGCATCGGGCACCGCCGTGGTGTTCACGGGACTGACCCTCGCGATTGGCGTCAGCACCTAGGCTTTCTCGAGCCTGAAGTTTCAGGCCGACATGGGAATCCTCCTGGCCTTCATGTTCCTCGTCAACATGGTCGCCGCGATCGTGCTGCTGCCCGCCATGGCCCGCTGGTTGTGGCGCCATAACACTCGCCACACCGTCACGCCGTTTGCGATGCCACAACCCAAGGCGCGCTGAACGAATCCAGCCCGGGCATTCCGGAGGTGACGGACGCCTCCTTTCGACTGGCTTACTTTTCCCGACTAGATTCCCCTTGGCCACCATCGCCGTGCCCGCCGAGTCCACTCCTCCGATCCTCTCCACGAGCCAGCGTCGCGTCGTGGGCGTGGCGCTGACCTTGCTCAGCTTTCTCGGGTCGATGGCGCTCCTGATTGCCGCGGTGTTCGTGATCGGGCGGATCCTGATGTTCTTTTCCAGCGTGCTGTGGCCGCTGGCCGTGGCGGGCGTCCTCGCGCTCATGCTGCGCCCGCTGGTTGAGCGCGTGGAGCGACGACTCGGGATTCGCCGGGTCGTCGCGGTCGTTCTGCTCTACGGCGTGTTCGTCCTGCTCGCGGCCGGCGCCCTCGTGCTCGTGCTGCCGCCGGTGATCGATCAGCTCATCAACTTCATCGTGTACCTGCCCGATCTCTGGGCTAATGCGTTAAGTTACATTTCGAACCACTACCCCCAGTGGATCATCCTCGCGGAACGGCATCTCGCCCATCCGAGTATTCGCAGCCTCGCCGACGCGATTGCGAACCAGAGCAAGGCGGTTTTCAACCATGCCATCCCGTCCCTCCAGGCCGCGTTCGGTGGTGTGTTCGACGTCCTCGCCTTCATCACCCACTTCGCGATCATTCCGGTCTACCTCTTCTTCTTCCTGCTGATGCGCGGCGAACCCACGCGGAACCTCGGCACGCAGGTGCCCTTCCTCCGCGTCGGACTGAGGGAGGACTTTGTTTTCCTGGCCAGTGAATTTGTCACCATCGTGGAGTCCTTTTTCCGGGGCCAGCTTCTGATCGGCCTCAGCATGGGTGTCCTGTTTGCCCTCGGGTTCAGCGTCGTCGGGCTCAAGTTCGGTCTCTTTATCGGCCTCGCCCTCGGCATCCTCAACATCGTGCCCTACCTCGGCACTATCCTTGGCCTGGCCGTCGCTCTCCCCCTCGCGTTCTTCCAGCCCGCCGGCGGCTGGCAACTCGTCGGCCTCGTGCTGCTGGTCAATGGCATCGTCCAGTCGATCGAGGCGTGGTTCCTGACGCCGAAAATCCTGGGCCATCAAACCGGCTTGCATCCGGTGATGATTATCTTCGCGGTTTTCTTCTGGGGCACGGCCTTCGGGGGCATCCTCGGCATGCTGCTCGCCGTGCCGTTGACGGCGTTCTTCGTCACCGCGTGGCGGCTGGCGAAGCGGAAGTACTTTCAGTCCAGCGATGCCTGAGCAGCCACCGCCGGACGAATGCGCCCAATGCGGCGCCGCCCTGGCGCGGACCGCCCACGCCTGTCCCGAATGCGGCGCCGACGAACGGACGGGCTGGCGGGCCGTGGATCTCTACGACGGCTTGGATCTCCCGGAGCCTTCGAACGACGACGCCCCCGGTCCCGGCCAGGCCACGCGACGAATCAACGACGTGGCCTGGTACTGGTGGCTCATCGGGGTGCTGCTGCTGCTCCTGCTGCTGTCCCGCCTTCCCGGCTGGCGCTAGAGAAGGTTAAGAAATGCCGTAGCCATTCGGGCGTGGCCGAGCCCCGCCTCTACCCGCATTTCGTGGCTTCCACGACGTCTAGTCGGTTACACATTAAATTATACGGCTCTGGGTGAAAAAGCGCGGCCCAGCTTGAGGTTCGGGCACGGCGGCCAAAGCTTCCCGCCGATGTCGTGGCAGGTTGAATTTCGCGCGGGTGTCTGGCTCCCGCAGATCGCTTGGTGGCTCGATGCCCATTTTCGGCAGCGGCGATCGTTCGTTTCCCATGCCCACTCGGATCATATCGCGCGCCACGACGAGACCCTATGCTCGGCCGGGACGTCGCGGCTGATGCAGGCCCGGATGCCCGGCCGGCGGCTCGAGCACGTCCTGCCATTCGGGCAGGGAGAGCAGCTCACGGCCGACACGACGGTCACGCTCCATCCCGCCGGCCATATCTACGGCTCCGCGCAATGCCTCCTCACCCACGAGTCGCATGGGCGGCTGCTTTACACCGGAGACTTCAAGCTGCAGCCGGGACTCTCGGCCGAAATCTGCGCCACGCCCGCCGCCGATGTCCTGATCATGGAGACCACGTTCGGCCGTCCGAAATATGTCTTCCCTCCCACGGCGCAGGTGCTGGCCGACATTGCCGCCTTCTGCCGGGCGGCCCTCGTCGAGGGCGCGACGCCGGTGCTGTTCGCTTACAGCCTCGGCAAGAGCCAGGAACTGCTCTGCGGACTCGCCGCGGCGGGTCTGCCCGCGATGCTGCATCCGCAAAATCTCCGCCTCACGCAGGTCTATGAGGAGTTTGGAATCGTGTTCCCCTCCTACCGCCCATTCGCGGCCGAGGAGCTGGCGGGCCACGTCGTCATCTGTCCGCCGCAATCGCCCGCCTCCCCTTTTCTGCGCCAGATTCCGCGGCCGCGCACCGCCGTCGTCAGCGGCTGGGCCCTCGATCCAAGTGCGATCTATCGCTATCGCTGCGATGCCGCCTTCCCGCTCTCGGACCACGCCGACTACCCTGATCTCCTCCGCTTCGTGGAGGCCGTGAATCCCCGCCAGGTGTTCACGCTCCACGGCTTTGCCCAGGAGTTCGCTGCCACGCTGCGCCGGCGCGGGGTCGAAGCCTGGGCGCTCGGAGTGGACAACCAACTCGAACTCTCCCTGCCGGTCCCGGCCCGTCCGAACGAAGATCCAACTTGAAGGCTCAAGGGACCGTCGCCGGTGTCATCAGCTTCGCCTCGGTTGGGCCCGGCTTTTGCTCGCGGCGGGTCGGACCCGCGACCAGCTTCACCCGCTTCCGAGGCGAAATCGATTCACTTCCGCCGCCTCTTCCCGCGCCCGACTTCCCTCTTCCTTTCTTCATGATACTTCGTTCGCTGCTGTTGCCGATCCTCCTCCTCGTGGCGTCCGGACCGGCCATGGCCGCCGCCGACTTCCCGCTCCAGGCCGGCGAGCACCTCAGTTTCCGCGTCTCCTGGGCCATCGTGCGGGGCGCAGGCAGCATCAAGATCGATGCGCGGCGGGACACCACCCGTGACGACCGGCTGGTGGTGACCACCACGACGGCCACGCGCGGATTCGCCCGCATGCTGCTCGCTTTCGACGCCAGGGCGGAGTCGTTCTACGATCTCAATTCCGGCCGGCTGCGGTCGCTGCACGAGTATTCCAAGAGCAAGGACAAGGTGAAGGAGCACCACGTCGCCTTCGACCACGCCGCGCGGACCGCCGCGTATTCCGCGAAGGACAGCCAGGAACCGACAAATCTCCCGATGCCGGCGGGCGATCCCTCGGACTTGATCCTTGCCCTGCTCCAGACCCGGACCTGGAACCTGAAGCCGGGCGAGTCCCGCGATGCGCTCGTGCTGTTCGACGACGATTTCTATGAGCTGACGATCCACGCGACGCGGTACGAGGAACTGTGGACCCCGCTCGGCAAATTCAACACCCTCGTGCTGGAGCCGCGGATGGAGAAGGCGCCGCCCAAGGGCATGTTCAAGCGCGGCAGCTCGGTACGCGTCTGGATC
>CANEVO010000052.1 GCA_947442255.1 Opitutia bacterium
AAAACTACCGCATCATCGCCGTCGAGCCCGCGTCGTGCCCGTCGCTCACCCAGGGCGAGCTGCGCTACGATTTCGGCGACACCGCGGAAACCACGCCGCTCATGATGATGCACACGCTCGGCCACACCTTCATGCCGCCGAGCATCCACACCGGCGGCCTCCGCTACCACGGCATGGCCCCGATGGTGAGCCACTGCAAAAAGCTCGGCCTGATCGACGCCGTCGCCGTGCCGCAATTGAAGGTGTTCCAGTCCGCCGTCCAGTTCGCCCGTACCAAGGGCATCGTGCCCGCACCCGAGTCGTCGCACGCCATCGCGGTGGCAATCGACGAGGCGATCAAGTGCCGGGACGAAAACCGCAAGAAGGTCATCGTCTTCAATCTCAGCGGCAACGGCCTGCTCGACCTCGCCGCCTACGACACCTACCTGTCAGGTAACATGCACGAGACCGACACCGGGGAAGCCGACTGACGCAGGCGGCGGCGCGGCGCTCCGCCCGCGGATCCGTCACTCCGCCCCAAGCTTCGCGGCCCGCTTCGCCTGCCGACGCACGGTCCGCACCATCTCGCGCCAGTGCGGCGCCAGGAAACGCGGATGCTCGAGGCTTTCCAGGGCGTACTTGCCCGTGGCCTGGCGCAAATCGAGATCGCCCACGAGGACGACCTCGTCGCGGTGATTCGCCAACCGCAGAACCTTGCCGTCGGGCGCCACGATCTTCGAATCGCCCGCCGACCACCTGCCGCCGTGCTGGCAGCCAGCGGAGTTGGCGAAGACGTAGTAGATCGCGTTTTCGAACGCCCGCACCGCGATGCCGTCTTTGCCCCCGCGCTTGCGGCGCGAGACCGCGAGCGAGTCGAGCCCCGCGTTGGGATGAAACAGCACCCGGGCTCCGGCCATCACGGCCAGCCGCACCAATTCCGGATAACGCCGCTCGTGGCAAATGATCGCGGTCGCCGGCACGCCATCGAGTTCGAATAAAGCGATGGCGTTGCCCGGCGTGAAGAACCGCCGGTCATCCGGCGTCAGCTGGCACTTGGCGTAGCACTGCACGACCCGGCCCGCCCGGTCGAACACGACGAGGCAATTGCGCCAGCGCCCGCCCCGAAAAACCGGGGAGCCCACGAGGAGATTGATCCGATGCCGCGCCGCGAGGTCCGCCACCGTCCGCAGGGCCGCCCGGATTTCCGCCGGCCGCAGCGTGGCGAACTCACCGCCATACCCGGTGATGGCGCACTCTGGAAACAAGACGACATCGGCCGCGCGGTGCGCGGCGCGCCGGACCGCCCGTTCGATTTTCCGGAGATTCTCCGCGATCGTCGCGCCAAACGTCATCTGCACCGCAGCCACTCTCCAGCGGACCGGCGAAAGCGAAACGGTTTTTCGGCGCATAACCGGTCGGGCGGCGTGGTTCAAACTGCCAGCGGATGGGCCCGATTTTTCAAGGGAAACTCGACCTGGCTCCGCGAGAGCCCGGCGGCGAAGACCGCATGAATCATCTCCAGCGACTTCATCGCCGCGCGCCCGCCGCACACCGGCTCCCGCTTTTCGGCGATAGCGGCCAGCCAGTCGTCGACCACGCGCCCGTTCGCCACGTTCAACGCATCCGCGGCGGAAAGCGCCTTCGCTGCCGGAGTCATTTCCAACGGTCGCCATTGATCGCCCTCGCGCAAAAAAATCTTCGGCGAAAAGTCGTTCAGGAACCGCGCCGTGCCGCGGCTGCCGATCAACTCCATCCCCATGGGGCCGTCCGCCGCCGCGCGACCAGCCCGGCTCGTGTAACGCACGGTGACGCCGCTTTTGAGCGTGAAGGTCGCGTCGACGTCGTCGCCCACGACCGGGCCGATGTCCTCCGTCGGGGCGCGCACGTCCGCCGGCCCGATCTCGCGGCCGCCCTGCAAAATGCGGGCGCGACACGACTGCGGGTCACCGGCGAAAAACCGCACGAGGTCGAACTGGTGAGTGCCGAGCACCACCATGTCCTCGCCGCCGCCGCGCCGGTCCTGTTTGCCGTGCACGCGAATCTCGCGCAGATCGCCGATCAGGCCGTCGTCCAACCGCCGCTTGATTTGCAGGGTGCCCGGCACCAGCCGCGTCTGGTGGGCAACCGCGATTCTCCGTCCGGCACGATCAGCCAGCCGCAACAAGTCGTCGGCCTCGGCCAGCGTGCGCGTGAATGGCTTTTCGCAATAGACATGCGCCCCGACCGCCAGCGCCGCGCTGACCATCGCGTGGTGCTGATCGGTCCAGCGCGGTGCGACCGACACCAGTTCCGGACGCTCGCGTTCGAGCATCTCGCGATAGTCGGCATACGCCCGGCGCGCCCCGGTGCGTTCCCGGGCCTTGGCCAGGCCCGCCGCATCAGAATCCGCCACCGCAACAAGCTCGATCCCGGAGCGGCCCGCAAAAAGCACGTCGAGGCCATGCCCGTAGTTGCCCCCGCCGGTATGACCGATGACCACCGCCTTCCGCACCGGCGTGGCCGCGGCCGCATTCAACCGCGGGTGCACTCCGGCCGCGAGTCCCGCCAGACCGATCGTGTGCTGAAGAAATTTGCGCCGCTTCATGCTGGGGTGGCCGGCACGACGATCCAACGTCGCACCGGAATGTCGCCAGCCAGAAGCGGCCGGTCCCAGCCGTCAAGGCGGACGGCAGCGACAAACCCCGACGGTAGCGTCCGTCCGGATTTCGCTCACTCGAGCGGAATCCGGTAAAGGCAGGCGTCGGAGGTCCAGTCGAGTTCGTCGCCCCGCGAGTTTTGAAACAGCCGGCTCAGGTTGAGGGCGATGCCGCCGGTCTCGCGGTCTTCCCGCGCGGAGAAGTTCGAAAGCGACAACCACGCGCTGTCGGTCGCCCCACGAGTGTCGACCACGCGCACGCTGGGTTTGAGCAGGAGACCGCTGCGGCGGTCGACTTCGCCGATGACGAAAGGATAACGCGGCCGGTTGCCGACTGGATTCTCCGGCGAAATGTTGCCCAGCCAGAAAATGCGACCGGAAGAATGGGGCACGAGTTGCGAACAGGCGCTGGGCGAGAAGAAGCTTTCACCCCCGGCATACGTCCACGGCTTGGGCTCGCTCCAGGTGCGCCCGCCATCCGCTGACTGCGCGATCCAGCGGCGGCCGGGCAGCGCGAGCTTTTTGTCGTTCGAACCCCGCAGCACGATGATCAGGCGGCCGTCGTCGAGTGGCGCGAGCGTCGGCTCGTCCATGCCGCGCGTCGAAAGCGCCGGATCGACCTTGATGATCGAGGAGAGTTCCCACTCCAACCGTCCATCGGAGCGCCAGCGGCCCCGCAGCACGGCCGCGTCCGAGTAGGTGTAACCTCCGCCGGGATTGTAGTAGGTGCCGTCGGGGCCGAGCGGCGTGATCATGACCGGCAATAGAATCGTGCCGTCGGCCAGCGCGAGGGGCACGGAGGCGATGTCGCCCACCATCACGCAATTTTTTCCGGTGAACACACCCGGCAGCGAATGCGCCGCCGAATACCCCGGCCCGCGGTGGATGATCTGTTCGTCGACGCTCCACGTGTGTCCGCCGTCCCCGGACACGCTGTAGCCCACGACCCACCGGCGCATGCCCTCAAGCGGATCGTCGCCAGGCAGCAGGCCTTCGATGCGAAACCGCACAAAGCGACCGGTGTGCGGATCGACCAACGCACTGCGGAGGGCACGGCGAAATTTTCCGTCCGGACGGACTTCGAGCGTGGGAATCTCGCTCTCCCCGGTCCACGTGCGACCGTTGTCCGGCGAGTGACGGAAATACGCGATGTCCACCGTATCAGACCGCGCCATGAGCTGGTGCATCGAGATGAGTTCCAGCCCTTCGCGGCGCGTGTAGTAGGTGGCCGCGAGCACGGCCGTTCCGGCTTTGGGCGAGCGCAGGAAGAGTTCGCGCCGGATGGCGCCCGGCGGCCGCGCCGACGCGGCCACGGCCGCCCGCACCAACGCCGGGCCCGCGGCCGCTCCGAGCCCCGCGCGCCGGAGAAATGCGCGGCGGTTCAACGCGGTCGGAGGCACCGATGTATTGGGGCCGGAGGACACGAGAATAAGTTCAGCCGCGGCCCACCGCGCACGGCTCACGCGATTTTCAGGAGCTTGTGCGCATTGCCGTAGAGGAGTTTTTTTCGGATCTCGTCGCTGGCGCAGAACTGTTTCAGGAAGCCGAGTTTCGCCGCGGCGTGGCACTGCGGCCCCCTGCCCGTCCCGCAAAAACAATCCGAACCATACATCAGTTTGTCCTGATGCCAGACAAGAAACTCCTTGGTGAAAGACGGATCGCGCACCAGCGCGCCGTTCCCGGAACCGGCGGAGAGGTCACCGTAAAGATTCGGGTAGTCGGCGAGCCAGCGATCGGTCAACCCGCCGCGCACCACGGCGCCTTTCGGGTAAAGTCCTTCCGCCTCATTGTGGCCCTTGCTGACATTGGCCCAGAACGACTGCGCATGGCCGATGAACTTCACCGTGGGAAATTTTTCCAGCATGCGGTGAAAGCGGGCGTAGCCGACATTGTAGGCGCCCTCCTGAAAATGCATCAGGATCGGCACATCGTACTCGCGCGCCACTTCCGCGATCCGCTGCAGGTTCGCCGAATCGCAGGCGCCCTCGTCCTTGAGTTCGCCGATCCCGATCGCGCCCAGCTTGAGGTAGCGCTCGATCTCGCGCGGCGCGTTGGGTCGGAAAACATTTTCGTTCGCGAAGAAATGGAACCGGCCCGGATGCCGCCGGGCGAAGGCGACCACATGCGCATTGCCGGAGGCCCCGGCCGCGAGACCGCCGGTCTCGCCCGCCGGCAGCAGCACCGTCGTCTTCACGCCGGTGTTTTGTTGATGCGCCAGAATCTCCTCGTCGGGCCGCCCGCGATGCGTGCAGTGCACGTGGATGTCGATGGTGGGCAGGTCACCCGCCGCGTCCGCCGCACGAACGTGCAGCGCCAGCATGGCCGCGGCCGTGCCCGCAATGAACTCGCGCCGGCTGAAGGGCCGACGACCGCAGTCGCAGGCGGGCACGGACACGGACTCACAAGTGGGGATTTTCATAGCGCGAAGGATCAAGACCGGCGAGCGGAAGGGGACCTCTCGCCGACGTTCACGGCTTCAGGCCTAGCCGGGTGGCTGCCCCGGTCAACGATTCGTCGGTCCGGGATCGTTCGGTGTCCGCTGTGCGCCGCGCATCGGCCAAACGGGTGGTGGATCGATGGGCGCTTGATCTTCATCGGTGTCTCTTCGTGAATCCATTGCCTTCCCCTCCGCTTTGATCGTGCGGGCCCGCCGCCGATCCCCTTCCCCACCCCCGGACAGAGTTCCGCGTACCCGTCCGGCTCCATCCTTCCGGACTCAAAAACACTCCTGCCCCTCATGCCTTCGTCCACGAAGCTCAAGCTGCTGGTTTTCATGTTCCTTCAGTACTACGTCTGGGGGTCGTGGTTCCCGAGCATGGGCACCTACCTGGCGCACACGCTGAAGTTCGGCGGCGCGCAGATCGGCGCCGCCTACGGCGCCTTCGCGATCGGCGCGATCATCTCGCCGTTTTTCGTCGGCATGATCGCAGACCGCTTCTTCGCGGCGGAGAAAGTGCTGGCCGTGCTTGGCGTGGCCGGCGGCGGCGCGCTGCTCGCCCTCGCGCACCTCGGGGAGTTCAATTCGTTCTACGCCGTCCTGATCGTCTACTGCGCGCTGTTTGTGCCAACGCTGGCCGTGGGCAATTCGCTCGCCATGCAGCACCTCGCCGATGTGAAGAGCGATTTTCCCCGAATCAAGATTGCCTCGGCGATCGGTTGGGTGGCGGCCAGCGTGACCGTGAGTGCGCTCAAGGCCGAGCAGTCCCCTATCCAGTTCTATCTGGCGGGCGCGGCCTCCGTCGCGTTCGGCGCCTATGCGCTGGCACTGCCGCACACGCCGCCGAAGCCCGGCCGGTCCGGTTCGCGCCTCGGCCAGTTGCTCGGGCTCGATGCCCTCGGGCTCCTGCGCAAGCGCTCTTTCGCCCTGTTCGTGGCCTGCATGTTCCTGATCTCGATTCCGCTGAAGTGCTACCACGTGATGCTATCCATTTATCTGACGGAACTGCAATGGACCAACGTCGCCGGCAAGATGGCACTGGCCCAGGTCTCCGATGTCGTGGGTCTGTTCGTGATGCCCTTCATGCTCCGGCGCTGGGGTTACAAGCTGACGATCCTCGCCGGGATTCTCGCCTGGGTGGTGCGCTACGCCTTCCTCGCCCAGAGTCTCGATCTGCTCGCGTGGCAATCCGCGCTGGTTTACGCCGCCATCCTCCTCCACGGCATCTGCTACGATTTTCTTTTCATCGCCGGCCAGATGTACGTGAACGCCGAGGCCGACGACTCGAACCGCAGCGCCGCGCAAGGGCTGATCGCCTTCGTCCTGTGGGGCGTCGGCACGCTGGCGGGCACCCTGCTGGCGGGAAAACTCCTTGCCGCCAACCGCTACGCCGCGGCGATCGGCACACTCCACTACAACTGGTATTGGAACTGGATGATCCCGGCGATCTTCGCCGCCGGGGTGATGATCGTCTTCGGCCTGCTGTTCCGCGAACCGGCCAAAAAAACCTGACGCCCTCGCGCGGGCCTCAGGGCTTCAGGCCCAGACGGGTTGCTTCCGCGGTCAGGGCGTCGTCCGTCCAAAATCCGCTCTTCGTCCGCGTCTCGCTGCGCACCTTGCGGATCGTCTCGGGGAGCACGGCCGCGGCTTTGTTGCCCCAGGCGTTTCGCACGTAGGTGAGGATCGAGGCCATTTGGCGGTCTTCGAGCACATTGCCCCACGGCGGCATCAGCGAAATTTTCCCCTGCTTGCCGAGGAGCACGATGCGGGCGAGCAACTCGTCGGCTCCGAGGACCCACTTGGAACCCGCCAGTGGCAGGGCGGTGTCGGCCAGCCCGCGGCCATCGGCTTGGTGACACGGCGCGCAATTGACCGCGTAGAGTTTCTCTCCGGCGCGAAGCAACGCGCGCTCGGCCGCCGTCAGTTCGCCGCCGGCGCCGTTCCTGCCCGCCCACAAGAGATGGCGGTCCAACTGGCCCGCGAGCGTGACGACGCGCGGATCGGGCGACCGGGTGAACTCCGCCGGAATCTCAACCCGGGCCGAGAGCCGCACCGGTTTGGTCATGCTGCCCAGCACGGCCTGCTGCTGCCACCCGGCGCGGTCGCGCGCCGCCGCCCAGCGCAGCAACTCCGTCACGCGCGAGGCGGAGCCTTCGCCAAACACGGCGGCAGCGAGCGCCTTGAAAACGTGGTCGTGCTGCGGCCGCGCCTCGGCCCACGCTTTCTCGCCGCCCAGCCGCTGCAAAAATTCCAGTTCGCGCCCGGGCAGGCTGCTGATCGCCGCCGCGACGATATACGGCTGACTCGCGTATCGGGAAAGCAACTCGGCTAAAGCCGCCTCGGCTGCCGGCCCGCCCAACTCACCCAGCGAAACCGCCGCCTGCAGGCGGACGCTCGCGTCGAGGTCGCCCGCCGCCTTGATCACCGCGGCCGCAAGCGGATGACCATCCCGCTGGCGCAACCATGGCTCGGCGAGCCGCACACCCGCAGCACGGATCTTCGGATGCCGGTCGTTCAGCGCTCTACTCATATCATCAGTGTTCAGCGCATTCAATCCCTCTAGCGTCCACAGCGCGTGCAAGCGGACAATTTCCCACTCTGCGGTCGCGGCCAGCCGGCGCAGCGCGGGCGCGGCGGACGTTTCGTGGCGCTCGACCAGCAACCGCTGGGCCGTGTCGCGCCACCAGCCGTTGCGATGGGAGAGCGTCGCCACGAGTCCCGCCGCGTCGAGGCGCGACAGCCGCGGCGCGGGGCCCGGCTTCATCGACTCATGCACCACCCGGTAAATCCGCCCGCGATCCAGCGGCAGCTGCAACCCGCGCTCGTAGATCTGCCGCTTGAGATACGTCGTGACGAAGGGGTGGGCCTCGAGGATTCCCCGATACATGTCGACGACGTAGAGCGTGCCATCGGGCGCGGTGTTGAGATTCACGGGCCGGAATCGCTCGTCCGTGGACGCCAAGAACTCGGACTTCGTGTAGGGATTGGCCGCCACCAGCCGTCCATCCGGCATCTCGGTGAGCACGCTGCGGCGCACGAGATTGGCCGCCGGTTCGGCAATGAAATGGTTGCCGACGAGTTCGGCGGGCAGCCCGTCGCCACGGAAAATCGTCAGGCCCGCCGCCGCCGTGTAGTGAACCAGCGTACCATCCTTGCGCAGCCCGTCCTTCTGATATCCGCGATTCACGCCGGGCGTCGGCCGAGCGGGCCAGACTTCGAGTTGAGCCGGCGCGGCGATGATTTCGTGGACGCCGCCGGCACCGTCGATGTGCGGGTTGCGCAGCTGGTAGTCGACCGCGATCAGGTTCGCGCGCAACGGCCCGGAACTTCCGGCCATGTAGGTCCGGCCAAAATCATCCATGCCCAGGCCCCACTTGCCCAGTGCCGGCGCGGACGTCTTCGTCCATTTGCCGTCGATCTGGCGGAAGAAGCCCGAATAAGTCGTGCTGTGCAGCCGGTTGTCCATCCCCCACATTAGGCCGCTGGGTGAGTTGGCCGGATTGCCCTCCTTCAGCCCGTAGTCGTCCGCGATCGAAACCTTTTCGTCGGCCCGGCCGTCGCCATTGGTGTCGCGCGTGAACCAGACATTCGGCGGCTCAGCGACCAGCACGCCATCCGACAGGACTTTGATCGATCGTGGCAAAACCAAGCCGTCGAGATACACCGTGCTGCGATCCATTTTTCCGTCGCCGTTGGTGTCCTCTAAAATGGAAATCCGCCCGACGGGATTCAGCCGGTCACTGCCCTCCGGGTTGTTCTGGTAGCCGCGCATCTCGACGACCCAGATCCGTCCGTCCGGGTCGAAATCGATCGCCACCGGTGCGCTGATCAGCGGCTCGCTCGCGACCAGCTCCATCCGATAGCCGGGTGGCAGCCGGAAACTTTTCAACGCCTCTTCGGGCGACAAAACCGGCGCCGGCGGAATATCGTAGCCACGCGGTGGCGGCTGCTCCTCGCCCGGATTGTCGCCCGCACTCGGCCGGTCAAACGCCCCGGGCGGAAACGTGGCTCCGCGCACGGCCACATCCGGCCACGCCAACCCGCAAAGCAGAATACCGACTAGGCCGCGCCGGCGAACGTCCGATCGTTTCATGGGAAAGGAGAGGGGGTTGATGGGCATTGGGATTCGACTCCTCCACCGGCGTAATCCCCGGCCTGAACGCCCGGCCGGTGGAAGTCAGCCGGCGCTATTTTTTCTTCGCCGTGAACCCGGGTGCCAGCTCGAGGCCGAAATAGTCGCGCGCGTTGGCGAAGCAGATATTCTTCACCATGCCGCCCACGAGCTTCAGGTCGCCCGGGATTTCGCCACGCGCCATGTCAGCGCCGAGCAGGTTACAAAGCGTGCGACGGAAATATTCATGGCGCGGGAAGCTCACGAAGCTGCGCGAATCCGTGATCATGCCGACGAAGCGCGAGAGCAGGCCGACGTTGGACAGCGCGTTGATCTGCCACTCCATGCCCTCCTTCTGGTCGAGGAACCACCAGCCGCTGCCGAACTGCACCTTGCCGGGGATCGAGCCGTCCTGGAAGTTTCCGATCATCGCCGCGAAGGCGTAATTCTGCACCGGGTTGACGTTGTAGATGATCGTGCGCGGCAGTTGGTCGGTCGCATCGAGCGTGTTCAGGTAGCGCGAGAGCGCGGCGGTCTGCGGAAAATCGCCGATGGAATCGAACCCGGTGTCGGGCCCGAGCTTGGAGAGCAAACGGGTGTTGTTGTTGCGGAGCGCGCCGAGGTGGAGCTGCTTCGTCCAGCCGCGGGCGGCGTCCCACCGGCCGAATTCGAGCATCAGGTACGAGCCGTAGGTCACGACTTCGTCGGGCCGCGCGGCCCGGCCGCGCCGCACGGCGTCGAAAATCATTTTCGCCTGGGCATGGGTGCACGGCTCCGAGAGCGCGAACTCCAAGCCATGATCGGAGAGCCGGCAGCCGGCGGCGTGAAAATCGTCGTGCCGCTTCTTCAACGCGCCCAGCAGGTCGTCGAACGTTCGGATGCCGTTGGTCGCGCCGGCCGCGCCCGCCAGCTTTTCAATCCAGGTGTTGAACGCGACGGGATTGCCCACGGCCAGCGCCTTGTCGGGACGGAACGCGGGATAAACCCGGGTCTTGAGTCCGCTCGCGGCGATCGTCGCGTGAAAAGCGAGCGAATCGGCAGGATCGTCGGTCGTACAGACGACCGCGACCTTCGACTGCGTGAGCAGGTCGTGCACGCGGAGCTTCGGCAGCTTCGCGTTGGCCTTTTTCCAGATGCGCTCGGCCGACTTGCCGTCGAGGAATTCGTCCACGCCGAAATAGCGCTTCAATTCGAGGTGCGTCCAGTGGTGGAGCGGATTGCGCACGGTCTGCGGCACCGTCTCAGCCCAAGCTTGGAATTTTTCGCGCGGCGTGGCGTCGCCGGTGACAAACCGCTCCGCGACGCCGTTGGTCCGAAGCGCCCGCCACTTGTAGTGATCTCCACCCAGCCAGAGTTCCGCGAGGTCGGCGAATTCATGGTTCTTCGCGATCAGCTCCGGCGATAAATGACAGTGATAGTCATAGATCGGCTCGGCCGCGGCATGGGTGTGGTAAAGCTCGCGAGCCTGCTTCGTGCCCAGCAGGAAGTCGTCGTGGATGAAGGAGCGGGATTTGGCCATGGGAGAAAATCGGGCGGGCTGGTCAGGGCGTTGCGATCGCGGGTCCGGTCACCCCGAGCGCAGGGCAGAAGCCACCCGGGGGCAAACCCGGCGTGGCCGAACGGATGAATTTGCAGCGCTCAGAGGGAACAAGGGCGGCGGGATACGGGGCGGCCCTAGCGGGAGATGCCGTCGAGCATCTCCCCGAGCGTGGCGTACCGGGCAAGCAGGTTCCGCGCTGCCTCGCAGGTGGCGGCCGGCGCGAGGCCGGTGTGCTCCGCCAGAAAAAGAATGTAGCTCGCGATGTTCCGGCTGAAGTTGAGCCGGCCTTCGTCGCTGATGCGGTAAAAGCGGGCGCGCTGAAGGTAGCCCGCCGGCGTGTGGTCGCCCAACGCCGCCTTCTCCGCGCGACCGCCGGCGGCCAGCACGTGGAGAAAATTATACTCGAACCAGAACATGTGCTCGGGACTCGGTGGCAGCGCCTCGAGTGCCGCGCGCGTCACCGTCGGATTCGCAAAAACCTCGATACTCCGGCCGGCCTTGCCCAGGGCGTCGGTGACGAAACTGCGCGCCATTTTCTGCTCGGTTGGATCCGCGCTGAACGCCCCCAGCAGGGCGAGTTCCAGCGTGAACCGATACCAGTCGCGCCACAGCGCCTGATCGGCGGCGTCCGACGACGCGAAAAGCGCGCGGCCCATCTCGTAGGTGTACCGGCCGCTGGTCTTGATTTCGAGCCGGCCGCCCGTGACCTGCCCCATGACCTGGTAGTTCTCCGCGGATTTCCCGGAGCCCGAATGAAAGCCGATGCTTGCGCCGAACTGCCGGCACACCGCCCACTGCCGCTCGATCAGCGCGCGAAGCGCGGCGTTGTCGGGATACGGCATGTTCTTCTGAAAGCCAAAGGCTGGTGCGACGAAGTGGATCTTCATCCCCAACGCCTCGCAAAGCGCCAGCATGACCGCGGTCGTTTCCGGCGTCGTCAGACCGGGCAGTTCGTCGATCGAAAGCTCGCGCAGGTAGGCGCGGCCGACGTCCGTCGTGAAATGCTGCGCGCGGGCAGCGGCGTATTTTGCATCGCGCCGCTGCATCTTCTGGAGCGACGGCCACACGTAGGCCAGCAGCCTGGCAAAGTCGGCCTCGTTCAAGGTCAGCCCCGCCGCGGCAACGCGCGCCTTCACGGTGGCGACGAGCCCGGCCGGGACATTAGCCCTCACCCACCCGGCGGCATCCTCCGGCACCTTCGTTTGCGCCAGCTCCGGCGAAAGATCGAAAGTGATGTAGCTCGCGAGCACGCAACCCGTGACGAGGGCATCCTCACGGTGGTCGAACTTGCCGCCGATCGGCTGGTGGTCGGCATTGAAGCTCCACGCGATGCCGCGGCGATGAAACCCGGTTTTGAGTTTGGCGAGCACGCAACCGTGACTCATGCCCTCGACGCTCTGGCCCTGATGGCCCTCGGGCACATTCGTGCCGATGAAGGGGAACGGCACGGTGTCGAGCTTCCCCGCCAGCATGACGTCGGTGTCGTAAACCAGTTCACGGGGAATCGAATTCTGGTTCGCGGTGAGGCCGATCCCGAGCGCGCTCATCGCCCAATCGACGGCCGGCCAGTGCAGGGTGGTGAAGCGCGCGCCGATCCCGAGCGTGCTCTGACCCAGCTTTTCCGGGGCCGTCGGGAAGATCGTCGCCGCGGGATTGTGCTCCTGCACGAGATTTTTCAGGCGCAGGAGATTCGCGAACGTCGCCGGGAATACCGTCGTGCCGTTCCCCAGCCGCGCGCCCCCGGCCAGCGCCTCGGTCTGGCCCTCAAGCCGCCACGCGCAATCGCCCTGCCCATTTTCGACGAGCGTCCACGCCCCGGCTTTCGTCTCGAACCGGCTTTTCGGGTAGGCCCTGACCGGCCGGCCCGCGACGAGCTCCGCGCGCAGCCCGGGCCAGTCGAGACAGAAGTCGGGGCTCACGCACGGGTTCGTCGCGATGCGCAGGTTGTGTTGGAGGAGAAACGCGTTGATCGAGGACATGCGGGGCGCCGCACAGTCGCGCAGATTACCCGTCGCTGACAAGGCTGGGCTGCGGCCGAAACCAGCCCCGGCGGGCCACCGGCGGTTGGCCGGTCAATCGCGCGCGCCGTCCTGAACCAACTGCTGCAGCACCGGAAAACGCAGTTCGCCGTAATTGAGCGCGTAGAGCAGCTTGCTTTCGCGAAAGATCCACGTCGCCGGAATCGAGTGCACCGGGATGCCCATGAATGCGGTCATTTTCTCGTCGTTGAACACCGAGGGATTCGGATGCACGACGAGCTGAAAATTCTTCTGCGGGCCGACGCCGTGTTTCGCCAGAATCGGCCGGCCGTCGCCGTCGGGCCCCTGCCACACCGTGACGAAGATCGCGTTCACCTCCGGATTCGCCTTCAGGAACGCGGTCCAGCCGCCGCTCGCGAGTTCCGACCGGCAGGTGGAGCACCACGGCGCCCAAAAATGCACGACTGTGATTTTCGGCGACTTGATCGCCTCGGCGACCTGCTGCTCGACCGGCAGCATTTCCGCCGCGCGCAGTCCGGCGAGCACGGCGACGAAGCCCAGCAGGGCGGCGAATTTTCTCATACGCGGAAAATAGTCGGAGGCCTTCCGAGTGCAATCGCTCCCGGAGCGATTTTCGACCTTGCACGCGCCCCGACACCCGCTCTTGTCGGCGGTTTTCCTCCATGTCCGAAGCCGCCGCCCCGGTCCCCACCACGTCACCGAATCCGGACCATGTCCTCCGCCTCGCCGCGGAGCTCAACGTCAAGGTCTTCCAGGTCGCCGCCACCGCGCAGCTTTTCGCGGAAGGCGCGACGGTGCCGTTCATCGCGCGTTACCGCAAGGAGGCCACGGGCGAGCTCGACGAGGTGCAGGTGCTCGCCATTCGCGACCGCCTTGAGCAAATGCGCGCCATCGACGACCGCCGTGCCGCCATCCTCGCGTCGCTCAAGGAACGCAACCTCCTGACGCCCGCGCTCGAAAAAATCATCCTCGCCGCCGACACCCTCACCGCGCTGGAGGATGCCTACCTACCGTTCCGCCCGAAAAAGCGTACCCGCGCCACCATCGCGAAGGAAAAGGGCCTGGAGCCGCTCGCCGACCTGATTTTCGCGCAGGATCCCGCCACCGACCCCGTCGCGGCGGCGCAAGCCCATGTCGGCCGGGAGTACGTCGCCGACGACGGCAAAAACCAGAAGTCCACCATCGCCTCGGTGGAAGAGGCCCTCGCCGGCGCCCGCGACATCATCGCGGAGCGTGTCAGCGACGACAAGGACGCCCGGTCGCGCCTCCGGGCCGTGTTCCAGCGCGACGCCGTGGTTTCGTCGAAGGTGATGCCGGGCAAGGAAGGCGACCTGGAAGCCGCCAAGTTCAAGGATTACTTCGAATGGAGCGAGCCCCTCGCGAGAGCCCCCTCGCACCGCGTGCTCGCGATGCGCCGCGGGGAAAAGGAACTCTTTCTCATGATGCGGGTGCAGCTCCCGGACGAAGCCACCGCCTTCGCCACCGTGCAGGCCTTGTTCGTGAAGGCCAGGTGCCCCGCAGCGGACCAGGTCGTGCTCGCCGTGCAGGATGCCTGCAAGCGGCTCCTGTGTCCGGCGATGGAAACGGAGATGCGGCTCGAATCGAAAAAGCGGGCCGACGAAGCCGGCATCAAGGTCTTCGCCGACAATCTCCGCGAGCTGCTGCTCTCCGCCCCGCTCGGCCAGCGCGCGGTGCTCGCCATCGATCCCGGTTTCCGCACCGGCTGCAAGGTCGTGCTCCTCAACCGGCAGGGCAAGCTGCTGCACAACGACGTGGTCTTCCCGGACCGCCAGCCCGACGAAACGAAGGAAAAGCTCGCCGGCTTCGTGGAATTTTTTCACGTCGAGGCCATCGCGATTGGCAACGGCACCGGCGGGCGCGAGACCGAGGCCTTCGTGCGCACGCTGGAGCTCCCCGCCACGATTCCGATCGTGATGGTCAACGAGTCCGGGGCTTCGATTTACTCCGCCAGCGAGGTGGCCCGGGAGGAATTTCCCGACCACGACCTCACCGTGCGCGGCGCCGTGTCGATCGGCCGCCGGCTGATGGATCCGCTCGCCGAACTCGTGAAGCTCGACCCGAAATCCATCGGCGTCGGCCAGTACCAGCACGATATCGACCAGGCCGCACTCAAGCGCTCGCTTGACGATACGGTGGCCAGCGCCGTCAACGGCGTGGGCGTCGAGCTCAACACCGCCTCGAAACAACTCCTCAGCTACGTCTCCGGCCTCAACGCCGCCACCGCCACCGCGATCGTCGCGCGCCGCAACGAGCAGGGCGCCTTCAAGTCGCGCGCCGATCTCAAGGCGGTGCCCCGCCTCGGCCCGAAGGCGTTCGAGCAGGCCGCGGGGTTTTTGCGCATTCGCGACAGCGCGCATCCCCTCGACGCCAGCGCCGTGCATCCCGAGCGTTACCCGCTCGTCGAAAAAATGTCGGCGGATCTTGGCGCCACCGTGGCCGATCTCATGCGCGACGCGCAGCTGCGTGCCCGGATCAAACTCGAGGCCTATGTCACGGCCGAGGTCGGGCTGCCGACCCTGAATGACATCATGGCGGAACTCGCCAAGCCCGGCCGTGACCCGCGGCAAAAATTCGAGGCCTTCAGCTTCGCCGAGGGCGTCAACAAGCCGCAGGATCTCAAGCCGGGGATGAAGCTGCCCGGGATCGTCACGAACGTCACCGCGTTCGGCGCGTTCGTCGACATCGGCGTCCATCAGGACGGCCTCGTGCATGTCAGCCAGCTCGCCGACACGTTCGTCAAGGAACCCTCCGCCGTGGTGCGCCCGCAGCAGAAGGTCATGGTGACCGTCACCGAGATCGACCTGCCGCGCAACCGCATCGCCCTGTCCATGCGCAGCAATCCGACCCTCGGCCCCAAGACGGCCAACACCGGCAGTCCCGGAGGCCCACGATCCCCTAGCGCGGGGCCCCGCCCCGGCCCCGCCGCCCCCGCGCCACGCCCCCCCCAGGCGGTGATCAACGACTGGTTCAGCGCCGCGTTGAAAAAGAACCGTTGACCGCCGCGCAAGGCCGCCCCGATTCCGCCGCCACCGGCAGCCTCCCGGCCCGAACAATCGAATCGCCGCGCCGATTCCCATTACACATTCCCCGAATTATCGGTTCGAATTAACCGATGAATAACATCCCCCCGGATGACTTGGTCGCAAAACTGATTCTCCGCGGCATCCATCTCGAACTCACGGCGGCGTTGCGCCGCCGCCGCCACGGAGAAAGCCGGCCGCCTGCTCCGGCACAACCACGAGATCGTGCGCATCCGGATCGATCTGGAGCGTCGATAAGACGCGTGAGGTCGGCCACCGCTTCATCGCCAAGGGCCACATCGAAATCGGCGGGCCCGATCTGGTCGCCAGTGTCGCCAGCGAGGACGGCTACAAGTCGCTCGATCTGTTGGTAGACAAGCTCGAAGAACTCCTGCGCCGGCGGCACGGCCTGCGCAAGGACGAGCGTCACACGACGACGAAGCCGGCCGCGGAACAATCGCGGGCGGCGGCCTGGCCGCTCACCGGTAAGGCTGGTGCAGCTCGACTGGTGGGGCCTTTTGCTTCGCCCGCAACCGGAGATTTAACATTTCCACGCCGAAGGCGAAGGCCATGGAGAAGTAGATGAAACCCTTCGGAATGTGCTGCCCGAGGCTCTCGCCGACGAGCATCACGCCGATCAGAATCAGGAAACTCAGCGCAAGTATCTTCAGCGTCGGGTGCCGGTTGACGAAGTCGCTGATCGCGCCGGCAAACACCAGCATCACGCCCAGCGCGATCACGACCGCGGCGATCATCACGCCGAGATTGTTGGCCATGCCGACCGCGGTGATCACCGAATCGAGCGAAAAGACGATGTCGAGCAGGAGGATCTGCACGATCGTGCTGGCAAACGATGCGCGGGCTTTGCCGGAGGTCACGTGGCCGTCCTCCGCCTCCAGTTTTTCGTGCACCTCGACCACGCTCTTGCCGATCAGGAAGAGTCCCCCCAGCAGCAGGATGAGATCGCGGCCGGACAGGCCGTGCTCAAGCACCGGCAGCGTGAACAGCGGTTTGGTCAATCCCATGAGCCACGTCAGGCTCATCAACAGCAGCACGCGGGTGATCAGCGCCAGACTGAGCCCGAGCCGCCGGGCCCTGGCCTGCTGGGCGGCCGGCAGTTTGCCCGCCAGGATCGCGATGAAGATGATGTTATCGATGCCTAGGATAATTTCGAGGGCCGTCAGGGTGATGAGCGAAATCCAAATCTGCGGGTCGGTGATCCATGCCATGGTGCGGACGAGCTAGCGGTTCCGCACCCGGAGGGTCAACGCGACTCCCGTGGAAATCCCGCCGAATTCTCCAAGGCGTTCCTTTCCGCCCTGCCGCTCGCGGCGACGTGGCCCCAGCCGCCTTCAGACTCCCACCCAGGCGAGGCCCGCGCGCAACCAGAGCGGAATGACGAAGATGCCGAGCGCCGTCGTGCCCAGCACGATCTGCACCGCCGTCTGCGGATGCCCGCCATACAACCGCGCGAGAATGATCGGCACCATAGCGGTCGGCATCGCGGCTTGAACGACAATCACCCGTTTCAGTTCGATCGAACACGGCAAATAATAGGCGAGCAACAGCATGAGCACGGGCAGCACGCCAAGACGCAGTGCCATCGCCGCCAGCGACACGCGGGTTTCGAAAAGCTCCCGCGGCGCCTTCAGGTAGTTCGCGAGGTTCACCCCGGTCATGACCAGCCCCAGCGGCACCCCGCAGATCCCGAGTGCGTGGATGGTAGCATTCGCAACCTTCGGCAACAGCGGCGTGAGCCCCGTGAGGTTGAAAACCAGCGCCACCACTAGGGTGATCAGGATCGGGCTCACCAAGCGCCGCCAACCCTCGCGCAACGACTGGCCGCTCAGGACCAGCACGCCGACGGTCCAGATCGCGATTTCCACGCCGACATTGTGCACCATCAAGATGCCACGGCTTTCCGGACCCCAAATCGCCTCCATGATCGGCAGCGGCAGGTAGCCATAGTTGGTGATGCCGACCGCGAGGGCAAAGGTGCGCAACCCCGTGCCCACGTGCAGCCCGATGGCCCGCGCCACGATCAGGCCGGCGCGAATGCCCAGCCAGGTGATCCCGAATCCCACTAGGGGCGGCAGCAGCAGATTGGCCGGATTCCGCAGCGCGACGTTGCCCGCCACTGATTCGAAGATCAGGCACGGATAACAAACGTTCACCGTAAAACGAATGAGGCTCGTCTCCGCCTCGCCCTCAATCCAATGCACGCGCCGCGCCGCGACGCCCACGCCGATCAGCAGGAAAACCGGGAGCACAAGCAGCAGCAGCTGAAAATAGGTGGGCATTGATTCCCGAAACCCCGCCGGGGCGGACGGCGTGTCGGTCCACTTGGATTGCTTCGTCGCCGTGTCGCCGGCAATGCCAATTAGAGCGCGGCCATCGCCTCGCCCGCCAGCCAGCCCGTGGTCCAAGCCGATTGAAAATTGAAGCCGCCCGTGACACCGTCGATATCGAGCACCTCGCCGGCGAAATGCAGGCCCGGGCAGAGACGGCTCTCCATGGTGCGAAAATCCACCTCGCTCAACCGCACGCCCCCGCACGTGACGAATTCCTCCTTGAACAGGCTCTTGCCCACCACCTTGAACTCCGCCGCCGTCACCTGCTCGGCGAGCTTGGAAAGCGCGGCGTTGCCCACCGTGCTCCAGGGCGTCGCCGGCTCAATGCCCGCCGCCCCCACGAGCCGTTCCCACAAACGCTGTGGCATCGCCAGCGGGCTCCACGTGCCCATGTGCTTGCGCAGATTTTTTTCCCGCGCGACGGCCAGTTCCTGGCGCAGCGATTCCCGTGTGTGCGGCGCCGCAAAATTCACCGTGAGCGGAAATTCGTAGTTCACCGCCGCCAGCTCGCGCGCGCCCCACGCGGAAAGTTTCAGGATGGCCGGGCCGCTCAGCCCCCAGTGAGTGATCAACAACGGGCCGCCCTCGCGCAAATTCGTGCCCGGCACCGCCACCGCCGCATTTTCCACCGCCACGCCCGAGAGCCCGATCAGCCGCGCATCGTCGATATGAAAGGTGAACAGCGACGGCACCAGCGGCTCGATCGCATGGCCCAGCGCGGCGGCGACCGTAAACCCGGCCGACGACCGGTTGCCGCCGGTCGCCAGCAGCACGCGCTCACAGCGCACGCCCTCGCCGTCCGTCCGCGTCAGCCAAAAGGTGCCGCCGCCCTCGCGCGTCGGGATGTGCTCCACTGTCCGCACGCCCATGCTGGTCACGACCTGCACGCCCGCCTTTTCCGCCGCCTGAAGCAAACCATCGACGATCGTCGCGGAATCGTCCGTCACCGGGAACATCCGGCCGTCCTCTTCCGTTTTTAGCTCCACCCCCCGCGCTGCGAACCAGGCGATCGTATCGCGGGGTTGCCAGCGGTGAAACGCCCCGAGCAATTCACGGCCGCCGCGGGGGTAGCGTTTCGCCAGTTCGCGCGGTTCGAAGCAGGCATGCGTGACGTTGCAGCGCCCGCCGCCCGAGACCCGGACTTTCGCCAGCGGATGCGCGGTCGCTTCGATGATCGTAACCCGGCCTGCGGGCCCGAGTTTTTCTGCGCACGCGATCGCCGCGAAAAATCCCGCGGCGCCTCCGCCGACGACTATCACGCGCATTTGTTCGGTCATGCCCGCACCCTGCCCGCGCGCCGGACCGAGTCGAAATCAAAGCGTTACGGTCCGGAAAAACGTCTCACCGGAACAAAAAGGCCGCCGCGGGTTCTATCCCGCGGCGGCCAATCCAACAACCCCTAACAAGTCTTACTGAAGCTCAGTTGTCGGACTTTTTCCGACCACCTTTGCCGCCGCCTTTACCACCTTTGCCTTGGGGCATTTCGTCGAATTTCTTGTGCTGCTCAGGCGTGAGCACGGCGCGAACCCCGTCGCGCTGGGCCTGCATGATCGCGCGGCGATCTTCCGGCGAGGCATCGCGAGCCTTTTCCATATTCTTGGTGTAGATCTCTTTAATCTTGGCCTTCTGGTCGGCCGTCAGGCCAACCGCCTGGTCGAGGCGCTCAACCTGGGCATCGGGATCTCCACCCCGGCCCTTTTTTTCCTGGGCGCTGAGGGGAGCAAGAGCCCCCATGCTGAAAGCAAGGAGTGTGATAAGTAATTTGATGGGAGATTTCATGAGGAACGAGGATCGATTTTGACTTACGGATAATTGAACTGAGTTAAGTCACCGGGAACCGGGACGGGGAGTAAGACGCGGCCACCCAGAAGAAGTTACTCGAGTTTCCCGAGCTTGCCCGACCGCCGCCCGCTCCGCAGCGTCGCGCCGCATGATTGAGGTCCAAGCCCTGACCAAGCGTTACGGCAGTTTCACCGCCGTCCGCGAGCTGTCCTTCGCCGCCGGGCCGGGCGAGGTTCTCGGTCTGGTCGGCCCGAACGGGGCGGGTAAAACCAGCACGTTGCGCTGCCTGGCCGGGATCATCCCCGTCAGCGATGGCGCGGTTCGGATCGCCGGGTACGATCTCGCGGTCAACCCCGTGGCCGCCAAGCGCGCGCTCGCCTTTTTTCCGGATGAGCCGCGGCTCTTCGACTACCTCACCGTGCGCCAGCACCTGAATTTTGTGGCCCGCGTTTACGGCATCGCCGGCCACGAATCCATCGCCCAGCCGTTGCTGGAGGAGTTTGAAATTGCCGACAAAGCGGACCAGCTGCCGACGGAGCTGTCGCGCGGCATGAAGCAGAAGCTCGCCATCGCCTGCGGCCTGCTGCACGCGCCGCGGGTGCTTTTCTTCGACGAGCCGCTCACCGGCCTCGATCCACTCGGCATCCGCCGGATGAAGGACTCGATCGTGAAGCGCGCCCGCGACGGCGCGACCATCGTGCTCAGCTCGCATCTGCTGCATCTGCTGGAGGAAATCTGCACCCACGTTCTCATCCTGAAGCGGGGCGAAAAGATCGCCCACGGACCGCTCGGTGAGGTGGCTGCACGTTTCAGCAACGGCGAAGCCAACGTGACGCTCGAAGAGGTTTTCATTCGAGCCACGGGCGGATCGGAAAACTGACCTCCCGATCGTTCTCGTTCCCTCAGGCACCTACCATGCTTTTCCCTCTCGACCCGGCAGAATCCAGACCGAGGAACGCGTAAGAGAACGATTCCAACCTTACGGTCTCGCCCATTCTACGCCCGTCCACCGCCCCTCATGCTTGGCGCCCTGCTCTATCTGCGGCTCATGTCCTTCCGGAACTGGGTCCGCCAGCGTTTGAAAGGCCTCCGCCAGCCCAAGCAACTGGTCGGCTCGATCACGTTCGCGTTCTATTTTTGGTTCTTCTTTCTCCGCCACTGGGGCGACGCGCCCAACGGCCGGCGGCTGCCGCCCGTTGCCGCGGCCCAGATGCTCGATGCCACCGGCGTCGTGGGCGCCGCCCTCCCCACGCACTGGCTGCCGGCGGCCATGGCTTTTGGCACGATGGCCCTCCTCGTCTTCGTTGCCTTGATGTGGATCGTGCCGACCCAGCGGGCCGCGCTGGGCTTCAGTGAGGCGGAAATCGCCTTTCTTTTTCCGGCGCCCGTCAACCGGCGCGCGCTGATACACTTCCGGCTGATCAGCGGCCAGCTCCGCAGCCTTGTCGGCGCAACCATCATGATGTTGATCTCGAACCGCTGGAGCTTCCTCGGCGGCAACCCCCTCACGCACGCCTTGGGCTGGTGGTTCGTTTTCTCGCTGCTCAACCTGCACTACAGCGGCGCCAACTTCACGCTGACGAGACTGAGCGACGCCGGGTTGGGCGCCGTCTGGCGGCGACTCCTAGCGCTGGGACTCCTGGCCGCAGTGTTCGCCACCACTTTCTGGCGGCTGCCGCCGAGCGGACGCCTGCCGGCCGTACACGATGCCGCTGCCCTGCGGCCGCTGACGGACTGGATCGCAACGCTCACCGCCACCGCGCCGCTCAGCTGGGTGCTCTGGCCGTTCAAGCTCGCACTCGGCCCCTTTCTCGCCGCCGACCTCCGCCGGTTCCTCCTCACCCTGGGTCCGGCTGTGCTCGTGATTGTCGCCCACTACCTCTGGGTGGTCAAAACGGCCGTGGCCTTCGAGGATGCGTCGATTGACTATGCGCAGAAACGGACCGCGCGGATCGCGGCGTGGCGCTCGGGCCAGCGCCGGTTGGGCGGTGCGCCGGCAGGCGGCCGGCGGGGCCCGTTTCATCTCGGCGGGACGGGCCGCGTGGAACTCGCGTTCCTCTGGAAAAATCTTCTTTCCACCTGGCCCTATTTCAACCTCCGGATCCTGCTCGGCAGCGCCGCCGTCATCGTCGCCGGCTGCACCTGGATGACCACGCATCCGGCGTGGCGCGGCTTGTTGCCAGCCATCGGAGTGGGAGCCGCGATGGCTGGCGGCTACCTGCTGATCGTCGGGCCGCAATTCGCCCGGCAGGACATCCGCAGCGACCTGACCCACGCGGACATCCTCAAGACCTACCCTCTCCCTGGCTGGAAAATCATCCTCGGCGAGCTCCTCACCCCCGTTTTTATCCTCACCGGTTTGCTGTGGCTCGCGCTGCTCACCATGGCGCTGGCGCTCGATCCAGCGCAGGTGCGTTTTTCGTGGCTCACTCCGCCGCTGCGCATCACGGGCGCCATCTGGCTGGCCGTGATCACGCCGCCCGTCGTCATGTTGCAATTGCTCGTACCCAACGCCGCCGCGCTGGTCTTTCCCGCCTGGTTCCAGGCCAGCCGGTTTCGCGGGGGTGGCCCGGAGGTCGCGGGCCAGCGCATGATTTTCTTCTTCGCGCAATTGATCACCATGGCGATCGCCCTGCTGCCCGCCGCAGCCTTCGCCGCGCTGTTGATCTTCATTCTGCAACCGTTCGTCGGTCCCGCGCTGGCGGTCAGCGCCGGCGGGCTCATCGCCCTGGCGATCCTCGCTGGAGAGCTCTGGTGCGGCCTGTGGCTGCTCGGCCAGCGGTTCGAACACTACGACCTCTCCGGCGACCCGCGGGCGTGACCGCACGCCGTCCTCCACCGATGGATCGCTCCCGCCTCATCGAACTCGCCGCCCACGCCGTCGGGGCCGCCCAGCGCCGGTTGCCACCGGAAATCCGCCCGCTCGCACGCGCCGTGATCGTCCACTACGAAGCCAAGCCCGCCCCCGACGTGCTCGCCGAAGGGTTCGAACCCGAGATCCTCGGGCTGTTCACTGGCAGCGCCCACGGCACCGCCCTGAATCAGAACAATCCCGCGCCGCCCCAGATTCTCCTGTATCTGGACAACCTCTGGGACTTCGCGGCGGAAGAGGTCGAAGCGTTTCGCGAGGAGGTGCGGATCACCTATCTGCACGAACTCGGCCATTATCTGGGCTGGGATGAGGATGAACTCGCCGCCCGCGGGCTCGACTGAAGTCGGCGCCCGGCCCAGTGCCCCGGCGGAACATCCCGCCCCCGATCGGTCCCGTCAAAACTCGCCTTCACTCCGCGCTTTCCAACTTCGCCGCGCCATGCCTATACTGCACCCAGTCTCGTCTTTCCCACCGTCATGAAGAAATTCCTGTTCCTGTCCCTGGCACTTTTCGGAGCGACTCTCCTCCGCGCCGCTCCCACGCGCGAAGCTCTCGTCGGTCGTGTCGAGACTTGCGAAGCCATCCTCCAGGAATTTCAGCTCCGGCGGAAAACGGCGATCCCGGCCGTCGTCCTCCAGCACGCGAAGGCGATCATCATTCTCAATCAGTTCAAGGCCGGCTTCCTCATCGGCGTGCAGGAGGGCTATGGCGTGATCATGGTCAGGAAGCCCAGCGGACGCTGGAGCGTGCCGGTGCTCATCCGGGCCGGCGAAGCCAGCCTCGGCTTCCAGATCGGGGCCAAGTCCGTCGAAAGCGTGTTCATTATCACGGACGACACCACGCCGCGCATGCTGTTTTCGCGCCGCTTCAACATCGGCGTCGACGCCAAGGCGGTGGCCGGTCCGCTCGCGGCCGAAGTCGAACGCAATCAGGGCGAAATCCTCAACACCCCGCTGCTCGCCTACATCCGTTCCGTCGGGCTCTACGCCGGCGCGACGGTGAAGGCCGGCCATGTCGAGCGTAACGACGCCGCCAATTTCAGCCTCTACAACACCAAGTACACGATGCCCGAGTTGCTCTACAGCGACTGGGTCCAGCCACCGGTAGAAGTACAGCCGCTGATGGGCCTGATGCAGCGGATCGCGCCCTGATGCGGGCGCAGGGCGGAACGATCAACGGCGACGGCGCGGGCGGCGCCCGGCGTCCGGCGAAACAATGCCCGGTGGGGCAGCCCCACCCGTGATGGCCCGCCGCTGAATTATTTCTAACCATGTCCAACCCGATCCTCGGTGGCGGCGGCGGCTTTCACCACGTGTGCATGAAAACGCGCAACTGGGACCGCACGATGCGGTTTTACCAGGAAACGCTGGGCTGCACCGCCAAGATCGCCTGGCGCGCCGCGCCGCAGCGTGCCGTCATGCTGGATACCGGCGACGGCAACTACATCGAGATTTTCGAGGACCTCGACTATGCGCCGGCCGGCAACGGCTCCATCATCCACTTCGCCCTGCGCACGACCCGCCTCGACGAGGTTGCCGCGCGCGTCCGCGCCTTTGGAACGAAGATCACCATCGAGCCCAAGGTCGTCACGATCGCGACGACCAACGGCGCCGGGGCGGTTCCGGTCCGCCTCTTCTTTTGCGAGGGACCCAGCGGAGAAGTGATCGAATTTTTTCAGAACACCGCGACCTGACAGCGCGGCGCGGGAATCGCGGTCGCCGCGTCGTCAATGGCGCAGCGTGCGCAGATACTCGGTCAACTCGGCTAGGGCCGCCGCCGCCACGAGCGCCTGCGCATCGGTCCGCTTCGCGCCGGGGCACTCGACCCGGCCGCTGCTGACGGCGACCCAGCGGCCCCGCCGGCGGTGCGCCACCGCCCACCATGCAAACGGATCGGTCACCCCCGCCGCCGGCGCAGGCTCCGCGTAACCGGTGGACGCAACTCCAAGATCGCTGCCGAACAACCGGCAGGCCCCGCGCGCCATCTGCTCCGCGACTTCCGCCGCCACACAGTTCACGCGCTTCGCCGCCGCGCGATTCACCCCGAGATGCCGCACTTTCTGGTCGAGCGTATACGCGGTCATGCCTCCGAGAAAAAAGCCCGAAGCCCCGGCAACCGCCCCGACCGCCGCCTGCACCCGGCCACAAGTCATGCTCTCCGCCACCGCCAGCGTCAGGCGCGGCGCCTGCAACATCAGCGCTTTCAGCTCGGGGGCGATCGCGGTCATCGGAGGGTGGGGTTATTTGTGGGGCAGCACCGGCAGCGCATTGCCGGGCACGATCAGCGGACCCGACAGGAAAACCTGTGGCGAGGCCGGATCGACCACGACGATCACGCCGTGAATATCACGGTCGCCGAATGTTTCGAGTTCGGTGACATTGGTGATGGGATCGGCGGCATGCGGGAAACGAATCGCCGGCTCGAAGCGATAGCGATGCTCGTCGGAGTGAACGAGCAAAACGGGTTTCTTGAACGCGCGAGCCTCCTCCTCGAGCGTCGCGGTAAAACGCGTGAAACCCGACGAACGCGCGACGGCACCATTGCCCGGCGTGAAGGGCTGCGCTTGGAAAAACAGCGCGAGCCCCGGGGCCGCCGATTCCCGCGCGGCCGCAAAGGCGGCTCGGATCCACGCCACGTTGGCCGCGTCGCGCTCCTGAAATTCCGGCACGGCCCCGGGCACTTTGGGCTGGTCGTTGTTGTTGCTCCCGACGATGTGCACCGTGGCAAAAACCACCCCGTCGCGCATCCAGCGCGCGTTCTCCACGAATTTTGCATACGCTGGATCGCGCCGTTGCGTGACGAGCGGGATCGGCTTGCGCCCCAGACTGCGCTCCTCGGCAAAATAAAGCGCCCGGACTTTCGCCAGCCAGACCAGTGGATCCTGCCGGCCGTTGCTCTCGCCATGTACATCGGTCCACTCGTTGTCGCCCGGCGTGTAAATCAGCGGTCCGTCGATCGAATTGAACCAGGTCTTGACCCGCGCCAGCAGGACATCGCTGGGCGGCTCGCTGCCGCCCTTCGTGTCGCCGCAATGCACCGTGAAGGCCGGCGCGTGGCGGTTGATCTCCGCCAGCAGGCGCTCGTAGGCCGGGTAATTGGCCACGCCGTAAGGCATGCAGCCCATGGCCACAAAGCTGAAGCGCTCGGCCGCCGGCGCAGGTTGGGCCGCCCGGGCGGACGCCGCAGTGTTCCAGACCAGGGCAAGGACAAGGAGCAGGTGAAGCATGGGATATCCGGCTGGCGTTTTATTTCAGTTCCAACCCCACCGGGCAATGATCGCTGCCCATCACCTCGGGGGAAATCCACGTGCGCTTCAGCGCCGGCCGCAGCTGCTCGCTCGCGACAAAGTAATCGACGCGCCACCCGATGTTCCGCGCGCGGCAGTTCATCATCTGGCTCCACCACGAGTAGTGCCCCGGGCCTTTTTCGAATTCGCGGAACGTGTCCACAAACCCGCTCGCCAGCACTTTCGAGAAATTTTCCCGCTCCTCATTCGTGAAGCCGGCGTTGCGCCGGTTCGTCTTCGGGTTCGTCAGGTCGATCTCCGTGTGCGCCACGTTGAGGTCGCCGCAAAAAATCACCGGCTTCCCCTTTTTTTCCAGCCGCTTCAGGTAAGCGAGGAAGGCCGGGTCCCATTCCTTCGTGCGGTAATCCAGCCGGGTAAGGCCGCGCTGCGAATTCGGCTGGTAGACGTTGAGCAGGTAAAAGTCGTCGTACTCCGCGGTGATCACGCGCCCCTCGCCATCGTGGTCCCGCAGCCCGATCCCGAGTGTCACCGCCTTCGGCTTGACCCGGGTGAAGATGATCGTGCCGCTGTAGCCTTTCTTCACCGCGGGATTCCAGAAGATCTCATAGCCCGGCGGCCAGGGGATGTGCTGCGCGTCGCCGGGATGCGCCTTGGCCTCCTGCAGGCAAAGCACATCCGCCTGCACCTTTGCCATGTAGTCGAGGAGGCCCTTCTTGTGGGCGGCGCGCACGCCGTTGACGTTCCACGAAACGAGTTTCATCCGCGCCGTTCAACGCGGCCCCCCGGCCGAGCGCAAATTGTTTCGCCGGGTTCCGAACGCCCCGACCGGGCCGGAAGGCCCCCCGTCATGACACACCGCGACAAACGTCCCCGTTGCCACGCGCCGGCCACCTGCAAAGCTCCGCGCCCGATGTTGCCAGCCCCGGCCGGCTCCACTCCTTTTTCTCCTTTTGCGATGTCCGCCTTCACTCACTTGCCTCTGGGCCAATCCATTCCGGCCAGCCCCCACGCCGTGTCGTGCAGCCTGCCCACGCTCCACGATGTGCGCGGTTACGAGGAGAAGAACCCGGAGACGATGCGCGCCCTCACCTCGGGCTACCCGCGGTTCGTCGTGCATCCGTTCGCCCGGCAGCTCGCGGCTCATTTCACCGCCGCGGATCCCGCCCTCGCCGGTCGCACACTCTGGCTTACCTCATCCGGGCGCATGGCCCGGGGCCTGAGCCGCCACCTTGAGACCGCCGCGGCCGCGCCCCGGCTTTTCTCCCACGAGGGTCTGACCGGCGTCTCGCACCCGACCTCCCCCGCGACCGCCGCCCGCGCAAAGACCTATCTCCAAAACATTGGGGGCTTCCTGTCCTCGCGCGAAGCGGAGGATCATCTCGTCCGGCTCGGGTTGCGCGCCGCGCCGTTTGCCGAGGCGACGTTTGCCGGCGACGCCACCGCCGAGATCCGCCGCGTCCTGCGGCGGGCCCTGCCCGCCTGCGGCGACGATGACCTCCTGCTCGCCACCTGCGGCATGAACGCCGTTTTTGCGGGCTTCCGCGCGGCGGCCGACCTGCAGGCCGCGCGGGGCCGCACCGTGTGGCTGCAACTCGGCTGGCTCTACCTCGACACCATCGCGATCCTCAAGAAATTCACCAACGCGCCGGTCGACTATGTCTACGTGCGTGACGCCCTCGATCAGGCCGGCCTCGAGCGCATTTTCGCCCGGTACAGCGACCGGATCGCCGGCGCGGTCGCCGAGCTGCCGACCAATCCGTTGATCCAGACGCCCGACGTGCCCGGCCTCGCTGCGCTTTGCCGCCGGCACGGAGCCCACCTGATCCTCGATCCCTCGACCGTCTCGGTCTTTGACGTCGATGCGCTCACCCATGCCGACCTCGTCGTGTCGAGTCTGACGAAATACACCGCCAGCGAAGGCGATCTCGTCGCGGGCCTGGTCGCGATCAACCCCGCCGGTCCCGATGCGACCGAACTCCGCCGTCGCGCCGCGGCCGAACTCGAACCCGTCTACGGCCGTGACCTCCGCCGGCTCGCCTGCGAAATCGGTGAGACCGAATCCGTGCTGGCCCGCATCCATGCCAACACCGCGCGCGTCGCGGCCTTCCTCGCCACGCATCCGAAAGTCCGCGACGTGTTTTGGGCGCTGCATCCGGCCTCGCGCGCAAACTACCTCCGCATCGCCCGCGCCCCCGATGCCACCGGCGGCATGATTTCCTTCACGCTGCGCAGCCCGATGGAGCCGTTCTACGACCGGCTGCAGCTGCCCAAGGGCCCCAGCTTCGGTATGAAAACGACGCTGATCTGTCCCTACATGCACCTCGCGCACTATGATCTGGTGACCACGCCCGCGGGCCTCGCCGAGCTTTCGGCCAGCAACCTCGACCCCGACCTGATGCGCCTTTGCTGCGGCACGGAGCCGGCGGAGGACATCATCGCCGTCCTGGCCGAGGCGTTGGG
>CANEVO010000053.1 GCA_947442255.1 Opitutia bacterium
ATTTCGCAGTGGGTCAGCGAACGCGCCTGGCGCCCGCTCCCGCGTCGTGAGCACAGTGTGCGGAGCGACTACGATGTGGTCGAAGGCGTGCACAGCATCGCGATCACGCCCACCGGCTGGGTCGAGGAGCGCAACATGTGGAAGCGCGCCACTGACGGTGGGAAGGCGATCGAGCCGCCGCGTTTCCTGGCCCAGGAAATCGGACTCGATCGTTATGAACGCATTACCTCGCCCAGCTTGGCCGCCGCGGATGCTTACTGGGCGAAGACGGATGCCTACTGGGCCTTCGTGCGAAAGGCGTGGCGCGAGCAGATAGCGCAGCGCGATCGATTTGTCCTCCGCGACGAGGTGGACGGCAAAATCAGTTACCAGCACCACAACGAGTACATCCGCAAACTCGAGTCGGGGGCCGCCTTCGATCCGGTCGAGGCGGATCGGCACGCGCAGAAGGCGGTGACGGCGTTTATTGGACCCGCTCCGTAATCGAAGACGGTCGCCGCTGACCGAGGTAGACCCATCGCCACGGTCGCCTGCTCCCGATCCCTAGTGCTACCCATGCGTTCAAGTTACAGCCGGGCATGGGGTATGCGCTCATGGGCCTGAGATCCTTTCCGTTTGGCCGAGAGCCTGCCGAACCTGCTTGCCGGCAGGCTCCATTCACGGGGTCATCTGGGCCCGGCGGCCAGCGCCGGCCCGACCGTTAACTGCCCGAGCCGGAAAGATGCAGAAAGAAGCCGCCAAGGACGCGAAGCAGCGAACTTCGTCGCCGTCCCGGAGCCATCCACCTCGGCGCTGATGATCGCCGGCGTGCTCGTCGTTGCGTTTCAATTGCGCCGCCGCCGGTAGTACCCGTAGCGCCGGTCTCCGACCGGCGGCGGACGGATCATTGCCCGTAACGAATTTTGCTGGTCAAAGACGCGGCGCTACTGGGGCATTATCGCCCGCTGAGACGTCTCGCGCGCGCACGAGGCGCGGCCCTGCGAAATGCGTGCAGGTGGCTCGTCCACGCCCGATTCTTACTTGGTAGCCCGCTGCGTGAGCAGCGGGACAACTTTAAGCGCCGCGATGGAGAAGTCCCTGCCCTCACGGACAGGGCTACGCCGAGTGACCGAAGGAGGCGGCGCGCCACTCGCCCCTCGGTGCCGCAGCGCCAATGTCTAGATGTGGGGCGTCACGGCGCGACGGTCACTTCGCGCTGGTTCTCCGCGACGGCGCTCCGTTACCGTGGGGAAACTTTCTTCATGAAAAAATCCCGCGCCCACTTTCCCCGGATCAAGACCATCGCCTACGAGGGCCCGCAGAGCACGAATCCGCTCGCCTTCCGGCATTACAATCCCGACGAGGTGATCGAGGGGAAGACGATGGCCGCGCACCTGCGATTTTCCATCGCCTACTGGCATTCGTTCCGCGGCACGGGCGGCGATCCTTTCGGACCCGGCACGATCCAGCGGCCGTGGGAAAAGGGTCCCGATCCCGTTTCGATCGCGAAGACCCGGATGGATGCCGCGTTCGAGTTCTTTCAAAAGATCCGCGCCCCGTTCTGGGCCTTCCACGATCGCGACATCGCCCCCGAGGGTCGCACGCTCGCGGAATCCAACCGCCACCTCGACGCCCTCGTCGATCACGCGCGCGGCCTCCAGCGCGCCACCGGCGTAAAGCTGCTCTGGGGCACGGCCAACCTCTTCTCCCACCCGCGCTACATGTGCGGCGCGGCGACCAACCCCGACGCCCACGTCTTCGCCTACGCTGCGGCGCAGGTGAAGAAGGCCCTCGAATCCACGCAGCGGCTCGGCGGCGAGGGCTACGTGTTCTGGGGCGGCCGCGAGGGTTACGAGACGCTCCTCAACACCAACCTGAAGCGGGAGCAGGAACACCTCGCCGCGTTCCTGCACATGGCGGTGGATCACGCCAAGGCGATCGGCTTCAAGGGCCAGTTCCTGATCGAACCCAAGCCGATGGAGCCGACCAAGCATCAGTACGATTTCGACGTCGCCAGCGGCATCGCCTTTCTGCGCACCCACGGGCTCGAGAAACATTTCAAGTTCAACGTCGAGACCAACCACGCGACGCTGGCCGGACACACGTTCCAGCATGAGATCGAGGTCGCGATCGCCCACGGCATGCTCGGCTCGATCGATGCCAACAGCGGCGATCCGCTGCTGGGCTGGGACACGGATCAGTTCAGCACCGACGTCCGCGAACTCACCCTCGCCATGATCCCGATCCTCCGCGCCGGCGGCATCGGTCGCGGCGGCTTCAACTTCGATGCCAAGCTGCGGCGCCCGTCCACCGATTTGGAGGATCTCTTCCTGGCCCATATCGGCGGGATGGATGCGTACGCCCTCGCCTTCAAGGTCGCGCGCCACGCGCTCGCGGACGGGAAGTTCGATGCGTTCCTGGACCAACGGTACGCGAGTTACGACACGGGCTTCGGCCGCGACATCGAGAAACGCCGGGTCGGGTTCAAGGAGCTGAACCAGCTGGTCCTGAAGAAACTCGGCGAGCCGAAGCTCCGCTCCGGCAAGCAGGAGTACCTGGAAAATCTGCTCCTCAGCTACCTCCATCGCTGAGCCGGAACTCGCGCCGAGTTCCGCAAATCCCGCCCCACCGGCTGCGGCGCCGGAGGAGGGCCGGGTTTCACCGTATTGTTTTGAAGGCACCGCCCCCCGCCTCGAGTGTCAGCTCCTCCGATGCCCCGCATCTCCTTTTCCCAGGTCGCATGGTCTATCGTTCTGTTTGTCCTCGCCACGACTGGAGCCCGCGCCGCGGAGCCCGCCACGGGGATGCGGGAGCGCGTCCTGCGCATGACAGAATTCCTGGATACGATGCTGCCTGGTACGCTCGGCGCGAAGAATCTTACCCTGCACTTTACCCCGAAGTTCAGCGACCTGCGCGACGAGGATTACATCCGGTATCCGGTCGAGCTGCGCTACGGCCTCAACGATCGGCTGGATCTGACCGGCGGGATCGTGCCCTTCGGTCCGAATCCGATCCAGACGGGCCGTGACCACCGCTGGGGCCCCGGGGAATTGAAGTTCGGCGCGCGCTACGATTGGGCTTCGTCCCTCGGCTTCTTCGACCAGACCACCTTCGGGCTCGAGACGCGCTTCCCGCTGGGCAAGCCGCCAACCGGCCTCAACGACCACTATAGCCACCTCAAGCCGATCCTCGCCGCCGCGCGGACCCTGCGGATTTGGCCGAACACCACCTTCTACACCAACCTGAGCTACGATCGGAGCATCGTCCTCACCCGACGCGGCCTCCCGCCGCCGGACGTGATTCGGCGCAATATCATCGATGTGTGGCCGGGCCTGCTCTTCAAGCGCTCGGAATTCGGCTATTTCGGCGAGTATCGTTTCAGCCATATCAGCGGGGACCTCGACTGGCACCTCGCGCACGAAATCCGGTTTGGCACCATTTGGGATATTCCGCTGGATCGCTCCGAGCCATGGAAGCTGCCAGGCAAGTGGCAGGTGGAACTCGCGTACAAGATCAAGCACGAGGAAGGCCGGGACACGGCGCACGGCATCTTCGCCCGCGTGAACTGGCGCACGACCTTGCGCGAGGTCTTCGGCCCCACGCCGCCCCGCACGGTGCGCGTGGTGAGAGACAAGTGATCCCTTTTCACCCACTCCATGAGCGTAAAACTCGTCCTGCCGTGGCTGCTGGTCCTGAGCCTCCTGACCGGATGCTCCTCCGTCTCGACGCGCCAGGTGATCCCGCTCGACACCTTTCGCCACATTTACGTCGAGCAGCGGCAGGCCGATAACAATCACCTGCACCTCCTCCTCGTGGCGGAGCTGCAGCGGCTCGGCCGGACGGCCTCGTCGGGCCCGCTGACGATGATGCCACGGGAAGCGGATGCCGTGCTGACTTACAACGACCGCTGGGAGTGGGATTTTAAGACCTACCTGATCGAGATGACGATCGAGGTGCATACCGCGCGGACCCGCAAGAAACTCGCCGACGGCCGCTATCACCAGCCCTCGTTGAAGACGAAAGCACCCGCCGCGGTGATTCAGGAACTGTTGGGGCCGTTGTTCGGAAAAACGTAGCGCCCGGCGCGGCATGGGTCTCCCGACCCATGGAACCGGATTCGAAACGGATTTCACGGGTCGGAGACCCGTGCCACTCGGAGGCGAACCGACCTTACCGCTCGCCGCCGCCGCCCTTGCCCTTGCCCTTGCCGCGGCCCTCGCCGGGCGGGGGCTCCTCGAAATGCAGCGTCGTGCTGCTCTCGACGTACACGCCCTTGCCACCCTTCTTCGGCGGCTCGTAGGTCATCTGGGAAACGGCCGCGATCGCCGGAATAATGAGTTGCACGTTCGGCTGCGTCTCGAACTGCGGATTCACGACCATGCCATCCGGGTTGACGACGAAACGCAGCTTCACGTCCTCCTTGACGCCCGACTTCGCCAGCGTCGCCGGATAGGCGGGCCGCGCCGGGTTCTTCACCTTGAGCCGGCCATAGGCCTTCGCGGTCATCGGCTCCTCTGGCAGCGGGAGGTAGACCTTGCGCTTGGCCATCGCGTTGATCTTCTGCTCGGGCGGTGCGAAGAACTTGAACGGGATCGTGACTTGCATGTCGACCGGCGCGCCGTCCAGCGCACCCGGTTGAAATTTCCACTGCTCGATTACGGCCATCGCCTCCGTGCCGAAGGCGGGGTGGTCGGCCGACTTCAGCACCGGTTCGCCGACTAAACCATCGGTCTTCACGAGGACATCGATTGTCGCTTCGCCGCTGGTCCCGGTGTCGACTAGGACGGCGGGGTACTTCGGCGACGGAAAAATTGTGGGCTTCGGCGCGGTGCGTTGCGCGAAGAGCGAAGGGGCGAGCGCGAAGGCCGCGAGAACTGTCAGGAACTGCCGACCGGGGAGGGGCTTCATGGGTGGGATACCGCTATGCCTAGTCCCACCGGACAAATCGTGTCACTCCTTTCCGCGCGGCCAGTCGGACCCAAGTCCCTGCCCTCACGGGCAGGGCTACCCGGCAGTGGCAGCCTGCGGCGTGGGCAGCGGGCGGTTCGGCCTGCCCTATCCGTCGGGCGATCACGCGAGTCTCAAAAGCGGGATCCGCCGGCGTTCGACGCGTCGCGCCACGGTCCTTGAACACCCACGCAACGCAGTTGCCCCCGACCTCTCGAACCGCAAGCTCGCGCCGCATGAGTTTACCCCCGCGGGATGCTGCCGCACTGATCGAGAGGGCTGCGCTCCTGCCTGCGCATCCGCAGTTTCTCGGACATCCGCGGCCGCTGTTGACGCTGTTCTTCGCCGAACTGTGGGAACGCTTCTCCTACTATGGCATGCGCGCGCTGCTCACCCTTTACATGGTCGCGCCGCTCGCGGCCGGCGGGCTCAACCTGTCGACGGCCAAGGCCACATTGATCTACGGCACGTACACGAGCTCGGTGTACATGCTGTCGATCCCGGGCGGGACGATCGCGGACAGCATTCTGGGTTCGCGGATGACGGTCTTGATCGGAGGGATCATCATCGCCGCCGGCCATTTCTCGATGGCGGTGCCCAGCGAGACCACGTTTTACCTCGGACTGCTCCTCATCGTGCTCGGCACCGGCCTGCTCAAGCCGAACATCAGCGCGATGGTCGGCCAGTTGTACGCCCCCGGCGATCTGCGGCGCGATGCCGGCTTCTCGATCTTCTACATGGGCATCAACGCCGGCGCCTTCATGGCCCCGTTTGTCACCGGCTTCCTCGCCCAGCACAGTGCGTTCAAGGGCCTGCTCGCGCGTTGGGGCCTGGATCCGAATCACTCGTGGCACTGGGGTTTCGCGGCCGCGGGGGTCGGCATGGTCCTCGGACTGATTGTGTTTGTGGTGTTCGGCGGCGAGTTGAAGCAAGTCAGCCCACCCCCGGCGCGAACCCCGGGCGCGTGGAAGAAACCGGTGATCGCCATGGTTGGCACCCTGGGTCTCGCGGCGATTGTGGCCCTTTCGGATCAGCCGGCGTTCACCTGGCTTCGCTATCTCTTCATCCTCGTACCGATCGGCCTGATGGTTTGGTTCGGACGATCGCCGGAGCCGAACGTCCGCCGGCTCGGCGCGATTTTCTTCTTCTTCATCGGAGCCTTCATTTTCTGGGCGCTCTTCGAGCAGGCCGGCACCTCGCTCAGCCTCTTTGCCGATCGTTTCACGGCCAAGCATGTGGGCGGGATCGAGGTCCCCTCTTCGTGGTACCAGGCGGCCAATCCCGTTTTCGTCATCCTCCTCGCCCCGCTGTTCGCGATCCTCTGGACGCGGCTCGGCGACCGCCAGCCCTCGAGTCCGCTGAAGTTCACGATCGGGCTCTTCTTTCTCGCCCTCGCCTTCAGCCTGATGATCCCGGCCGCGAAACTCGCCCTCGCAGGTCGGGTGAGCCCCCTCTGGCTGCTGGGCCTTTATTTCCTGCAGACCGTCGGTGAAATGTTCCTGAGCCCGGTCGGCCTGAGCACGTTCACCAAGCTCGCCCCGCGCCATCTCGTCGGCGTGATGCTGGGCATCTGGTATCTGGGCGCCGCCTTCGGCAACAAGTTCGCGGGTGTGCTGGCCGCCAGCTTCGGCGAGGGAAATGCCGAGAACCTCGATCGCTTCTTCGGCCAGCAGGCGCTGGCGGTGCTAATCATTGCCGGGATCTTTCTCGCCCTCGTGCCGTGGGTCCGCCGCCGCATGGACGGGGTCAAGTAACGAACCTCGTCTCCCGGCCGGAGATTGCAGCCGCGAGCGCGTCCGCACCACGCCTGGCCTGCCTCGGCCTGATTGTCGTAGGAGTGGTCGGCCTGAAGGTGTTGCCCAAGTAGTCCTGGCGACGGGCCGAACCCGCCGAAGTAGCGCCGGTCAGAGACCGGCGCTACTCCCTCGGCCGCCTTCGCCCTTGCCCGGCGCCGCGACGTCGGGCAGCAACCCTTTCACTCATGAGCCCCGCGCCAACGTTCGAACTCGGCATTCTCAACAAGGGCTATTTCGACGGCGGCGATGGCGGCCCGCTCCGGTACACGCCGGATCAGATGGCGCAGACCTGCGCGGAGATGGAACTCGATCTCGAGATCACGGTTCGCTCCAACGGCCACATCAAGCCGGAGCGCGCGCCCGATGAATTGCCGCCGATGGCCGAGGCGCTGGCGAAGCGCGGCCGCAAGCTGCTCTGCCTCGCCCTCGACACCGTCCGGCCCGACGAGCCGCACTGGCAGAAGACCGTCCTCACCGCGAAGCAACTCGGTCTGAAGCAGTATCGGCATCGGGGTTTCAAATACACTCCCGGCAAACCGCTGAAGGCCCAGGTCGCGGACTTCCATGCCATGGCCCGCGAGTTCGCCGACTTCAACCGGCAGGTCGGCATCCAGGCCGTGTACCAGATTCACTGCGGCCGTGAGATGGCCGGCGGCGCCGCCTGGGACCTTGACCAGATTCTCGGCGACATCGATCCGCAGTGGTTCGCGATCGCCTTCGATGTCCGCCACGTGATGGTCGAACAGGGTCTCTCCTGGCCGAATGCCGTCGAACTGCTCGGACCGCGCATCGCCGCCCTTTGCATCAAGAGCTTCCAGTGGGACGGCCGGAAGCCCGTTGATGTCCCCCTCGGCCAGGGTAATATTGATCAGGAGATTGTTCGACAGGTCGTCGCCGCCCACGGGGGGCCGATGCCAACCTTCATCCATCTCGAACACCGTCCCGCGGTGCCGGTCCCCTTTGCGCAGCGCGCCGAAATCGTCGAGGCGTTTCGCGCCGATGCCCGGGTACTGCGCGGCTGGCTGGGGATCTAGGCTTAACCACCAAGACACCGAGGCACCGGGAATACCCGGCGGCGGAAAGGGCGGAGCTGACCCAGCTGAATCACCATGACATCTCTGTGTCTCCGCGTCTCGGTGGTGAAACGGCTTGGTCTCTGTCGCTAACCCGAACCGAACATTGCCACGCCACGCCGGGGGCCGGTATGGGTTCGGGATGTCCATCACCCTCGGCCTCGACATCGGATCCTCGTCCGTCATCGCCGGTCTGCTGCGCGGAACCAAGGTCCTGGCCGAGTCGCCGCGCGCCTTCTTCAAGTCGCGCCATTTCGGACCCGCCGTCGAAGTCGAGCCCGCCACCCTGCTGACGGCCGTACGCACGGCGATCGCGGGACTCGGCCCCAAGGTGCGGGAGGTCGACGCGATCGTTTTTGCCACTATGGGTCCAGCCTGGGTCGCGATGGATCGCAAAGGGCATCCGTTGACCGCCATCATCACCCATCAGGATCGGCGCAGCATCGTGGAGGCGCGCGAGCTCGAAGCCCGGCTGGGCAAGGAACGGCACCTCGAACTTTGCGGCTGCCGGCCTTTCCCCGGCGGCATCAGCTCCACGAGCTGGGCCTGGTTCCGGCGCCATCAGCCCGCGAAGCTGCGGAAGGCCGACCTCGTCGGCCACCTGAACACCTTTCTCCATCGGCAGCTCACCGGCGCGCGGGTGATCGATCCGTCGAACGCGTCGTTCACCGGACTCTACGACACGATGACGCTCAAGGGCTGGAGCGCGGAACTCTGTGCCAACCTCGGGGTGAACGCCGCGCTCCTTCCGGAAGTCCTCGAGGCCGATGTCATCGCCGGCGAAATCACTCCCGCCGCCGCGCGGGCCTACGGGCTCAAGGCCGGCACGCCGGTCATGACCGGCTTGATGGACGGCAGCGCGGGCATGCTGTTCACCGGCGCAAAGGCGGGGCAGTTGTTCAACGTCGTGGGCTCGACCGACGTCCTCGCCCTCTGCACGGACCGGCCGAAACCGCACGAGCGCCTGTTGACCCGCGCGCTCGGCGTGGACGGAAAATGGCTCCAGGTCAGCACGCTGGCCGCGATGGCGTCATCGATCTATTGGGCGCGAGATCAATTTTTTTTTGGGATGCCCATCGCGGAGTTTCAGGCCGAGCTTCGCCGGCTCAGTCGCGCGGGTCCCAAAGCCGCGGGCTCGGTCGCGTTCGAGCCGTACATGGCCGGCGAGCGCACGAGCCTCGAGCAACGCCAGGGTGCGTTCACGGGCATCACCCTCGCGACGACGAAAACGAACCTGCTCTCCGCCATCATCGAGGGTCTCACGCGCGCCAGCGCCGACCGGCTGCCGCTGCTCGAGGCCACGGGTACTCCGCTGATGAAGACCGTCGCAGTGTCCGGCGGCTCCGATCGGCTTGACCAACTCATGCACCGCGACTGGCGCGGGTCGTGGCGGTACCGTTCGGTGACCGACGCCACGATGCGCGGGCTGGGAATGCTCACGCCGCGGGAACGGTGAGATTTTCGATTTTGGATTCTCGATTTTCGATTGGGATTCGGCTTTGGCGGCGAGCGTGAGCGAGTGGCACGCACGAGGTCTTGCCGGATCCGATTTCATGGGTCGGGAGACCCATGCCACTTCCCAGCCATGTTTGCGTCCCATTTTTGATCTTCACACTTCGCCGAGGGCAGCCCGGACTGACGGCATGCCGACGCGTGCGTGGTTCCCGACCTACATTTACTGCGAGCCGTTGCAGCCCACCGGCCTGACCCGGTTGAACACCGAACTCGCCGAGGAGTGCCGGCGGCTCCGCAAGTTCGACGCTGCCGGGCGGCGCTGGTCCACGAAAAACTATCCGGGCGGCTACACGAGTTATGCCTCGATGAATGAGCTGCACCGCTTCTCCAGCACCTTCGCCGCGCTCGAGAAGAAGCTCACTCGGCACGTGCGCTCGTTTGCCCGGGAACTCGACATGGATCTGCGCGGCCGGGCGATCCGGTTGACCGATCTCTGGGTCAACATCATGCCGGAAACCGCGGCCCATTCGCTGCACCTGCATCCGCTCTCCTTCATCAGCGGCACCTATTATGTGGCGACACCCAAGGGCTGCCCCGGATTGAAGTTCGAGGATCCCCGGCTGAGCAAATTCATGGCGGCGCCCCCGAAACTCGCGGCCGCCCGGCGCGAGAACCTGCGCCACATCACATATCCCGCCGAAGCCGGAAACGTGATCCTCTTCGAGAGCTGGCTGCGCCACGAGGTGCCGGCCAATCGCGTCACCGAGGAGCGGATCAGCGTCAGCTTCAATTTCAACTGGAGTTAGTTTTTCGCCGCGCGAAAAACTAAAAAGCCCGCCGCGGCAATCCGCGGCGGGCAGCAAGTTTCCCCGAGAGCCGGGCTCAATGCCGGCGACCGTGACCGCGGACGTGACCGCGGTCGCCACCGATACCACGATGGCCGTGGTTCGGGCCGTAAAAACGCGGACCGTAAGACGGACCGAAGCCGATCATGATGGACGGACGCGGCTCGACGTAGACCACGCGGGGCGGAGCCTGCACGTAAACGACCCGAGGGGCCGGTTCGACGTAGACCACTTGCGGCGGGGCGTGGACGATTTGCGGGGGATTCGTGAAAAACGTGGGGGCGTCAGCCACCATCGGCGCGTTCGGCACGGTCGGGGCCTGGACCACGACCTGACCGGGATGGCCATAGACCACCTGTCCGGGTTGCATGTAAACGGGCTGGCTCTGTCCGTAGACGACCGGCGAAGGGGTCGTTTGATAAACGCGTTGGGAATCGACCACCGAACCGACGACCGCGCCGGCCACCGCCCCGAGGGCGATGCCTCCGGCCCAGTGATGGCCGTTGTGTCCGCCGATCAAACCACCGGCGATGGCACCCAGCACCGCACCCGTTGTGGTCGACGGGCGATAGACTTGTGCGTGGGCTGTCCCGGCTGTGCCGGCGGCCACCGCGAGCGAAACTGCGACGAGAAGTGTTTTCATTGCGTGGATGAGACGGCCCTCCCGGGCGGTGTATTCAGTCGATTCGACGAAAATTAAAATCCGAACCCCGGTAAGAAACCGCCCCGGGTGCTTTGTGCTGCGAAAATCGGGGGTGGCTCAACCCAGGCATCCGGAGTTGGACAGGATTCACAGGATGGCAGGCAGGATGGAGCCGGAGGCCGGGAGGCCTTCATCCTGTAAAATCCTGCGCCCGATTCCTGTCCATCCTGTCAACGGCTCGAGCTCTGGGGGCCCGCGTCCTGCGCGTCCACCTCACCTCAGCCGGGCGAAAAACCACGCCGCCAGCGTCGCCATCCAGGCATGCGGCAGCCAGGCGGCCACCACGGGCTCGACGATCTGCTTGGTTGCGAGCGACGAGGCGAAATTCGTGAAGAGATAATAGAGCACGAACAGGCCGATCGACTTCGAGACGCCGACCGCGGGATTCACGCGCACCCCGGCGATCGCGAAGGGAATCGCGATCGCGATCACGATCAGCGGCCCAATCGTGTCGGCGATCAATCCGTAGAAGCGCACCGCGTAAGCCACGACCTTCGGGCTGCGCTCAGCCTCAAGGTAAGTCATGATCTCCCGCAACTCATGGAGCGACAAATCGACCGCACGCCGGTCGACCAGCAGCATGCGCTGCGGGTCCTCGCGATACCCGGCTTCCGATCTCTGCGCGAACGGCTTCGAGCCGATCTGTTCCCCGGTCTCCGGCAGAAAGCTCAGTTCGCGGCCATCCTTGAACACCCACCCGCGGGCAATCGGATCGAACCACGCCTCGGCGGCCACCAGCCGGGTGTGTTCGCGTCGCTTCGCGTCGAGGATCGAAACGGCCACGCCGTACGCCCGCTCGTTGAACTGGCTGTAACGGTTGAAAAACCACAGGCGCCCATCGGTCCGGTTGTCGAAGGCGACGCTGTAAACGACCCCAATGCGATCGCGCCGCGTGGACTTCGACTCATGCCGGAACCGCAGATGATCGAAGAGGGCTTCGGAGCTCTCCACCGACCAGGGTACGATGGTGGTGTTGAGCCACCAGGTGAGCCCGCAACAGAACACGCCGATCACCCAAATCGGCGCGGTGAGCCGCAGGAACCCCATCCCGGCGTTCCGCATCGCGGTGAACTCGTTCGCGCGATGGAGCTTCCCCAGCGTGTAGAGCAGCGAGAGCAACAGCGCGATTGGCAGGACCACCGCGAGGAAGCTGGGAATCGTCACGGCGATGTACTGGGAGATCTCCCACATGCTCGCATCGATTTCCCTCAGGTCCTGGAACTTGTCGTAGAGGACCTGGATCAGCAGCAGCCCCGAGGTGCTCGCAAGGACCAGCCCCAGAAATTGCAGCCATTCCCGCAGCAGGTGCCGATCGAACGTGTTCACCCCGCCAGCAAACGCCGCCGGCACCCGAGCGCAAAGCCCAAACAGCAGGGTTGAAAACGCCCCGGCGCCTTTGTTGTCTCACGCGCTCAGGAAACCGTCTTCCTCTCCATGACTTTCTCCCTTCGGTCCTCTTTGCTCGCGGGCGTCACCGCCGGTCTTTTAGTCCTCGCCGGCTGCTCCAAAGCGCCGGCCCCCGCGGGCGGTTTCGGCGCTTCGACCGAATCGATCAAGGTCGGTGAGTTCGCCTCGTTGACCGGCAAGGAAGCCGCGTTCGGCCAGTCGTCCCACAAGGGCGTAGTCCTCGCCATCGAGGAAATCAACGCCGCCGGCGGCGTGCTCGGCCGCAAACTGGAACTGGTCTCGGAGGACAACCAGTCGAGGCCCGGCGAATCCGCGACGATCGTCAAGAAGCTCATCTCCCGCGACAAGGTTGTCGCCATCCTCGGCGAGGTCGCGTCCAGCCGCTCGCTCGAGGCCGCCCCGATTTGCCAGGCCGCCCGCATTCCCCAGATCTCGCCGTCCTCAACCAACCCTGCAGTCACCGAGACGGGCGACTACATTTTCCGGGTCTGCTTCATCGATCCTTTCCAGGGCGTCGTGATGGCGAAGTTCGCGAAGGACACGCTGAAGATTCGCCGGGTCGCGGTCCTGACGTCGGTCTCGTCCGCCTACAGCGTCGGCCTGGCCAAGTATTTCACGGAGCGTTTCACCGGTGACGGCGGCACCATCCCTCTCGAACAGAAGTATTCCGAGGGCGACAAGGATTTCAAAGCCCAGCTCACCGCGATCAAGGCGGCGGGCGTGGAGGGAATCTTCGTTCCTGGCTACTACACCGAGGCGGCGCTGATCTGCAAACAGGCCCGGGACCTCGGACTCACCATCCCGCTCTTCGGCGGCGACGGCTGGGAAGCCCCGCAGTTGATCGAGATCGGCGGCAAGGCCGTCGAAGGCTGCTACTATTCGACGCACTATTCCCCGGAGAACCAGAGCTCGGCGGTGTCCAGCTTCATCCAGAAATTCAAGCAGCGCTGGAACGGCGAGGTGCCGGATGCCATGGCCGCGCTCAGCTACGATTCCGCGCAGGTGCTCGCCGACGCGATCAAGCGGGCCCAGTCCACCGACGGCCCGAAGGTCCGCGACGCCCTCGCCGCCACCAAGGACTTCGCCGGCGTGACCGGCAACACCACCCTCGACGCCAAGCGGAACGCCACGAAGTCGGCCGTCGTCGTGACGATCAAGGACGGGGTGTTCAAGTTCGTGGAGACAGTCGCGCCGTGAGGTAGGGAAATGCTTGGTTGAGAGTTGAGAGCTGAGAGTTGGGTAAAGTTGAGAGTTGAGGGTTGGGAGCTGAGAGTCCCGATCTTCAGACCCCCTTTTCCGGGAGTCTTCGAGGTTGAGGGCAAGACGTGAACATTTTCGAGTCCGGCAGTGTTCAACTTTGAAAGGCTCGAAGTCTGGCAGAAGGCCATCGTCTTTGCCGGCCTCGTCTACGAGCGAACCCGGGCCTTTCCTGCCTCAGAATGCTTCGGGCTCACGAGCCAGCTCAGGCGTGCGGCCAATTCCGTTGCTTCGAATATTGCTGAGGGCGCCTCGCGACCCTCCGCGGACTTCGCCAAGTTTCTTGGGTACGCGTGCGGCTCGCTCTATGAGGTCGTAACGCAGATGAAAATCGCCGAGAATGAGGACTTTCTCGCCAAGGCGGACTACGACCACATGTATAGACAAGCGGAGGAAATCAGCCGAATGCTCAGCGGCTTGCGGCGGTCACTCCGCCATTGAAGGCTCTCAACCCTCATCTCTCAGCCGCCTCAGCTCTCAACTCTCAACTCTCAGCTCTCAACTCTCAACTCTTCCCCCCCTCCCCCCCCTTGTCCGAATTTCTCCAGCAACTCCTCAACGGCCTCTCGCTCGGCGCCATCTATGCGCTGATCGCCCTGGGCTACACGATGGTGTACGGGGTGCTGAGGTTCATCAATTTCGCGCATGCCGACGTCTTCATGGTCGGGGCGTTCATCGGATATTACATGGGCCAGCGGCTGCCGCAGGGCACCATCTGGGGCGGGCTGATCGTCCTCACGGTCGCCATGGCGGGATGCGCCCTGCTCGGGATGCTGATTGAGCGGCTGGCCTATCGCCGGCTGCGCGGCGGCCCCACCCTCAACGTGCTGATCACGGCCATCGGCGTGTCCCTGCTTCTCGAATACTCGGGCCAGGTTTTCTTCGGCGCCGCCCCACGCACGTTCCCCGCCGTGTTTCCGGTCAGCACCTTTCACCTCGGCCCGGTCGTGGTCTCCACCAACCAGGTGATCGTGATCGTGGTGGCGGTCCTGCTGATGGTCGCGCTCGAGCTGATCGTCTACCGCACGAAGATGGGGACCGCGATGCGCGCCGTGGCCTTGAACCCGAAGGCCGCCCAACTCGTCGGGATCAACAACGACGTCGTCATCTCCTTCACCTTCGGGCTCGGCTCGGCCCTCGCCGCCGCCGGGGGCATCCTTTACGCGCTCAACTACCCGTCAATCGATCCGATGATGGGCGTGATGCCCGGCCTCAAGGCCTTCGTCGCCGCCATCCTGGGCGGCATCGGCAACATCCCCGGCGCCGCGCTGGGCGGACTGATTCTGGGCACGGTCGAGACCTTCATCGGCGGCAGCCAGTGGTCGACCTACAAGGACGCGATCGCCTTCGCGATTCTGATTACGATCCTGCTGTTCCGCCCGGCCGGGCTGCTCGGCAAGTTCACGGTGGAGAAAGTCTGATGCCCAAGCCGCACCTCGCCCTGCTCGTCGCGCTGCTCGCCGCCTTCGGCCTGTCCCACTCCTCCGACCGCATCGATCCCTATCACCTCGATGTGCTGATCGGGATCGGGATCAACATCATCCTCGCCGTCTCGCTCAACCTGGTGAACGGCTACACTGGCCAGTTCTCCCTCGGCCATGCGGGTTTCATGTCGGTCGGCGCCTACACGGCCGCGGCGGTCAGCCTGCACCTCGGGCCCCGGCTCGTTGGCGCGGACGCCTCCTCCTTCCAGGAAGGGATTTTCTTCCTCGGGGCGCTCGCCGCGGGCGGCCTCGGTGCCTCGCTCGCCGGCCTCGCCGTCGGCATCCCGTCGCTCCGGCTGCGGGGCGATTACCTCGCCCTTGTCACCCTCGGCTTCGGCGAGATCATCCGCGTCACGTTTCAAAACGTGGAGTTCCTCGGCGGCGCGCTCGGGCTCAACGGCATTCCCGCCCGCACCGACATCTTCTGGGTGCTCTCCTTCGTCGCGCTGACCATCTTCGTCGTCACCTGCCTCGTGCACTCGACCTACGGGCGCGGCTTCCTCGCGACCCGCGACGACGAGATCGCCAGCGAGGCTGTCGGACTCGACACCACCCGGTACAAGATCGTCGCCTTCGTGATCGGCGCGTTCTTCGCCGGCATCGCGGGCGGGCTCTACGGCCACTTCAAGCTCACCATCACGCCCACCGGTTTCGATTTCACCAAGAGCATCGAGATCGTGGTCATGGGGATCCTCGGCGGCTTGGGCAACACCATCGGCGTCGTCCTCGCCGCCATCCTGCTCACGCTTCTGCCCGAACTGCTGCGGCCCGTCGCGGAGTACCGGATGATCCTGTATTCGCTGCTCCTGATCGCTCTGATGCTCATGCGCCCGCAGGGACTCTTCACCTTCCGGTTTCGGCCGGGCAAAAAAGTCGCCGAATGATCCACGCGGCGATGTCCAACGACCTTCTCCAGCTCGACAAGGTGACGATCCATTTCGGCGGGCTGACCGCGGTCAACGCGATCGACTTCAGCGTGCGCCCGGGCGAGCTCTGCGGGCTCATCGGCCCGAACGGCGCCGGCAAGACCACCGTCTTCAACTTGGTCACCGGTGTCTATCAGCCGACGGGTGGCCGGGTGTCGTTCGCCGGCCAGGACCTCGCCGGGCTGCGCGTCAACGCGATCGTGGCGCTCGGCATTGCGCGCACGTTCCAGAACATCCGGCTGTTCGGCTCGCTCACCGTTTTCGACAACGTCCGTGTCGCCTGCAACCTGCACCGCGAGAGTGGCGCCTGGCAGCCTTTGATCCGGATGGGACGGTTCCAGTCCGACGAGGCCGCCATCACCCGGCGCGCCGAGGAGCTGCTCGAGATCTTCAACCTCCGGCGTTTTCGCGACGTCCCGGCCTGCAGCCTCCCTTACGGCGAACAGCGCCGGCTGGAGATCGTCCGATGCCTGGCCACCAAACCCCGGCTCCTACTGCTCGACGAACCGGCGGCCGGCATGAACCCAACGGAGAAAATCGAACTGGTCCGGCTCATCCAGCAAATCAAGACGCAGTTCAATTTGTCCGTCCTGCTGGTCGAGCACTCCATGCGCGTGGTCATGAGCTGCTGCGAGCGGATCGCGGTCCTCGACTATGGCGTGAAGATCGCCGAGGGGACTCCCGCCCAGATCCAGGCCAACCCCAAGGTCATCGAAGCGTACCTCGGCGAGGAGCACGCGCCGATTGGTGGGACGGAAAAGACGGCCGACGACGACCGGAAACTGGCATGAACGGCTTTGTTATTCCGGGATGCGCTATCTCCCCATGCTGACCGTCACCGATCTCCACGTTTCCTATGGTGCGATTTCCGCCCTCGCGGGAATCTCGTTCCAGATCGAACGCGGGTCGATCGTCACGCTCATCGGCGGCAACGGCGCCGGCAAGACGACCACCCTCCGTGCCATCTCCGGGCTGCTGCGCGCGAAGTCCGGGCGGGTGACCTTCCTCGACGAAGACATCACCGCGCTACCCGCCCACCAGATCGTCGCCCGCGGGCTCTGTCACGTGCCGGAGGGGCGGATGATCTTCTCCAACCTGACGGTGGGTGAAAATCTCGCGATGGGGGCGTACCTCCAGAACGACGCGGCGCTCAACGCGAAGAATCGGGACTACGTCTTCAGCATCTTTCCCCGCCTGAAGGAGCGGTTGAAGCAATCGGCCGGCACGCTCTCGGGCGGCGAGCAGCAGATGCTCGCGATTGGCCGTGCCCTGATGGGCAACCCGAAGTTCCTCATGCTCGACGAGCCGTCGCTGGGCATCGCGCCGCGGCTCATCAGCACCATCTTCGAAAAGATCGTGGAGATTAACCGATCCCACGGCATCACGATCCTCCTCGTGGAACAGAACGCGAACCTCGCGCTGGAGATTTCGACCGCCGCCTACGTTCTCGAAACCGGCCGGATCGTCATGTCCGGCGACAGCAAGCAGCTCCGCGCCGACCCCCGATTGAAAGCGACGTATCTCGGCGGATGATTGGATTTTCGATTTTGGATTTTAGATTTTCGATTTCGAGCCGGCCGAACCACCGCGGGGCGTGCGTCGCAGGGGCGCAGGTTTGCTGCGCCTACCCCTGACCTCCTCCTGCTAGGACCGTGCCGGGGGAGGCGCCTGAAGCCAGGAACCCAGGAATCAGAAGGACGGATCAAAGCCCCGGGCCGCCGAGTCCGTTGCCCCCGCCATCGGCTCGTTTCCTGGCTTCAGGCTCAATCCAATCCATTTTACAGAAGCCAATCCAAGTTCGATCCAAGGCAGCCTTCGCGATGGAATCTTGGGTTGGTCTTGGTTCGGCTTCTGTGCAAATCCGGGGGCAGGCAGGAGACAAGATGTCAGGATGAGCAGGATTGGCCTGAGAGTAGCACCGGTCTTTGACCGGTGGAGACCGATCGAAGAACCCGTGTTGAGTTGGGGGCCGGCCACTGCTCACGCGCGCAGCCACGAGCGGGTTGCCCCGCCGTCGGATCCTGTGAATCTGGAGCGCTCCCATGACCCCTGAGGAATTCCGTCACCACGGCCATCAGCTCATCGACCGCATCGCGGACTATCGTGCGAAAATCGCGACGCGTCCCGTCCAGTCGACGGCGTTTCCGGGTTCCATCCGCGCCCAGCTTCCCGCGACGCCCCCGGCCGATCCAGAATCATTCGACGAGATTTTCGACGACCTCGACCGGGTCATCCTGCCCGGACTCACGCACTGGCAGCATCCGAACTTCTTCGGTTACTTCCCGGGCAACAGCGAACTCTCGGCGGTGCTCGGCGACTACCTCAGCACCGGCCTCGGCGTCCTGGGGCTCTCGTGGCAGTCGAGTCCCGCGCTGACCGAACTCGAGGAAGTCGTGACCGATTGGATGCGCCAGATGGTCGGTCTCTCGCCGGCCTGGCGCGGCGTCATCCAGGACACGGCCTCGAGCAGCACGCTCGTCGCCCTACTCTGCGCGCGCGAACGCACCAGCGGGTTCAGTCTCACGCGCGGCGGACTGCAGGGCGAGGACGCCCCGCTGGTCGTGTACTATTCCGCCCACGCCCACAGCTCGGTTGAGAAGGCGGCCCTGCTCGCCGGTTTCGGCCGCGCCAATCTGCGGCCCATTGCAACGGACGCCGCCCACGCTCTCGACCCCGAGGCCCTTGCCAATGCGATCGCTGCCGACCGCGCCAACGGCCTCCGACCCTGCGCCATTGTTGCCACCACTGGCACGACCACCTCCACCGCGATCGATCCGATTGCCGCCCTCGCCCGCATCGCGACGGCGCAGGGACTCTGGCTGCACGTCGATGCCGCGATGGCGGGCTCCGCGATGATCCTCCCGGAGTGTCGCTGGATGTGGGACGGCATCGAGGGGGCCGATTCGATCGTGTTGAATGCGCACAAATGGCTGGGCGTCCCGTTCGACTGCTCGCTCTACTATGTGCGCGACGCCGACCACCTCATCCGGGTGATGAACACGAATCCGAGCTATCTGCGCAGCGCGGTCGACGATCGCGTCCAGAACCTGCGCGACTGGGGCATCCCGCTCGGCCGCCGCTTCCGGGCGCTGAAGTTATGGTGCCTGATTCGCGAGCAGGGTGTCGCGGGGCTGGCCGCGCGGCTCCGGCGCGATCTCGCGAATGCCCAATGGCTGGCGACGCAGGTGGCCGCCGAACCCTATTGGCGCGTGCTGGCGCCCGTTCATCTCCAAACCGTCTGCGTGCGCCATGAGCCGCCCGGTCTCCAGGGCGAGAACCTCGATCACTACACCCAGGCCTGGGCCGAGGGACTCAACCGATCCGGGGCCGCGTATGTCACGCCCGCCGTCCTCGACGGCCGCTGGATGATCCGCATTTCCATCGGCGCCCTGCTCACCGAACGCGAGCACGTCGAAGCGCTCTGGGCGCGGCTTCGTGGCAGGACCTAAGCTGGAATGATGCAGCAGGAAATCGCGAAGAGGCGAACTTGGTAGTCCGCGGCGCGAGCGGCGGGAGTTCGAGCGGAGCAATGAAGAAGTTTCTGGCTTCGATCCACGCCTCCATTCCGTTGGCCACAAGAGGCCTAGCGCGGCGGAGCCGCAACCAAAGGGGACCAAGCCGGATTAAACAGGAAGGCCGGGAAGATCGGGGAGAGGTTCATTCCACCCGCTTCCCGAACTCCCCGATCTTCCTGTTCAAAATCCTCCAAGAAATGAGCGATTCGTGAATCGAGCAGTGCAAGGACTGTTTCCCGACCCTTGAACCACCAGATCTAATCCGTCGCGCAGAAGGCCAAACCAAGGACAATCCAAGCTCGAGCCGTCCGACATTTCCGAACTTGGCCAGACCTTGGATGGTCCTTCTGTGCAAGGCTTGGGCGGTGACGGTGCCGATCTGGCATTAAGCCGCTCCTCCATCAAATACGGGCCAAAGGATCGCTATCGTCACGTCCACCCGCTTGATTTTTCTCCAACCCTGCTAAACTAGCGGGCTCCACAATTCTACCGTCCCACTCTCAGCCCTCAACTCTCAGCCCTCAACTTCCTCCCATGTCCACGCCCACGCCGCAGAAATTCGAATTCCAAGCCGAGATCAAGCAGTTGCTCGATATCGTCATCCACTCGCTCTACACGGAGAAGGAAATCTTCCTCCGCGAGCTCGTGTCGAATGCCTCCGACGCCCTCGAGAAGCTCCGTCACACCCAGCTCACTGAGAAGGACATCTTCGACGACAAGCTGGAACTCGAGATTAACGTCACCACCGACGACAAGGCGAAGACGATCACGATCCAGGACTTCGGCATCGGCATGACCCGCGAGGAGCTGGTGCAGAACCTCGGCACCATCGCCCACTCCGGCTCCAAGGCCTTCCTCAAGGCCATCGGCGAGGGCGCACAGAAAAACTCCAACCTGATCGGCCAGTTCGGTGTCGGCTTCTACTCCGCCTTCATGGTCGCCAAGTCCGTCAAGGTTTACACCCACTCCTGGCGCACCGGCGAACCCGGCCTCGTCTGGGAAAGCGGCGGCTCGGGCAGCTACACCATCGAGGAGGTCGAGGGCCAGCGCCGCGGTGCCAAGATCGTCATCGAGCTCAAGGACGACTGCACCGACTTCGCCTCGGATTGGAAGGCGAAGGAAATCCTCGAGCGCTACAGCGCGTTCGTCTCGTTCCCGATCACGCTCAACGGCAAACGCATCAACACCGTCCAGGCCGTCTGGCTGCGGAACAAGAACGAGGTGAAGGAGGAGGAATACACCGAGTTCTACAAGTTCCAGGCGCACGGTTACGACGAGCCCCAGCTCCGGCTGCACTTCAGCGCCGACGCCCCGCTCTCGATCCACGCGCTGCTCTTCGTGCCGAAGGAAAGCACCGAGAAGCTCGGACTGGCGCGGCTCGAACCTTCCGTCTCGCTCTACTGCCGCAAGGTCCTGATCGATGCGAAGCCCAAGGACCTGCTGCCGGAATGGCTACGCTTCCTCAAGGGTGTCGTCGATAGCGAGGACCTCCCGCTCAACATCTCGCGCGAGACGATGCAGGACAAGGCACTGATCGAGAAGTTGAACCGGGTCATCACGAAGCGCTTCCTCAAGTTCCTCGAGGAGGAGGCCAAGAACCGGCCCGAGGGCTTCGAGACGTTCTATCGCGAGTTTGGCGTGTTCCTGAAGGAGGGCGCCGCGCTCGACTACACCCACAAGGACCAGCTCGTGAAGCTGCTCCGATTCGAGTCGTCGCTGACGGAGAAGGGCAAGTACACGACCCTCGACGACTACGTCACCCGCATGGGCTCCGAGCAGAAGGAGATCTATTATCTCGTCGGTCCCAATCGTGCGTCGATCGAGTCCGGCCCCTATCTCGAAGGATTCAAGGCCCGCAACCTCGAGGTGCTCTTCTGCTACGAGTCCGTCGACGAATACGTGATGAACAACGTCCGCGAGTTCGACAGCAAGAAGCTGACCGGCGCCGATCACGCCGATGTGAAACTCGCCGAGGTGCCTCAGGCCGAGGGCGCGCTCGCGGCCGCGGATCTCGAGACGCTGACCAAGTGGATGAAGGAAACGCTCGGTGAGCGCGTGGCCGAGGTGAAGTCGAGCGATCGGCTCGTGGACTCGCCCGTCCTCGCGCTCAATGCCGACAAGTTCATGTCGCCGCAGATGCGCCGCATGATGAAGGCCATGAACAAGGAAGGCGGCGACAGCCCGCTCCGCGTTAACCTCGAAATCAATCCCCGCCACGCGATCAACAAGCGCCTGTTCGCGCTGCACACCAGCGCGCCCGAGAAGGCAAAGCTGATGGCCGAGCAACTGCTCGACAACGCGCTCATCTCCGCCGGCCTGCTCGACGACGCCACCGCGATGGTGGCCCGCTTGAACAAGCTGCTGGAGACGGTGTGAGCTGTCCGGGCTGACGCCGGTCGAAGACTACAGCCGGCGCGATCCAGATCTGGCGCGGAGCGACGCCGCCTTCGCGCAACACCAGGAGCCACGCGAAACAAGATCCGGGCGAGCGCCCTGGACCTTACGGTGCCCGTCTCGCCCTCGTGAACGGAACTTCAACTGCATCGTTCCGGCTGAGGACGGGTGCGGGACCGTTCGGCCGACTTCGCCGCCGGCTTCAGGGAGCCAAAACTGCCGGCGGCCGACGGGAGCACGCGATCGATCTCTTCGAGCCGGTAGCCGAAGCCTGATCCCCGAATGCTGGACAGATCGATCTGCCCATCGCGTCGGCGGTAGAGACCCTCGTGCACGCTGGCCTCCGCCCGCGAGGCATCCGGATAGAACTGAGCCGCATTGGCCTCGACACCCATGATCGTGCCGATCCGGGCGGCCAGCTGCGCGTGCGGAATCATCGCGAGCATCGGGTTGGTTAGGTCCTGCACCATGAGAGCCATTCCGTGGGCCTTGGCCCAGCAGCCACTGAAGAGCGCGCCCGTCTGAGTTTTGCAGGTCTTGAGCGCAACTCCCGTCCATCCAAGTTCGCGACCGCGGGCCACATGTTTCCAATCGTGGGCGCTTTCGTCCATGAAGACGGGTTTGCGCGCCGCGATCCCGTGCACCTTGATTGGATGCTGGTCGAGGTCGTACGGGAAGGGTTGCTCGACATAGAGAATGCGACGGTGGGTGTCCGAGTGCTCCGCCTGCAGACGGTCGAGGATATCGATGACATAGGCCGGATCCCGGGCCGTGCAGTTGAAATCAGCCGACAGCCAGAGCACTCCGAGTTCGGCGGCGATCTTTCCGATGTGGACGGTTCGGGCGTAGTCCCACGCCGTATCATCGCCCCGCAACTTGAACTTCAGGCAGCGCAGGCCGTCGCGCCGAATCCAGTCCCGCAACAGCACGGGATACTCGTCCCTGGGCTCCTGGCCGGTGAGATCCTCCTCCCCGATGGCATCGACGCCGCCCACCAGGTGCCACACCGGAATTTTGGATGGAACGGGCGCGGCGAAATAGTCGCAGGGATATTTGCCGGCGAAAGACACCGCGGCATCGGTCGCCGGCGCCATGTAGGACGCGAGATCCCGGTTCAAATGCTCGGGACCATACATCTCGTAAACCGGGCGGCCCCCGAGCTGGCCGAAGGCGTCGTGCAGGGCGAGGTCGAAGGCGGAACAGCACACGAGTGCGGCCAGCCAGGGCATGGGTTCTTCCAGGCTCCGGGCCGCGTTGAGGTCGCGGAGCAAGGCGGGCAGCACGTCGCGCTGGAACGCGTGACCCACCTCCAACGCGTCACCGGTGACATCAAAATCGGCCCAGCGCTCCGCGAGTTGTAGCGTGAACGTGAGCATGACCTGCTCCCGAATCTCGTAGGTCAGGGCGCTGGGCCAGACCCAGGTGACAGACAGCGGGGTCTCGCCCCAGCCCTCGACCTCGCGTCCATCCCTTCCGCGCGCCCGGAGGCAGACCCGCGCACAGTTGACGCGCGTCACCACCTCCCGACCGAACTTGAGCGGCATGCGGTTCTTTACCGGCAAGAGATAGAGCACGGCGCCTATGGGGCGAAGGTCGGTCGGGTGAGACATGGGAAAATTCGACTACGGACGCGGACTGGGGCCGCACGGATGAGGCCGAGGGGCTGAGCCAGTCGGATCCGACCCGTTGACCAGGTCGGATCCGGAGGGAGCAGAAGGCGCGGCGGAGAGCCACGCGAAACCACGAACTTGGGAGCGGCGACTTACAGGCGGAAGTTCATACCCAGGCTGACAAGCGGGCTCATATCCTTGATGTTGCGCGGGCGGGCGTTGAACCACTTCGTGCCAGAATCGGGCTCGTCGAAGACATTGTTGAACTCGAGGTAGGCGTCGATCTTGCTCGTCACGCGGTACATGGTCTTGATGTCCACAGCGCGGCGAAAAATCGTGTAGAACAGGCGGGACTGGTTCGCGTTATATGAGCTCAGGAAATCGTCCGTGTAGTTATACTGGACCCGCACGGTGAGCTTGTTGCGGATGTAGGAAATGCCGGCATTGACAGTCAGCGGGTTGAAGCCCGGGATCTCGCTGGTGGACTGCAGGCCGCCGCCTTCGTAGCTACCCTCGGCCTGCATTCGAGTGTAGGTGGCAAAGGCGCCGAACCCACTCCAGAAACCAGGGAGGCTGGTGAACTGCTGGTTGTAGTTCAGCTCAATTCCGCGGACGCGGGCCGATCCACCGTTGAACTGAGTCGTGAGCTGGTAACCGGAGTAGTTTCCACTGAAGCCATTGTCCGCGCCCTGAGGCACAATGGTGCCACCGGCGGAGTAGATAAAGCGACTGATCTCCTTGAGGAAGAATCCCGCGGAAACGACTCCGGCAGGCTCGAAGTAGTACTCCAAGCTGAAGTCGAAGTTGTTGGCCTTTTGGGCCTTGAGGCTCGGGTTGCTGGAGGAGATCGTCTGGCTGTCGTCATTCACCGTGGTGACCGGGATGAGCTGGCCAATCGAAGGACGGCCCACGTTGGTCGCGTAGCTCAGGCGGGCGATGAGGTTCTTGATGGGCGTGTACTTGAAGTGCAGGCCAGGGAACACATCGCGGTTTTCACCCTTGGCCATCTGGCGGCCGCTGTACTCCGCAATGGTGCGGCGCGCGATCTCGGCATCGGTCAAGGCCCCGACCCAAGCCGCCCGGCGCGCCTTCTCGCCGGGGGAGATATACTGGAGCGATCCAATACCATCGACATCGGTATCCTCGACGCGGACGCCGCCCATGACGGACAGCTTGCCGAGGTCGATATTGCCCATGATATAGGCCGAGGTGATGGTCTCCTTGAAGTCCTGCTTGCCGGTGAACGCGACCCGGGTGTTGAGCGCCACGTCGGGTTTGAAGTGCTGCGGATTCTGGGCGAAGATTGTGTCGATGCCTTCGCGACCCTCACCCGGGAAGTTCGCGTAGGGCAGCGTGGCATAGCGCGACAGCTCGGTGTTAGGGACGCTAGGACCGCGTCCGAACTGGGCCAGATTGTCGTCGTTCAGGCCCGTGACCGCGTTGCGCCCCATCACACCGTCCGGTCCGACATAGGTCCCGCGGTAGGAATTGTCGGTCAGATTGCGTTCCTGCTGACGGATCCGGGCGCCCACCTTGATCCAGGACGGAGCGATGGTGTCAAAGCGCTTGGTGACGTTAAGCGCCGCACCGCTATAGAGATCCTTGCCATTGCGGATGGTGCTGTTGTAAAGGTTCTCATTATAGGTCGCTATATTGCGCAGGTCCGGGCCGGCCGTCTGGGTGATGTACGGGAAGTTGGGGTTGTCCCGCTTTTCCACGTCGAAGCCGATCCCACGCGCGATGAACTGGATCTCACGGGTGCCGGGATAGTTCGTCTGGGCGAACGACCGGTAGATATCGTAGTCGAGGTCGAGCATCTCGTACTTGTGCACCGCGCCCAACTGGAGGTAGTTGGACTTGACCACCTTGTTAAGGAACTGGGGAATGAGCGTGACGTTGCTGGCCGTGACCGGGCGGACACGGGTGAGGGTCTCGCTGTAGCCGGGGATGATGCCGCCCGTGCCGGTGTAGTTGCCGGAGGAATCGACGCCGGCGACCGACTGGTTGGTCTGCCACTGCTCGCGATACTGGTCCTTCTTCTCGTTGCTCTGGTCACCAGAGGCGTTGAGGTAAAAGCGGACCCTCTCGTCGAGCTTGTAGTCGACCTTGAGGTTGGCGCCACCGCGGTAGCGCATAATGCGCGAGTCGCGCCAGTCGATCTGATAGAGATACGCCGGGTCGGTCGAACCGTTGGGCAGCTGCTGGTAGGCCATCTGAGACTCCGAGAGAATCGAGGGCACCGCACGGTAGCCGAGGTTGATGGCCACGCCGATCTTGTCTTGGAAGACCTCTGAATAGTTTAGCGAGTAACTGCGGGGCTTCGGGTAGTTGGAGTCACGCGGATCCCACGGCCGCCACATCGAGCCGATCGAGCCGCTGATGCGGCGCTCCGGAGAGCTGTCGAACGCGCTCTTGGTCACCATGTTGACCGCGCCGCCAATGGAGTCACCGTCCATGTCGGGAGTCGGAGACTTAACGACCTCCATCCGCTCGATCGCGTCGGCGTTCGTATGCTCGAACTGATATTCCCGGGATGAGCCGGCAGAACCGGCATTGGCCGCACGGTTACCGTTGATGGTGATGGTGTTAAGATTTTGGCTCATGCCGCGGATGCGGATGTAGCGAAAGTCGCCGTCCATCGACTGACCCTCTACGCCGGGCAGGCGGATCAGCAGGTCGGCCGGGTTGCCGGCAAGGTTGCCGAAGGCATCGGCAGAGACGATACTCTTCACGCCAGGCGACTGGCGCTGAAGGGTGATCGCTTGGGCATTGCCCTCGCGCTCGCCGGACACCCGGACTTCGCCCAAGGTATAGACGTTGGACGTCATAATTATTTCCTGCCGAGCCGACATGCCGGCGCCGACGGCGACCGCCATGGAAACGGTGTCGAGACCAGTGTAGGTGACTTCGATCATGGCCTGACCGGGAGGGACATTCGTGAAACGGAAAGTGCCCTGCTCGTCCGTGAAGACCTCGCGATTGGCGCCCTGGAGAAAGACGCGGGCACCTTCAAGGGTGCGGCCGGTGGCGGAATTCCGCACGGTTCCGGTCAGGGTACCGAGGGCATTGGGTTGAGACGTCGTGGAAGCGCCTTGCGCACCCAGATGGGACACAGGCGCGAGCGCAAAGCCGATCAGCGCGATCAGCAGTAGTACGGGGCTATTTCGGTTCATAGACATTTATGGTTGGGATCAGGACCGCGGGACGAAGTGGAGCCGGGCCGGAAGGTAGGCCGGCGGCGAGCAGGGCAAAGCGAGGAAACGATGGGATGTTCGGTTCCTCCGATAAGCCGAACCAAGGGAGGGACACTTACCGGGGCTAGTCTGAGCAAAAGGCGCGGCCGCGCGGCAATGGCCATTTTGTGCATAATTATCCTGTTTTTTGTTCACTGGCTTGGTCACGACCGAGAACCGAAACCACGCCCCATCGAGGCTCGCACCATGGCTTGACGGGGATGGCGGCCAACGTGCCCGCTGCTGCCGAAGCGGGCGCCTCCGACCAGCGCTACTGCGGGGCGAGAGACGCCCGCCCCACGCCGAAATCCCCCCGCTCAGCTTTCTCAACGCCCTCCCCTACTCCCGGGCCCGGCGCCCGGCCTCGGCCATGAAGTGCGCCTGCGCCGAGAACGCCCGGGCACCCGCCTGCCGCGATGCCGGCACATAGGCCCCGCTCGACAGCAGGACATGCGTATTCGCCGTGTCACGCAGTTCGGTCGGCAGCAACTCCTCCATCACCCAGCGACGCAACTTGGGATCCTGAATCGGGAACAACACCTCGACCCGGCGGAAGAAATTGCGCGGCATCCAGTCCGCACTGCCGGCCAGGATCAGGGGTGCGCCGCCGGAATTCTCGAAATAGAAAACCCGGATGTGTTCGAGGAACCGGCCGACTAGGCTGCGCACCCGGATGTTCTCGCTCAGCCCGGTCACGCCCGGCACCAGACAACAGGTGCCGCGGACGATCAGATCGATCTTCACGCCGGCCTGCGACGCGAGATACAACGCGTCGATCGTGGCGCGATCGACGAGCGAATTCATCTTGGCGATGATCCGCGCGGGCTTTCCCTTCGCCGCCTGCCGGCGTTCCCGCGCAATAAGA
>CANEVO010000054.1 GCA_947442255.1 Opitutia bacterium
AATGGCTGCCCGGGCAGGGGTCGAACCTGCGACCAAGTGATTAACAGTCACCTGCTCTGCCACTGAGCTACCGGGCAAACACGCTACAAGTTAGCGAATTAAGAGCGTTTTGGCCTGCCGTCAGGATTCCCGCTCCTCCCTCGAAACCATCAGAGCGGTTATTACTACGGAACGTCCGCGATCCCGGGCAAGCAAAATGGTGAGACTTAACTCAGGGAATTCCTACTCCCCGGCCGAATGGATCGCCGCGGGTGGCGCCCAAGTGCCTCGTCGCACCGAACGCCCTCTCCCTCAGCGCCTCCCCTGCGTCGCCATCCACGCTTCCACCGCCGGCAGCACGCGGGCCTTGAAGGCGGACTTGAATCGGATGTTGTCGGCGGCCTTCGCGGCCTCGGGGACGGCGGACGGACCGAGCTTCCGGGCGACAAAGGCTTCCAGTTCGTCGGCCTGGGCGGCATCGGTGAACCCTTCGCCGATGGCAGCGAAATAGGTGTTGCGCGTGATGAACGCGCCGCCCGCCGGCACCTTCGCAATCAGCGCATCGGCGTTCGCCTGGGCAAACTCCCACGCCATCGCCGGATGCCGCCGGGCGACCGCCGGGACGATCCCGAACCATTGCACGACGCTGCGTTCCTCGGTCAGCGCCAGCTCAAGGGTGCGGCGCGCGAGCACGGGATCGCGCACGGCTTGGAACGCCCGATAGTAACGGTTCTGTTCCTCCGTACTCGTCGCCGCGCGGGCCATCGCGTGGAGCTTTTCCCACGTCGCGGCATCCGCATACCAGCCGACAATCTGGCAGACCGGGCTGCGAAGATTCGCCGGCAACGAGGCCGGCTCCGCCACAAACCGCGCGAACCGCCGCCGGGCCTCCGCGATCACATCAGGGTCCCCCGCCCGGCCCAGCGCCGTGATCAACTGCGCCCGCAACACGCTGTCGGTCGTGGGTTCGCCCGGTCGATCCTCCCAGCCGAGCCGCGCCAACGGTCCGCGCAGTCGCTCCTGCCACCACCGCGCCGAGGCCGCGGCGCCGGGCGTGCCGCGCTGCAGGGACTCAAGCCGGCCGAAGGCATCCAGCACCTGCTCCCAGATCGCCAGCGAGGTTTCGCCGGGATCGAGCCGTGCCACGAGGTCGAGAAAGCGCGCGACGTCTCCCCTCCCCGCGTCCGTCAGCGCCCAGGCATCGCCGAGGAGGTTGACCCGATCGTCCTCCTTCAGCGCCGCAAAATTGTCCGCCAGCGCCTGCGCGAGCGGCGGCGAGTACGAGGCGCGGTAGAAGCCCGTATTGCCCACGTTGATCTTGATCGGTGTGCCGGGCTTCACCGGGAGCGTCACGACGTCGCTGGTCCCCTCGAGCAGCACGGTCTGCGCCGCCGCCGGCGTGCCGGCGGGCGCAATCGAGACGGGAATCTTCCATTGCAGCGCCGTGGGCGCCGGATCGTTGACGGTGAACCGCTCCTGCGTGAGCCGCACTTCGACGCGGCCATCGGCGTCGCGCGCGTCAACCTTGACCACCGGAAAGCCCGGCTGCGTCGTCCAGCCCTCGGCAAACGCCCGCACAGGCTTGCCCGACGACCGCTCCAGCGCGCCCCAGAGGTCGGCCGTGGTCGTATTGCCATAGGCATGACGCGCCATGTAGCCGCGGATGCCGGCGCGGAAATCGCCCTCGCCAAGATAAGCCTCGAGCATCCGGATGAAGCCCTGGCCCTTCAGGTAGGTGATGTCGTCGAACGCGTCCGACGCTGCGCTCTCGGTCAGCCCCGGCTGTTGAATCGGGTGCGTCGTGCGCCGGGCGTCGCGTCCCATCGCCGTTTCCTTCTCGGAGTTGGCGCGCAACCAGACCTGCCAGCCGGGATTAAAGTGGTCGGTCGCCTTGGTGCCCATCCAGGACGCGAAGCCCTCGTTGAGCCAGAGGTTGTCCCACCACGCCATCGTCACGAGGTTGCCGAACCACTGGTGCGCGATCTCGTGCGCGATGATGCTGAAGATGCCCTCCTTCGTGCTCTGCGAACTCGTCGCCGGATCGAAGAGCAGCGCCGATTCGATATACGTGATGCCGCCCCAGTTTTCCATCGCGCCGCCGAAGCCGCCCGGCACCGCGATCTGGTCAAGCTTCGGCAGCGGGTACTTCACGCCAAAATATTCGTTGTAGTAACGCACCAGCTGCTTCGTGGCCTCCATCGCGTAGCGCGCCTGTGGGGTTTTCCCGGCGGTCGTCCAGATCGCCAGTTGCACGCCGTCGACTTCGTCGCGCAACGCCTCGAGTTCGCCAATGCAGAGGACCACGAGGTAGCTCGACATCGAGGGCGTGACCCCGAACGCCACCTCGCGCTTGCCGCCCGGGAGTGTGCGCTCCGCCGTGACCGGCGTGTTCGAGACCGCCGTCTCGCCGGCGCCAATCCGGACCGTCAACTGAAACGTGGCGCGGAAAACCGGCTCGTCCCAGCACGGAAACATCCGGCGCGCGTCGGTCGGCTCCATCTGGGTACCGAGGAAGTTCCGCTCGCCGGCCGGCGACTGATATTTCTCGAGAAAGAGCCCGGTGGGCTGGCGCGTGATCCGGCCCTTGAACCCGAGGCGCAGCGCGTGCCTTCCCTTGATCAGCGGAGCCGCGAGGTTGAGGGTCGCCGTCTGCGCCTCGGCATCCACCACCGGCAGCGCCACGCTGGCCCCGTCGACAGCGGCGGCGGTGAATTCCAAATCGAGGCCATTAAATACCAGCGCTCGGGTCTCCTCGCGAACATCGAGGTCAACCGTCACCTCGCCCACCGTGGCCATGGCAGCGGCGTCGGGCTCGATCGTAATCGCGTAGTGAACCGGAATGACCGTCTTCGGTAATTTGCCGGGCGTGGCCGCCAGCGAGAAAGGCTCCTCCGCCCGCGTCCCCGCGAGCGCAGCCAGCAGGAACGCGAAACCAGCCCGGCAGAGTCGCAGCATCATCCGCAAATGCTTGCGGTGACGGTCCCGCTGGCCAGCCGAAATGTACGACGGCGAACGCGCTTGGTTTGTCATTCTGAGACGGGTTACCAACGGCAATCCGTTGGGTGGCGGCTTCCCGATGACGCTTCACGCATTGTCGTTCTGAGCGCTAGCGAAGAATCCATGCGGTATGGTTACACCGATGATATGGATTCTTCGCTCACGCTCAGAATGACAAACCAAGTGCGTTCTTCGGCCGCCTACTGAAACTTCACCTCCCGCCCTCCCTGTTCGAATCAATGACAGGCAGCGCAGCCTTTTCCCTTCCCCCGGCTGCTCCTAGCTCGAATCTCCGATAACGTTGTGCCCCACGGTCGCCCTTCCACTCTCTGTCCTTTGCGCCTTCACGATTACCCAGCCACCAACGTTTAAAATCACGGCCATGAATCACTCCGCCCCTCGGTTCCACCCCCGCCGTGTCGTCCTGGCCTTGGCCAGTCTCGCCTGCGGGATCGCCGGACTCAACGCGCAGGCACCGGTCACCCCGCCTGGTTTCGACCGCGCCGTCGACGAAGCGGTCGCGCGCGTCCGGCAGCAGGCCACCGGGCCGACGCTCATCAATGACTCAGTGTTTCGCAATCTGGGCATGAATCCCGCCAACCTCGCAGTGGGTCGGACCCTCTTCAACACGACCTGCGCCCTGTGCCACCTCGAGGACCTGCGGGGCAAGGCCGGCAATCCCGCTGTCGCTGGCTCCGATTTGACGGACAACATCTGGGACCGCGGCGGCCGTCCCGCCGACATCTTCACCTCGATCATGAACGGCTCGCTCGACACGGGCATGCCGCCGTGGAAGGACGCCCTGGGCGAGGAGAAGGTCGCGCTCGTTGTCGCCTACATCCTGAGCCGCCTGCCGGTGGTGGAAACCCCGATTTCGGCGGCCAATGCCGCGCACAACGCGAAGCTGAAGGAGTGGCTCGCCCAATGGGACGACATCCCGCGCCCCGCGCCCGGCGAACCGGCCCGGCTCGCCTATTTCCCAGTGCGCCTGCCGGAGGGCGATCTGATCGAGGCCCTCGCGTTGCTCTATGCCGACGGGCGCGTGCTGCTGTACGATCAAGCGACGCTCGCGCCGCACAGCCTGTGGTCGGACACAACCCTCTCGCGCGACCGCGCGGCGATCCGGGGCTTCCGCCTTGAGGGCCGGCGCACGATGACGTTCACCGGCGCGTCCAATGCCATCACGCTCTCCGGGGCGTCGGGGGACGGGAATCCGATGAAGCGCACCTTGGTCGACGTCGTGCGACGCCAGGACAGCATCGAGATTACGACGCGCGCCACCTCTGACTCGGGCGAAGTGGTGACCGGCCGCGAGATGCTGGGCGTGATCGACTCCGGCGGCGGCACCGTGCTGCGTCGGACGCTGACCTTCGACGGCATTCCCACCGGCGCGAGCCTCGGGCTCACTCCGGGCCGCGTGCAGGACACGACGGAGACAAACGCCGGGATCGTCCGGACCACCGGACTGATGCAACCGGCCGGAAACGGCCTCGCGATCGCTCCCGCCGCCGGCGCCCGCAACGTGGGCGTGGAATGGGTCCACGACTTGGAGTCGACGCCGACCACGGCGGCGCGCGTGGTGAAACCCGCGGGGTTCACCTGGGACGAGTGGTTCCCGGGCTCCTCGAGGCGGCCGGGTTATCAGGCGGTGCAGCACCCGCTGCCGCGTCTGCCTTCGGGCGAAGCCCGCGTGCTGCCACTGGCCCTGGCAACCGATCCGGTGACGGGCACGGTGTACGTGGCTTCCGGAAAACTCGGGGAAATCTTCCGGGTCAAAGTCGATGCCAAGCCGGGCTCGCTGGCCACGCTGACCGATTTCACGGGGACCCACTTTCAAGACATCCTGGCGATGGCCCATGACGGCCACTCGCTGCTGGTGCAGCACCGGCGCAACCTGACGCGCGTCCTCGACGGCGACCGGGACGGCGTCGCCGAGCGTTACGAGCACCTGCTCTCCTTCCCGCAGTTGCTCGATCCGAAATCGTACGACTGGGGCTATGGTCTGGTGCCGGACAAGAAGGGCGGATACATTGTCAGTTTCGCGACCCACGCGGTGGGCTCGCAGGAAATGAAGGGATCGGGTTCCGCGATCCGGCTGATCCCCGATCCGTCGGGCTGGAAGACTGAGGAAGTGGCGTTCGGCATGCGCAATCCGATCGGCTGGACGCCAGGACCGGACGGGGATGTTTTCTTCACGGACAACCAGGGCAACTGGATGGCGAGCAACCGGCTGTCCCAGCTCGTGCCCGATCGCTATTACGGCTTCCCGAATCCGAAGCAGTTGGATCATCGATCGAAGCCGGTTGGCCCGACGGCGGTGTGGGTTCCCTACGCCTGGGCGAAATCGATCAACGGCGTGACGTACGACTCGACGGCCGGAAAGTTCGGGCCGTTCGCCGGCCACTTCTTCCTCGCGGAAGTGATGGAAGGCGGCGCGATCATCCGGGCGCAATTGGAGAAGGTGAAAGGCCAATACCAAGGGGCCTGCTTCCCGTTCTGGAACCGCGGACTGCTCGGGCCGGTGACCGTGACCTTCGATCCGACGGGCCGGCTGTGGGTCGGAAGTCTCACGGAGCCCGGCTGGATGCGACAGCCGGATCGCGGCGCGCTCTACTCGATTGAGTACACGGGCGAGGTGCCGTTTGAGATCCAGTCGATTCACGCCCGGCCCGATGGCTTTCGGATCCGCTTCACCGCCCCACCCAATCGACGGGCCGTCGAGGCGATCTCATACCGGATCGAGCACTATCGCTACGAGTACAGTTCGGCCTACGGATCGCGCGAATTCGACCGGACGGCGGCGCCCGTGAGGAGCGTGAAGATGCAACCTGACGGGACTGAGGTCGACCTGGTCCTGCCTCCTCTGGTCAAGGGCCGCGTCTACCGCTTCGATCTCGATGTCGGCATCACGTCCGAGCGGGGCGACCCGCTGGCGAACGACCGCGCGGCCTACACCCTGAACGAAATTCCGGACGCGACGAATTAACGGTGCCCAAGCAGTGCGGCGACCGGCTCCACCAGTGCGAGCCCGAGGCGTTCGTGCTGATCGGCATCGAGGTGCACGCCATCGATCACACTGACCCGGGCGACGGCGCTGGCGTCGAAGAACGCGCAGTTCTCGTCCGCGGCCATTTGCCGGCAGGCGGCGGCCAGGCCCACGCAGCGTTCCTCGGCGCCCGCGAACTTGGGTCCCACGCTCGCGCCCTTCGGATCCTTGATCGCCGGCGGCGCCAGGATCAGGATCGGCGGAATCGTCATCCCGGGCTCGATCGGGGCGGAACGGATCGCACGAACCAGCGTGGCGACACCCTGCGCGGATTGCCACGCGTTGTTCTGGTGGCTCGATTGAAAGTCGTTCGTGCCGAGCATCACGATGATCAGCGCGAGCGGCGAATTGACCTCGATCCGCTGCGGCAGCCCGATGAGCCCGTTGCGGCCGGCCTTGTAGGGATCCTCCCAGACGGTGCGCCGACCGTTGAGGCAGTCCTCGATCACCCGGACATTGCGGCCCGCGGCGTTGAACCGGCTTTCGAGGATGCCCGACCAGCGCTGGGCCAAAGGAAGCCGGCGGCGCGTGCCCGGGACGATGCCCCAAGTCAGGGAATCCCCGTAGATAAAGATGGACTGCATGCTGATTGGGTCGCCGAAACCCCGCCGCCAACGCGAGCGGAAAAATGCGCCCCAAACCGGTTTGTCATCTAATGGAGGACAAACACCCGGGTGGGAATGGCATCTCCCCGTCGTCGCCGGAGTGCCGGTCTCCGGCCGGCGGGAGCCATGATGATCAACGGGCCCGATGACCCGAGGAGGGACGCAGGCTTACTGCGCCCTCGTGCGCGCCCAATCCGGTTAGGAGTACGGTAACTGAGGGATTGCCTCGGTATCTTGGTGGTTCAACGCCTGATTGGCTCCGGCCCAATCCGGGTGAACCACAAAGACACAGAGAGCACAAAAAACACTCCGGCCTTTGTGCCTTTGTGGTTAATTCAGGTTAGGGCCGGCGAAATTTGTCGGTCACCCGTGGAGCGAAGGTATCCCTGGGTCACTCCCGCGAGCCGGCGGCCGGACTCGATGCAGTTCGCGATCGAGATGCCGTCGCGACAATTGCCGCCGACGAAGAACCCGGGATTTGCCGTCTCGACCGCGCCGATGGCTGCCTTGAAACGGCCGTAACCGAGGTTGTACTGCGGGATGGCCCGCGGCCAGCGTTGGATGTGCGTGTAGATCGGTTCGCCGCGCACCCCGACCAGCGCAGCGAGATCCTCCTGCACCAGCTGCAGGATATCCCGTTCCGCGCGCAGCTCCAGCGCCGGGCGGCGCGTGCCCCCGATGAAGGTCGTCAGGCCCACGCAGCCATCGGGCGCCCGACCGGGAAAGAGCGTGCTCGAAAAGAGCGTGCCGAGAATGGAGAACGGCTCCACCTCCGGCACCAACACGCCGAATCCATCGAGCGGATGCGCTACCGCCTCGCGCCGGTAGCCCGTGAACACCGAGGCCACCGGCGGCTGTATGACGTCACGGAGCACGCCGAGCCGGGTGCTCTCCGGCATATCGTCGCACCGCAGCGCGGCCAGCGCATCGCCCGGAAGCGCCGACACCACCGCCGCAAATTCCTCGGTCGCGCGGCCGGAGATCGGTTCAAAGTCGACGAACCACCGGGCGCCTTGCCGGCGGATCCCGCGCACGGTGCATTGCAGCCGGACGGCGTCACCCAGCTGCCCGACGATCGCGAGCGGCAGTTCCTCAAGTCCGTTCGGAAACGAAAAGATCCGGCCCTTCGCTCCACCGCTGGTGTTGCGGCGCTTCAACGCCCCGCGAATCAGCGAGCCATGCTCCTGCTCTAGGGCGTGCAGCTTGGGGAAGGCGTGTCGCACGGAGAGCTGCGCCGGGTCGCCCGCATAGACTCCGGCCACGAAGGGATTGATCGCGTAATCGAGAAACTCCTGCCCCAGCCGCCGGCGCACGAAATCCGCCACGCTCTCCACATCGTCCGCCGGGCCGCGGGGCCGCCACGGTTCGCCGAGCAGGTGCCGTTTGGCGCGCCACGAAAACAACTTCGTCTCGATGAAGCCGAACGGCGAAGTCGGCAGCGCCACGAGTTGCCGGCCGCGAACGATGTACCGCTGCCGGGCCGCCGGGGACGCAAAGATGCGCCGCGCGCCGAGCCCGACCTCGTCGATGAACGCCGCGACTTCCGGCGCGCCCTCGAGCAGGGAATTGGGGCCGAGCTCATGCAGCCAGCCCTCCTTCGTGGGCAGCGCCCCGATCGCTCCGCCGGGCCGGATGGACTGCTCGAAGACGACCGGCCGCAGTCCGGCTTTCTGCAGCCGCCACGCCGCCGTCAGCCCGGTGATCCCGCCACCGAGGATTGCAATCCGGGAACCGGGAGATGCTTCAGCCATGGGAGGTCCATTTCATCACATCCAAACGTTCACGGACTTCGCCCGACCCTGCAAGCGACCGTTCATCGTGGCGCCGGTCTCGGACCGGCGGCCCTGAGTTTGGACAGGAGGGACAGGACAGGGGAGAGGATGAACAGGATTCGGCAGGGATCCGAGTGGCATCCGTTCGCGGATACCCAAAACCTTGGACCGCTTCCGTCGTGCAAGGTTAGCCGTCGACCATTCGACCGGAATCGACGGCGCCCACGATTGACTCGATTCGACCCCCTCCTCTTTTTACCACCTACCCGCCGGCTCTGCGGCCGCACCCCTGCCCCCATTCCTGATGCGCAATCGCCTTCTGGCTTTCGTCCTCACCCCGCTGGCCATCGCCGCTGTCCCGCTCCTGTGGGTCGCGTGCACCGGCCCGCAACTCGCCTCGCCAACCGTCGTCGCCGCGGCGACCGTTGCGGTGCCGAAGCCACTGGAGACCGGTTTCCACCAGACCGTCCGTCCCTTCATCGAGACTTACTGTGTGGAATGCCACGGCGGTGACAGCCCCGAGGCGGAACTCGATCTCAGCTCGGTCAAGACGCTGGCCGCCGTGACGTCCGACCCGCGCCGTTGGGACCAGGTGCTCGAGCGGATCCAGGCCGGCGAGATGCCGCCCGACGACGCCAAGGTCCACCCTACCCCCGCGCAACAGCAGCCGGTCGTGGCCTGGCTCGAGGCGATGCACACCCACGAGGTGCAGCGCAACGCGGGCGACCCCGGCATCGTGCTGGCGCGCCGGCTGAGCAATGCGGAATACGATTACACCATCCGCGATCTCACCCGCGTCGATATCCGGCCGACCCGGGAATTCCCGGTCGATCCGGCCAACGAGGCGGGCTTCGACAACTCCGGCGAGTCGCTCGCGATGTCGCCGTCGCTCGTCACCAAGTACCTCGATGCGGCCCGGACCGTCGCCGATCACGTGGTCTTCACTCCGGACGGGCTGCGGTTCGCGCCGTATCCGATGACCACCGACGAGGACCGCGACAAGTACGCCGTCCATCGCGTGGTCGACTTCTATCTGAAGCAGAAACTCGACTACGCTGACTTCCTGGCCGCGGCGTGGCGGTTCCAGCACCGGGTCGCCCTCGGTCGCGACCGCGCGACCCTCGCCGATTTCGCCCGCGACGCGAAACTCAGCCCGAAGTATCTCGCAACGCTTTGGACCACGCTGAACGCCCCGGCGGACCTCGGCCCGATCGCGGCGATTCAGGCGCGGTGGCGCGCCCTCCCCGCTCCGGCGGCCGGCCGTGAACCTGAACAGGTGGCCGCGGGGTGCGGCGAGATCCGCGACTTCATCGCCAAGTTGCGCCCGCTGGTGAAGGTCGAGTTCGCCAACCTGGCAACCAATCGAAAAATCGCCGCCGGATCGCAGACCCTCGTCCTCTGGAAGGACGAACAGTACGCCGTCAGCCGCACGAGCTACGCGGGCAACGCACTCGAGGTGGACCTGAAGGAGTTCGCGGATCACGCGATGCAGGTGCCGGCCGCCGATCCGGAGCGCGCCCGCTTTGAGGCCGCGTTCAAGGACTTCTGCGCGGTATTCCCGGATGCATTCTACATCTCCGAGCGCGCCCGAATGTTCCTGACCAATCCGAAGGAGATCGCGTCCGACCTCGCGGGTCACCGGCTGCTCACCGCCGGGTTTCACAGCCAGATGGGCTATTTCCGCGACGATCGGCCACTCTATGACATGGTCCTGGATCAGCCGCAGCAGCGCGAACTCGACCGGCTGTGGCAGGAGTTGGACTTCATCACCCACGCGCCGCTGCGCCAGTTCCGGCAGTTCATCTGGTTTGAGCGCGCAGAGCCGCCGAGCTACATGAACACGCCGGAGTTTCACGGCTTCCGCTCCGAGGATGACGACATCACGACTGAGCCGAAGCTGAAGCTCCTGGCCGCGGCTTATATCGCGAAGGCGGAGCGGCTCGAGGTCGAGGCGAAGCCGATGCAGGCGGTGCGCGACTACTTCACCACCATCAACGCCTCGATCCGCGCCCTCGAGGCAGCGCAACTGGCCGCCGAGCCCGCGCATCTGCAGTCGCTCGTGGCGTTCGCGGAACGCGCGTCACGACGTCCGCTGAGCGCAAAGGAGCGCGACGAAGTCCTCGCGTTCTACCGGCGGCTTCGCACCGAGGAACTCAGCCACGAGGATGCGATTCGCGATTCCATCGTGAGTGTCCTGATGTCGCCGGCCTTCACCTACCGCGTGGATCTGCCGCGACCCGGCAGCCCGAACGACCGCGGGGTGCAGCCGCTCTCCGGTTTCGAGCTGGCGAACCGGCTCAGTTACTTCCTCTGGGCGAGCATGCCCGACGACGAACTCCTCGCCCACGCCGCCGCGGGCGATCTGCACCAGCCCGAGGTGCTTGTGGCCCAGGCCCGCCGGATGCTGCGCGACGATCGCGTCCGCGGACTCGCGACGGAGTTCGGCGGCAACTGGCTAGATATTCGCCGCTTTGAGGAGCACAACGCGGTCGACCGCGAGCGCTTCCCCGCGTTCACCAACGAACTCCGCGCGGCGATGTTCGAGGAACCGATTCGCTTCATCGTCGATCTGGTACAGCGCGACGGCTCGGTCCTCGATTTCGTCTATGGCGGGCACACCTTCGTCAATTCGCTGCTCGCGCAGCACTACGGCATGCCTGCGCCTGAGGGTCCGGCCGGCACCTGGACGAAGGTGGAGAACGCCGACCAGTTCCAACGCGGCGGGCTGCTGCCGATGTCGGTCTTCCAGACCAAGCACGCTCCCGGCCTGCGCACGAGCCCGGTGAAGCGCGGGCATTGGGTCGTGACGAAATTGCTGGGGCAGCGCATCCCGGCGCCGCCACCCAATGTTCCCGTGCTCCCTACCGACGAGACCAAGCTCGGCGAGCTGACGCTCCGCGAGACCCTCGCCAGGCATCGCGAGGACAAGAGCTGCGCGAGCTGCCACAATAAATTCGATTCGTTCGGGCTCGTCTTCGAGGGCTTCGGGCCGGTCGGCGAAATCCGGACCACCGACCTCGCCGGCCGCCCCGCGGAAACCACCGCCGTCTTCCCGGATGGCAGCGAGGGCTCCGGACTCGCCGGACTGCAGACCTATTTCCGCTCCAAGGTGGAGCATGAGTTTCTCGACAATCTCGCCCGCAAGCTGATGGTCTTCGCGCTGGGCCGCACCCTCCGCCCCGCCGACGATCTGGTGATTGCCCCCCTGCGGCAAGAGCTCGCCGCCGACGGTTACCGTTTCTCGACGCTCGTCGAGGCCATCGTCACCAGCCCCCAGTTCCTGCACAAACGCGTCTCGTCCGACCCCGCCTACACGCAGACCCCATGAAAATCTACCCCACCGTGAATCCGCACCAGCATTCCCGCCGGCAGTTTCTCCGGGGCGCCGGGGTCGTCATGGCACTTCCGTGGCTCGAGTCGCTGCCCGTCTGGGGTGCTGAGCCGGCCACCCGCGGCGCGCTGCCGCCCGCGCCGAAGCGGCTCGCCGTGCTGTTCATGGCCAATGGCGTGAATCCGAAATACTGGACCGCGACCGGCACCGGCGCGGCGATGGAACTCGGCGAGACGCTCTCCCCGCTCGAATCGGTGAAGGGCAAGGTGAATTTCATCAAGGGCCTCTACAACCAAGCCGCCGTCGGCGTGGGCATCCACCCCGGCATGACGGGCAATCTGCTCTCCGGTGCGCCGCTCACCAAGGGCGCGGAGCTGCACGGCGGGGTGAGCATGGACCAGGTGCTGGCCCGCCACCTTGGCGATCAGACCGTGCAACCGAGCATGGTGCTCGGCTGTGAGCAACCCGTCACCGGCTACCACGAGACCAACTTCTCGATGGCCTACAGCTCACACATCTCGTGGCAGAGCCCGACGTCACCCGTGCCGATGGAAGTCTATCCCTCGCTCGCGTTTGACAGCCTCTTCGACAACCGCGGCCAGCAGCGCAACCAGAGCGTCCTCGACCGCGTGAAGGACCAGGCCGCCTCGCTGGGCCGGCAGGTCAGCGCGGCGGACAAGGCGAAGATCGACGAATACCTGACCAGCGTCCGCGAAGTCGAAAAACGCGCCGAGAACATGCGCGCCGCCAAGGCCCGCGCCGACGCGAATGCCAAGGGCGATCCGCGAATGGCGATTACCATGAAACGGCCCGACAACGGCCTGCCCGAGGACATTCGCGAACACATGCGGCTGATGTGCGACATCGTCGCGCTCGGTTTCCAGACCGACAAGACGCGGCTCGCGACGCTGCTGCTCTGTCGCGATATCTCGGGGCTCTTCTACCCCTTCCTCGACGCGAAGCTCGCCCACCATCTCGCGAGCCACGAGGAGGACGACGCGTTCATGCGGATCAACAAGTACTATGTCAGCCAGTTCGCCTACCTGATCGAAAAGCTGCAGAGCATGCCCGAGGGCGAAGGCACGGTGCTGGATAATTCGTGCCTCGTGTTCATGTCGAACATGTGGTCCGGCAAGAATCACGACAGCAACAAGGTCCCGCTGCTCACCGCGGGCGGGCTCGGCGGCACGCTCGAGACGGGCCGCGTCCTCGACTTCACGGAGGCCGGCAACGACAACCGCAAGCTGTGCAGCCTCTACCTTTCGCTGATGGATCGGATGGGCGTGAAGCTCGACCAATTCGGAGATGCGCAGACGCGGCTGGCGGGGATCTGAGTCTGACCGAGTGGCATGGGTCTCCCGATCCATGACTAACGTTCGATCCTGAATTTCTGAACTGCGTTTCCTCACGGTCTGCCCGGGTCGGGAGACCCGTGCCACCGGCCAATCCTGATCTCATCCCATGAATCGTCTCACCCTGCTTCGCTGCGCGGCGCTCGTCGCCGTCCTCGCCCCGACCCTCTTGCTGCCGGCCTTCGCTGCTGACGCCCGGCCGCGGCCGCCCACCCGACCGGCCAATGGCCCCGGTGCGCCCGTCTTCACGCCGGCCGGCATCAAATCGGGCGAGGCCGCGAAACTCGAGGGTGCCCCGGGGGCGAACCCGCCCGTCAACGCGGACGGCGACTTCATCATCGGGCCCGTCTATGTGCCGGCCCCGGAGTTAACGGTGGTCGAAGGCGTGCCGCGCGGCACCGTGCACCGGCTCACGATGAAGTCGGAGGACAGCAAAATTTTCCCCGGGATCACGAAGGTGCCACCGGGTGGCCCCGACAATTACATGCCGCCGGATCTGACCAAGGTGCAGACCTGGCCGAAGCCCTACACGCGGTCTGTGACGGTCTACGTGCCGGCGAACTACGTGGCAGGGACGCCGGCGCCGCTGCTCGTGATGCAGGACGGACCGGACAACAACCTGCCCGTCGTCCTTGATAATCTCATCGCGCAGCGGCGCATTCCCGCACTCGTCGCGGTGATGATCCAAAACGGCGGCGGCGACGCCCAGGGCAGCCAGCGCGGTCTCGAATACGACACGATGTCCGGCCTCTACGCGCAGTTCGTCGAGGCCGAGGTGCTGCCTTTCGTGGAGCAGAACTGCGGGGTGAAAGTTTCCAGGGATCCCGAGGCCCGCGCGACGATGGGCAACAGCTCCGGCGGCGTGGCCGCGTTCACCATGGCCTGGTATCATCCCGAGCTCTATCGGCGTGTCATAGCCTACTCGGGCACGTACGTGAATCAGCAATCACCGTTCAACTCCGAGACGCCAGGCGGCGCGTGGGAGTATCATCGGAAGATCATTCCGAACAGTCCGCGGAAGCCGATCCGGCTGTGGATGCAAGTCGGAGATCGGGATCTCCTGAATCCGAATACACTCCGCGACGAGATGCACGACTGGGTCGGGGCGAATCACCGGATGGCCGCGGTCCTGAAGGCCAAGGGCTATCACTACCAATACGTTTTCTCCCTCGACGCCGGTCACAGCGACCGGCCCGTGAAAGCGCAGACCCTGCCGCAGGCGTTGGAGTGGGTCTGGCAGGGATATGGAAAAAGCGGAAAGTAGGGCTCAGCCCGCGATCCGCTGCACCGTCCACCAGAGGCCGAATCCGGCGATCGCAACGGAGGCCGGCACGGCGACCAGCTTCCGGTAAAGGTCTTCGCGCCTCAGCCAGCGCGTCGCGAGCCAGGCAAGGCTGATGACGCCGATCTGGCCGAACTCGACGCCAAGGTTGAACCCAAGCAGCCCGACCATCAGCGAGGTCGCAGGGAGATTCAATTCCTGGAGGGCGCCCGCGAAGCCGAGACCATGAACGAGGCCGAAGACAAACACCACAGCCAGTCGCCCGGGGGAATACTTGGGCCGGAAAATGTTCTCCAACGCGATCACCGCGATGCTGGCGGCAATCACCGGCTCGACCACGGCACCCGGGATGGACACCCGGCCCAGCGTCGCGAGACCGAGCGTCAGCGTATGGGCCACGGTGAAGGTCGTGACCTGCAGGAGCAGCGGTCGCCATTGTCGGCTCAGGAGAAACAGGCCGAGGACGAAGAGCATGTGATCCCACCCGAGCGGGATGACGTGCACGAAGCCCTGCCGGATGAAATCGACGAACGTCTCCCACATCCCACCCGAGACGCCGACCGACCCGGCCACCGGCGTCGTGGCAAGGACGCCGCCGAGATTCGTCAGATCGAGCGTGTAGCTCGACTCGCCGGGAAAGAGCACGTTCACCCGCTGCACCTGCTGGGCGCCCAGAGTGTTGACCAGGACGATGCTGTACTTGCCCTGGGGACGGGCCTCGATCCGGAACCCGTTCAGACCGGCCGCCAGTCGCGTCGTCCAGCGCCCGGTCAGCACCACGGGGTCGTCGGGCAGCCGCAGTTCACCGCCACCCATGCCGGTGAAACTGAATTGAAAGTCCGGCAGGAACTGGCCGGTCGGCTCGAAATAATAGGCCACGGAGTCGGTCGCGAACGTCCGGGCGTGTTCAATCAACTCGGCGCGCCGGCCGGGCGGAAGTTTCTCGAACTCGGCCTGCACGAGGTAGGGATCGGTGTTCGGATCCGCCGCCGAAAACCGGACATCGATCTCAATCTCGATCCGGGCCTGGCCGTCCAGGTCGAAGAAACCACGCACCGGAATGTCCGGAATCGGATGCGCTCCCAGACGTGCCATCACGCCGAGGAGCAGCAGGAGCAACGGCCACCGGCCAGGGGTTAACACCGGAAACATGCTGTGGTCTTGTCAGCCGGTCCGAGCTGAGTCAGCAGAATTTCGGCCGCGGCATCGCGGCGGCGTTCGCGCCGAAGCCCATTGGTGTAGGGCTCCGCCCGTCGGCAGGCCCCAAATCCACGAGGTAGCGGGCCCGTTGCGAACGACAAACCCTGCAATCATCGTCGATCTGTTAAATCGCCCCCCGGCGATCCTAGGCCACCCGCCGCTTGCATTCCCCTGGGCACGCCGTAGGGTCACCGGTCTCCCGGGATTAACCCGGAGTTACCCCTCGAAGCCCACGACAGTCCTAAACCATACTAAAATGAAGAAAATCATCGCCCTGTTTGTTGCCTCCATCATTGCCGCCGGTTCGGCCCAGGCCATGTGCGGCAAGAAGGTCACCGATTCCGGCACGCTCAAATCCTATAACAAGGATTCGAAGTCCATCGTCGTCCAACTCGCCGGCAGCACCGCCGAGATCACCCTCACGCCAAGCACCGAGACCAAGGACGCCACCGGCAAGGTTGCGAAGCTCGAAGATCTCATCGGCAAGTCCGTCACGGTCGTCAGCGAGCACAAGAAGGCCGACTCCGTTCAGGAAGCGAAGAAGAGCTAAGACTGCTTCGCCTGTCATTTTCCAACCCGGTGGCTCGCGCCGCCGGGTTTTTTGTGCCCGGACGGAGCGACGCAGTTTGTGCGCGCACCAAAAGCGCCGAAGCCAGCCTGGCTTCGGCGCAGAGAATCTCGCGGACGCCTGACTCGGCGGCGCCGATGGTCGGCGATTTGCCGGTCTTGGCGTTCTGTGGCTCGATCTTCGCCCCATCGTCACGCGGCGAACCCGGCTGCAGCGGATCGATCGTCATCCCGGGGCTCACTTTGGTGACGCGCTGGGTATCCGGGACGATGGCGATGGCCCGGCCAATCTGCTCCGGTGGCGACGCGGCGGACCCGGTTCGAGCCTTTTATCCGGGTCGAAATGGAACCCTTCACCCGACTGCGCCCTCGGACTACGACTCCCGCGTGTCGGACACGAATGACGATAATGTGCTGTTCCCCCCGCGCGCCGCACCCGATACTCACCTTTCATGCAGAAAACGTTTCCGCTCCAGATTCCCGGCAAGGTCGACGCCCGCGTGGTGGAGGCCGTGAAAGGTGACGTGCGCAAGTACGTTAAACGCGAGCGCCGCAAGAAACTTCCGGAGGGCTTCACCGAGTGGACTTTTGCCTGTAAGGCCGGCCCGGACCGCGCCACCGCCGCCACCGCCGCCGTTGACGAACTCAGCGCCGTAATTGACGCCGCCGTCGCGGCGGGCGCCACCGCCCTCTACATCGAGATCATCGCGCGGCCCGGCATCCGGCCGCCCCGCATCGCTACCCTGTAGTGCGATCACTCATACCTTGGTCTTGCCACCTGTGCTCCCTTCCGCCCCGGTCGCCCGCGAAGTCCGACCATCTCCGCTACCCCGCCAGGTGTTGAACGAGCGAGGCGCCCTCGAACTTGTGCCAGACGACTGGGATTTGCTGCCGCCGGGCGACGCTGCCCTGAGCCGGCGGATCAAGGAGGATGGGCAGACGATCACCGTGATTGAGGTGAAAGGCCGCAAGAGGTTCTCCCGCGGGATTTGGGCGCCGGCGGCGCGAATTGCAGCCTTGCGGACGGAACGCGCCGCCGAGTGCAAAAATCCCGCCTATCTCCGCCGCCTGGGCGCCAGCCGCCAGCGCCGCGTCGCCGCGGAAGAGGACTATGCGGAGGACTTCACCGCGGCCGTGGTAACGTTCCTGAATTTTCATCCCCAGCACGCGCTGCTCGCGGACACCCTGGCCGGGCTAATCGGGGCTCATGCGACGCCCGTGGGCAGCGGCACCGTGGCGCGGACCCGGCGCATTCCCCTCCCCGCTCGGGCCGAGGCGGCCACCATCGCCTGGCTGCGCCATCAAACCACCGGCTATGATCGGATGAGCATCCCCCGGGAAAAAGGCCGGCGCCGGGAAGTTCGCCGGATGCTCGCGCAGCGTTCCGCCCAGATGCTCGGCCAGTATCGCTCCGGCCAGACCGTCGACCGCGACCGCTGTCCGCTCTACTCCGCCCTCGTACCGGCCCTGCCCACGCGGACGATTGGATGACGATCGCGGCGCCGGCAGAGGTAATGCCCGCCGTCGCCTCCGTATCACTCCTCCGCAAATCGCTTTGCCGGGACCCGGCGGGCCCACGCCCGCCTCCATTATGTCGAGGAGCGGGATGTCGATGAGCTGGTCGAGATGCTGTCCCAGCGCTATGTCGTTGCCGACCTCAAGCGACGACAGGCGGGGCTCACGAACCATCCATTCCAGATCGAGCGCTCCGGCTGAGCGGAAGGGTGCAGACGGAGGTCTCTCAGCGCCGATTGAGGCGAAACCGGTGGGAATGCCCGTCGTCGACCGGCCCTCAATTCACAAGGGAGAACGGGCCTGGAGCGAGCGACGGCCGACACCCATGGACCGTCTGTCAGGGTGCGGCGTACCGTTTGATTTCTGCCGCGGTCAACTCCCGCTGGCGGCCGTGCTTGAAGAGCCAGCTCGCGGTTTCGTAGTAGGCCATCGCGTCTTCGATCAGATTTGGATCAGCCGCCGCCGGCATCATCTCCTTCTTCCCAAATTCGTAACGGAACGTGGTGGCACTCCGCACCGGCTTCAGCACTGCCACTTCGTCGCCGCGGTAGAGACCGAGCTTCTGGTAGTTGCCGATCAAGGCCCGCCCATGGGCCGCCGCCGCGGGTCCCAACACATCGCGCCCAAAGAAGCGGCTCGGATAACTCCAGCCCAGCAGCCCGAGGAGCGTCGGAGCATAGTCGATCTGGCTGGTGAGCGTGCCGACCACTCCGGGCTTCACCTGGCCGCCGGGCGCATAAATCAGGAGTGGAATATGGTAACGGTCGACCGGCAGCTCCGTCCGGCCCGCGCTCGAGGCGCAATGGTCGGCCACGATGACAAAGATCGTATTCTTGAACCACGGCCGATCCGCCGCGGCGCGCAGCAGTTCCCCGATCGCATGGTCGGTATATTTCACGCCGCCGGAGCGCCCCGAGGTCTTCGACGGCAGATCGATCTTGCCCTCCGGATACGTGAACGGACGGTGGTTCGACGTCGTCATGACGAAGTGGAAGAAAGGCTTGCCCACGGCATAATCCCGGTCCGCCTCGCGCAGCGCCCATCGGAAGAGGTCGCCGTCGCACGCGCCCCACGCATTCGCGAAGGTGATGTCACCCTTGACCACGAGATTGCGGTCCACGACCCGGTAGCCGTTCCCCCCAAAGAAGTGATTCATGTTGTCGAAGTACCCATAGCCGCCGTAAATAAATGCCGTCTTGTACCCGCGGCTGCGAAACACGGAGCCAAGCGTGAAGAGGTTTTCGTTGTTCGGCCGCTTCACGAGTGAACGGCCGGGCGTGGGCGGAACCGACAGCGTCAGGGCCTCCATGCCCCGATCCGTCCGCGTGCCCGTGGCGTAGAACCGATCGAAGACCAGGGAATGAGCGGCAAGCGCATCGAGGTTCGGCGTCAGCCCATCCTTGTTCCCGTACCGTCCAAGGAACTCCGCGCTGAGGCTCTCGACCGTGATTTGGATGACATTGAGCCGCTGCTCGGGTCCGGGATGGCGCACCATCCGCAGCAAATCGCGGGGATCATCCGCGAGCGGCGTGTCCCGGTCCGGCGCCAGCAGGCCGTGCATCCGCTCGAAGGCGGCATCCACCGACATGGTGGGATAAAACTCGTCGTAATCGAGCTGGTTGCCGCGAAAGGCCGCGAAGAGCGACCAGAGGCCGTCCTTCGCCAGCTCCCGGTTGTAACTGTTGGCCAACGCGGGCAGGTGGGTTTCGCTCAGGCCGAGACCGAGAATCAGGGCCCCCACAGTCCAGGCCGCCGCCCCTCGCCAGCGGGCGGTCACCGGCGTCGCGGCCGTCGCCAGCCACCGGTTCACAGCGCCCGTCCGGTGGAGCAGCCAGTAACCGAGGCAAGTCAGCAGGAAGAGTCCCGCATAGATCGCCGGCATCGGGTACGATTCGCGAATGTTACCGATTACCTCGGTCGTGTAGACGAGATAGTCGACGGCGATGAAGTTGAAGCGGACGCCAAACTCCTCCCAGAAGAACCACTCCGCGACCGCCCCAAAGAGCAGGCCGTAGAGAATCGCCATCAGGACGACGTGCGCCACGCCGCGCCCCCACGCCCACTCGAAGAATCGCGCCGGCAGCACAGCCAGTGCGATGGCCAGCGGCGCCGCCCAGCAAAGGCTCGCCGCGAAATCGAACAGCGTTCCCCAGGCAAAGGCGGCGACCAGGCTCAGATCCCACGACACTTCCCGCGCCGAGTACATCAGCAAGGCGACCCGGGTCAGCCCGCCGACGACGATCGCCATGCTCAGCGCGAGGACGACGCCCCCGTGCCGGCCCGCCACGCCACCACGCCACCGCCCTCCGGACTGAAGGACAGGCAGGCTTGGCGGCGCAGGTGCGATAGACTCGCTTGGGGTCAGGCTGAACATGCGGGTGCGATTTACAGCGGACGCTGATGTTCGATGCGATTCAGGGTGGATTTCATAAATAACGATGGACTTCCTTGCTCAAGAAATATCGCGACGGCGCCGCGCGCTCACATCCCCATCAGCTTCATCGCGCCCCCGCGCACCCCGGACCAGAACCGCCGGGCCGACTTGGCCTCGTCGCCATCCGCCACCTGCTGGCAGAGAAAAATTCCCTGTCCGGTGAAGAGATCGTCGAAGAGTGGATTCATCCCGCGATAGTAACTCCAGAACGTCTCCGCGCGCGCCGGCCGGTAGTCGAGATTCGGCGTGAAACCGATCGTCGCATCCTGGTTGGTCCGCCGGGCCGCGACCTCGCCCCCGGCGCCCGCCACCAATCGCTCGACGCGCACGCCGCGCCGGCCCGCCACAATCAGCCGGCAGGGCCCGACGAACTCGAAGAAGCGAAATTGGAGCGTCACCCACGACTGCCAGCGGAAGAACTGCCACCGCTTGCGCATCACGAGTCGCGTGCGGTGGTCGGCGAGGACGACGCCGGCAAGGAAGCTCGGTCGCAGGATCAGCGAGGTGCCCTCGACGAGGGAGATCACCGCAAGTTCGCTGTGCGGATCGGACTGGTTCGATAGCGTGAGTCGCCGCTCGGCCTCGCCGGCATTGGCCAATTCAATCAATTCGACGAGGCCCGCCGCCAGGCAGGTGAACGGCACGCGCCAGTCGAGGAGGTACCGGCCCTTCCGCCGGAGACCTTCGTCGGAGGCCTGGAGAAATTTCTCCTTCACCCACAAGCGCTCGCCCGGCCCGAGAGGGATCTCGGCCGAGACCTGACTGACGCTAACGGCCGGCAATTCCGCCGCCTCACGCTGCAGCCGCACCGGACGACTGCGGGCAATATGTGGCGCCACGATGAAGTAGAGCCCCAGTTTGCCGAGAGTCGGGCCAAAGAAATAGAACAGCAGCGCCGTGAGCAGCCACCACTTGGTCGCCATCTGCCACGGCTCGCGCCCGATCGGATGATTCCAGGTGCGCTCGAGATAATGCTGCACGCGTGACTGCTGCGCCTCCAATTCCTGCAGCCGCACCTCCACCTTGCCGAGGGCGATCTCGAGTCCGTCGCGTTCCCAAGTCGTGCGGGTGAATTCCTGCTGGATCGCTTCCCGCCGTTGGGTGACGTGGAGCCGCAGCGCGGTCATCTTCTGGATCTGTTCCGCGTTCGCCTTCTGTTGCTCCGGATTGCCCACGTAGCGATCCCAGGCGCTTTCCAATTTCCTCAGCTGCGCGATCACCCGGTCGGCCTGCTTGCCGCGCTCCTCCTCCGCCGAAATTTCGGCCGAAATCCTGGTCATTCGTTTTTCCACATCAGCCATCGCCTCGCGAACCTTCGTACGCTCGCCGTTGACGGAGCGAATGACCTCCTGCCGCCAAAGGTCGAAATCCACGTTGTCCTTCAGGAAGAGCCACAGGCCGCCCGCGGCGAGACTCAGGCCCGCGATCAGGATCACCGCGGCGAATTTTTGGCCGAGCCAGCGCAGAAAATCCCACAGCACACCGATCATGCCCACGTCCCTCCACCCGGACACGCGCCGTCCTTCGCCAGGCTGACCCGGTGCCACGTTCCCTGCGTCAATCGATGTAATCCCCGTTTCATAATGGTCCGTTGCACTCGATTCCCTCCCGGGAAGCGCGCGTATTCGCCAATGATTCAAACCGCGGCTTCCCGGAAGCCAATTGCTAAACCGGCAACTCTGGCCAGCGTGAAGGCGCTCAGTTCCTACCGCCTGTCCAAGCCCGACTTCCCGGTTCCATGTCCAAAGCCATCGTCTCTTCCCTTTACGACTCCGAGGTGTTTCGGATGGCCTGCCGACAGTTCGACAAGGCCGCCGATGCCATCAGCCTTCCGGATACGCTCCGCGACCGCACGAAGTATCCGCGCCGCTGCCTCGCGGTTTCACTGCCGATTCGCCGGCAGGACGGCAGCGTCACCGTTTTCGAGGGCTATCGCGTACAGCACAACCTCTCGACGGGTCCTTCGAAGGGCGGCATCCGCTTTCACTAGAGCGTGACCCTCGGTGAGGTCGCCGCGCTCTCGATGTGAATGAGTTGGAAAACGTCGCTCGTCGGTCTCCCCTATGGCGGTGCCAAGGGCGGCGTGATCGTCGATCCCCACACGCTTTCCGAGACTGAACTCGAACACCTCTCCCGTCGCTACATGCAGGAGATGGTGAACTTTCTTGGCCCACACGTCGACGTGCCAGCGCCGGATGTGGGCACCAACGAGAAGATCATGGGCTGGATGATGGACACCTAATCCAACCATGTCGGCCACCTCGAACCCGCGATCGTGACCGGCAAGCCAATCGCGCTCGGCGGATCGCAGGGCCGCCGCGAGGCCACCGGCGAGGGGGTCGCCTACCTCGTGAAACAGTACCTTCGCGACCTGAAGGTGCCGATCGGCAGGGCCACGGTCGCGATCCAAGGCTTCGGCAACGTCGGCAGCGAAACCGCCCGCGCCCTCGTCGGGTACGGCGCGAAGATCATCGCCATTTCGGATCACACGGGCGCCTTCCATAATCCCAAAGGGATCAACATCGAAAAGGCGCTCACCTACGTGCGCTCCCAGAAAGTCCTGCGCGACTTCGAAGGCGGCGATCCGATCACGAACGCGGAACTGCTCGAGCTGAAGTGCACCGTGCTGATCCCGGCGGCCCTCGAGCGAGTCATCACCGAGAAGAACGCGGCCCAATTGAAATGCCGGATGCTGGCCGAGGCGGCCAATGGCCCGACGACGAATGCCGCGGACTAGATCATCGACGAGCGCGGCGACATCGAGGTCATCCCGGACGTCCTCTGCAACTCCGGCGGCGTCATCGTCTCCTACTTCGAGTGGCTGCAGAATCTCTCGAACTTCTACTGGGACCGCGAGGAGGTGATGACGAAGCTCTTCGCGATGCTCGACAAGGCGAAGCTCTCAGTCGACGCCCAGAAGAAGAAGTTCCAGTTCAGCCGCCGGCTCGCCGCCCTCACGCTCGGCATCAAGCGCGTCGCCGACGCGAAACAGAGCCGAGGGTTGTTCCCTTAATCGCCACCCAATCCGTGGGCCGGGCGCGGTCTCTGCGTCCGACCATCGAGCCTCGGGCCGCCACTCGCTCACGCTCGCAGCCACGGATATCGTCTTTCGCCTCCCACCACAGGCTTGATCGCCGGTGAGTCCCGTGCGACATCACCGCCGCGCCGCCGGCCGCCCCATGAACCTTCCTGCCCTAACCTGCGTCGCGCTCGCCTGCCTGGCCGGCCCGTCGCTGGTTGCCGGGCCCGTGGACGAGGGCATCGTGATCGCGATGCGTTTGTCGGAGCGTCCGAACTATAGCTGGACTTCCACGGTCGACGACGATGCCCGCACCTACGACATCGTGGGCAAGACCACGCCGGACGGTTTCACCCAAGCCAGGATGCCAATCGTGAATTCCGTGCGCCGCCGACTCGGACGCGGGGCCACCGACAACCTCGTGGACGCCATCTATCGCGGCAACGTGGAGTGTGTCCTCGCCACCGATACGGGCTGGATGACGATCGACGAGCTACCGATGGTCCGGGACAGCGAACCGATCCTGGGCACCGACGGGATGGGCCTGCCCGGTTTGATCCTCACCATCCCCGGCGCCGCGACAGCCGGGGGCGGATCAATCCTCCCCATGCCAAAGGTCGACGACGATCGCGGCCGTCGCGCCTACAGCAACCTCCAGATGGGCATCAGCCACCCGCATGAGGATCTGGGTGTCATCGTCAGCAGCGGCACGAATCTGCGGGCGGACGGCGATGTCCTCACCGGCTCGTTGACCGAACTCGGTGCCCAACTCCTCCTCGTGCGCGACGGCCAGCCCGAGATCACGCCCGAGCAGGGTGCGGGCACTTTCACGATCTGGATGCGCGCGGGAATGGTGCAGCGATATCAGGTGAGGCTGAAGGGTGTGCTCGCGATCAAAATCGGTCTTGGCACCAAGCGGGTCACCGTGAACCAGACGACCCTCACCGTGATCCGCGACGTGGGCACGACGCGCGTCGAAGTTCCCGCCGAAGCGAGACGAAAACTGGGTGGCTGAGGGCTGGCCAGCGAGTCAGCCTGGGTTGGTAGTCCCGCCTTCAGGCGGAATGGCTTGGTTCGGCGCGCCGCGGGATTCCAGAGAACTGTTTCTCCAAGGTGGAGGGCCGAGCTCGGCCCTCCCCAGAATCATCTCGCCCCTCCAAAGACGTGCAGGGGCGTGGCCCTTGTCTTCGGGCCAAACACTCTTCCGCGCCCTCGGCGCCGGCCCCCCTCCGCCTTCGCGCCTTTTCGCGAACTTCGCGGTTCAACTGCCGCCTCAGAACGTGTGGATGAACAATCCCGACCGGAGCTTCGGTTCGAACCAGGTGCTCTTCGGCGGCATGATCTGCCCGGCATCGGCTATGTCCATCAACTGCGCCAACGTCACCGGATAGAGCGAGAACGCCACGCCGCCTTCGGCATCGACGCGCTTGACCAACTCGCCGGTTCCCCGGATGCCGCCGACGAAGTCGATGCGCTTGCTGGTGCGGGGATCGTCCACGCCGAGCAACGGCGCGAGCAGCCGATCCTGGAGCACGCTCACGTCCAGCCGGCCAACCGGATCGGCCTTGGGATCGACGGGGCATTTCAGCCCGTACCACTTTCCGTCTAGATACATCCTGATCTCGCCCACTGCGCCGGGGGTCGGCGACGCGTCTTCCCGCAAGCCGAAGGTGGCCTTCACCTGCGCGAGGAAATCCGCGGGCGACCGGCCGTGGAGATTCGGCACGATGCGATTGTACGGCAGAATCTTGAGTTCACTCGCGGGGAAGAGCACGCACAGGAACCAATTGTACTCCTCGCCTCCGGTGTGCTGCGCGTTCCGCTCGCGGCGCAAGCGGGCGACGCGCGCGGCGCTCGCCGCCCGATGGTGGCCGTCGGCAATGTAGGTGACCGGGACCGCCCCAAAGGCCTGGACCCAACCAGCCGGATCGCTGATTCGCCAGACGGTGTGGCGGATCCCGTCGGGTGCCGTGAAATCGTGCTGCGGCTTTTCCTTCGTCTTCGCCTCCACCATGGCCGTGACCGCGGCGGCATCGCGATAGGTGAGAAACACCGGGCCGGTGTCGGCGCTGAGCGTATCAATCAAACGGGTGCGGTCGTCCTCCTTGTCCTTGCGCGTCTTCTCATGCTTCTTGATCAGGCCGGCATCGTAATCGTCGACGTGACAGCCGGCGACGAGCCCGCGCTGGCGGTGGGCGCCCATCTGCTGCTGGCAAATGTAGAGGCTCGGACCTGCCTCCCGCACCAGCACGCCGGCCTGCTGCATGGCCTGGAAATTCTCGCGAGCCCGCGCGTAGACGACATCACTGTAGGGGTTGGTCTCGACCGGCAGATCGATCTCCGCGCGGTCGACATGCAGCAGGCTGTGCGGCCGGCCGGCTGCCAGGGCCGCGGCTTCCGCGGTGTTGACGACATCATACGGCACGCAGGCCACTTCGGGCGCGCGATCGGTGGGAGGAACAAGACCTTGAAAGGGATGGAGGCGCATGGGCGTGAAAGGCCGGAGATTGTTCGGACGCCGACGTCAAAGACACGGAAAAAGCGCAAGGCGCCGCGGCATAATGGCGACGATCGAGGTAGCGCCGGTCTCTGACCGGCGAGAGCGGAGACAACCGTACGTTCCCCGCCGGTCGGAGACCGGCGCTACTCGCCGCGAGCCATTTCCCGCCCGATCGCGCCGCGGGTGAGTCGAAACGCCGCCACAAAAAAGCCCTCCCGAAACGGGAGGGCTTTGAAAAGGGAAACGTGGCTCGCGTCTTACTTCTTCGCGGCACCGCGCTTGAACTTCGTAGTGAACTTCTCGACCCGGCCCGCGGTGTCCACGAGGCGCTTTTCGCCGGTGTAGGCGGGGTGGGAGTCCATCGTCACGTCGCGCACGATGACAAAATATTCCTGACCATTGATGTCCTCCTTGCGGGCGGACTTTATGGTGGACTTGGTGAGAAAACGACGGCCGGTTCCGATGTCGAGGAAGCAGACGTTGTTCAGGGAGGGATGTCCTTCGGCTTTCATCGCGGTAAATGCTTAATCAGCCTTGGCGCGCCTTGTAACGCGGCTCGACTTTGTTGATGACGTAAATCTTGCCCTTGCGACGCACCACCTGGCACGCCGGGTGACGCTTCTTGGCGGATTTAATGGATGACACGACTTTCATAAAAGGGGCCAAAGGATAGTCCGCCCGCACCTCTGTCAACCGAAATGTCCCCTCAGTTCATCTCCGGATGATCCGGTTCGCCGGCGAGGAGCCGCCACTCCGCGCCTTCACGACCCAACACGGTGCGCCACAACGAATCGTCCTGCGGATGCACCAGCAGATCCTCGGGCACGTCAGCGACGACCCAGGTTTTTTGCTTCATCTCGTTCTCGAGCTGGCCGGCCGACCACCCAGAGTACCCCATGAAGCCGCGGACATGCGTATCCTCCTCGGCCATGAGCTGCAGCGCTTTGTCCGGTTCGATTCCGAAATGGAGGCGGAATCCGTCCATCCGCGTCTGCCACGCCGCGAGGGCCAGTTTTTCCCGGTCACAGGGCCCGCCGATGAACACGGGCACGCCGGCCAGCGGGCCGAGGGCAAAGTCGCCGCTCAACTCCCCGAGGCGCTTGCCAAACGGGCGGTTGAGCACGACACCCATCGCACCCTCGGCGCCATGGGCCGACATCAGGATGACGCTCCGGCGGAAGTTCGGATCCCGCATTGCCGGATGCGCGAGCAACAATGACCCGGCGAGGGTCTCCTTGGATGTTTTGTGACGTTCGCGCATGAGCGAGGACGGACCGGCCGGTTGACTCAAAGTTTCAGCACGGCAATCCCGGCATCGGCCAGGAGCGGCGCCACCAAGGGATCGTTGAGGTAGTCGGCGCGGTACTTGATCTGCGATATGCCGGAGGCCGCGAGGATCTTCGCGCAGTTGATGCACGGATAGTGCGTGACGTATGCCACGCAGCCCTCGACCGAACTCCCGCGCCGCGCCGCATCGGCAATCGCGTTCTGCTCCGCGTGCACCGTCGCCTGCTCGTGGCCGTCGCGCAGTCGCGAGACGTGGGGCGTCGAGGGCAGAAAACCGTTGTAGCCGGCCGCCACAAGCCGGTTGCGCCGCTCGCCGCCTGTGACGATCACGCAGCCAACGTGCAGCCGCTCGCAGTTGGAGCGGGAGGAAATCAGGACCGCCGTGGCCATGAAATACTCATCCCACGAGGGCCGGTGCGGAAAATTGCTGGCCGCCTCCGCGATTAAGTCGACGGGCAGCACAGGCACGGCGGGAACCGCCGGATGATCGGGCGCAGGCATCGCAGGGTGGCTCATGGAATCAGCGCG
>CANEVO010000055.1 GCA_947442255.1 Opitutia bacterium
CCGTGCCGCACGGGCAGCGGATGAAATCCGACGAAGCTGGCGTGCCGGGTTTGCACGGGTCCTTCGATGGCAGACCCGGTGATGGGATTGACGCGATCCAGCACGAAGAACTTCTTCTTCTCCCGCCCAGCCACCTCCAGGGCGGCACCGAGCGTCGAGGCATAGGTGTAAAACCGCGCACCTACGTCCTGGATGTCGAAAATCAAGGCATCGATGCCTTGCAAGTGTTCGGGGCGGGGCGCCCACGCGTGGATTACGGCGAGATCGTAGTCGGCCGCCGATTGGTCGGCACGCCGCTGGGCCACGCTGCCGTATAAGCTGTGAATCGGCAGGCCGGTCTTTTCGTCGACGCTGTCTCCGACGTGATTATCGGCCATCCCGCGGATACCGTGTTCGGGACTGAACAGCGCTATCAATTGCACGCCGGGTGCCGTATGGAGCAGGTCGATGGTCGAGCGCCCTTGGCGATCGCGTCCGCTCTGGTTGGTGATCAACCCCACTCTGAGGCCGCGCAGCAGGGCGAAATTTTCGCGCACCAATACGTCGATGCCGTTCAGTACCGCGCCCGCGTCGCGCCCCAGCGCTTCGGCGGCCAGCGTGCCGAGGGTCGCACGCAGGGCAATGACGTCACCCTTGCCGTCCGGATGCACGCGATTGCCGAGAAAAATCACGAAGGCATGCGCCGCAGGATCGATCCAGACACTGCCGCCGGTCCAGCCGGTGTGCCCGAAAGTCGTGCCGGCGGGAAACCAGCGGCCGCGGGGGCCCGAATAGCGCGAATCGATGTCCCACCCCAAGCCGCGACGATCCGAACTCTCGATCTGCACGCGCGTCATTTCAGCCACGCTGGCCGGACTTAACACCCGCACGCCTTCCAACTGTCCCCCGCCGAGCATCATGCGGCAGAAGCGCGCGAGATCCCCGGCGGTCGTGAAAACGCCGGCGTGACCGGCGACGCCACCCATCCGGCGTGCGGTGGGATCATGCACAACGCCACGAAGCATTTTGCCGTCGACCCTTTCGGTCGGGGCGATGCGGGCGAGTTTTTCCGGCGAAGGCCGGAAGCCCGTATCGGTCATCTTCAGCGGCGCGAAAATTCCCCGAGCGGCATAGTCGTCGAGGGTATACCCGCTGACGAGCCGCACCAGTTCACCCAGCACGATGAAATTGATGTCGCTGTAAAGAAAGGTGCTGCCCGGCAGGTTGCGGAGCGGCTCGGCGCAGGCGAGTTCGGTCGCAGCCGCGGCCCCGGCCCATGGCGGCTCGGCCGAAAGGCTGGCGCGCAAGCCGGAGGTATGGGTCAGTAATTGGCGTACGGTTACGGCTTCCTTGCCGTGTTGCGCGAATGTGGGAAGGAAGCGGGCGACCGGCGCGTCGAGTTCCAGCTTGCCCCGTTCGACCAGTTGCAGGATCGCGGGCGTCGTGGCCAATACCTTGGTCAACGACGCGGCGTCGTAGATCGTATCCTCCGTTGCATTCTCGGGAGCCGGCATGAGCGCCCGCTGGCCGTACGCGTGACGATAAACGTCGCCCTCCTGCTCGAGCCAAAGGACGCCACCGGGCAGTTTGCCCGCGCCGATCGCCTCGGTGATCGTGGCATCCAAGGCGGTAATTTTTTCGGGTCGGAACGCGCCAAACGCCGAGGCAATCAGGCAGGCGGTCGTGGCTAAGCCAACCAGGAGCACTCGACCGGCTGAATTCGCACCACGGGGATTCATTCGCTTTGGCGGATTCGCATCCACGTAACGTTGAGGAAGGGGGATTGCCGGTCGCAAGGCAGAAGGTGCCGGCGTCGGACACGGATCGGAAGATCAGCATTTGAAAGCGGGACGAGGGCCACCGTGACCGACTTGCGTTCACGATCGGAACCGTGGAATCGTCTGGGCCAGACAGGAATCCCCTAAAGCTCCCGCCCATGAACCTTCGCTCTCTCGTCTTGCTTGGCTGCCTTGGCCTCGGCCTTTCGCTTCGGGGAGCGAATCAGCCGGCGTTTCAACTGAAGGACGGCGACCGGGTGGTGTTTCTCGGCGATGCCCTTGTCGAGGGTGAGCAATACCAAGGCTGGGTCGAAGTGATGCTGACCACCCGCTTTGCCGATCGTAATGTAACGTTTCGCAATCTCGGCTGGAATGCCGATACCCCGGCGGGCGAGTCCCGGGCGGGGTTGAGTTTGCTGCAGGCGGGAAGAGAACCGCCCGACGAAGGCTGGACCCAGTTGTTGAAGCAGATCGATGATGTGCGGCCGACCGTGATTTTTTTCGGTTACGGGATGGCGAGTTCGTTTGGGGGAGAGTCCGGCCAAGCCGGATTTCGGGCGGACTACCTTCGCTTGCTGGCGGCGGTGGAGCGGAGTGCGCCGGCCGCCCGGCTCGTGCTGCTGAGTCCCATCCGGCACGAGGCGCTGGGTGGGCCGTGGCCCGATCCTGCGCCCCACAATCAACAACTGGCCGGTATTACTAGAGTGGTGCGCGAGCTCGCCCAGCAGCGCGGGCTCCGATTCATTTCCCTGTTCGATGCCTTGCGGGCACCGATGGAGCGGACCGGGGGAGAAAAACTGACCCAGGACGGTATACGTTTCAACGGCGCCGGCTATCGCTGGCTCGCGGAAGCGCTCGAAGGGGAGTTGTTCGCCGATCAAGGCGCCTGGCGCACGAGCCCGAAAACCGAGGCCTTGCGGCAGGCGATCGTGCGAAAAAACGAGTGGTTCTTCCATCGTTCGCGGCCGGAAAACATGGCGTACATCTTTGGCTTTCGAAAGCGGGAGCAGGGGCAGAATGCGGTTGAGGTGAACCGCTTCGACGAACTGATCGCAGCGGAAGAAAAACGAATTGTGCTCCTGCGAAGTCCGCAGCCGGTGAACGTGCCGGAGATTCCGCTGCGGACCGGCAATTTGACCGTGCGACACACGGAGCAGCCGCACCCGACCTTCGAAGTGGCGGAGGGTTTCGAGGTCACGCTGTGGGCCGAGAATCCGCTGTTGAACAAACCCATTCAAATAAACTTCGACCCGCAGGGGCGACTGTGGGTTGCAAGCTCGGCGGTGTATCCGCAAATCGAACCGGGGCAGGCGGCCAGCGACCGGATCATCGTACTCGAAGATACGCAAGGTGCCGGACGCGCTGATAAAGCGACCGTGTTCGCCGATGGCCTGCTCATCCCGACGGGGGTCGTGCCGGGTGACGGAGGTGTTTACGTCGCGCAAAGCACGGAACTGCTCCATTTCAAGGACGTCGACGGAGATGGAAAAGCGGACGTACGTCGCACGGTGTTGAGTGGGTTCGGCACCGAGGACACCCACCATAACTTGCACACCCTCCATTGGGGGCCCGACGGGCGCCTCTACATGAACCAGTCGGTTTATACGCGCACCAACACCGAGACGCCCCACGGGGTTGTGCGGTTGAAAGCCGGCGGGGTTTTTCGTTTCGACCCGCGGGACCACCAGCTCGAGATTCTCTTTCGGGGCTGGGTGAACACGTGGGGACATCAGTTCGACGACTACGGGCAGTCCTTTCTCACCGATGGCGCCGGAAGCCAGGGCATCAATTGGGGCGTGCCGGGGGCCACTTACTTCACGCTGGCGCCGGCCCGGCGGATACTGCGGAGCGTGAGTTCCGGCAGTTACCCGAAATTCTGCGGCCTCGAGATCATCCGCAGTGAACATTTTCCCGCGGACTGGCAGGGTGACGTCATCACGTGCGACTTTCGTGCGCACCGCGTGGTGCGCTTCAAATTGACCGAGCAGGGGGCGGGTTACGCGACCAGCGAGATGCCGGATTTGCTGCGGACCACCGCTTCGAGCTTTCGTCCGCTCGATGCGAAGCTGGGTCCCGACGGCGCGTTGTATCTGGCCGACTGGAGCAATCCCATCATCCAACATGGGGAGGTGGACTTTCGCGATCCACGTCGCGACAAGGAACACGGTCGCATCTGGCGAATCGCGGCGAAAGGTCGCGCGCTGCTGCCGCGGGTGGATTTTGCCCGGGGCACCAACGCGGAACTGCTCGCCGCCCTGCTTTCGCCGAACAGTTTCAATCAAGAGCAGGCGCGGCGCGTTTTGATCGAGCGCGGAGCGGAGAAAGTTCGCGATGATCTGCAGCGTTGGGCAGCACGCCAGACCGATGACAAGGCGCTGTTGCAGGCCCTCTGGCTGAATCAGGCCATCAATGAACCTCAGATTGTTTTGCTCGAACGGCTGCTCTCTTCCAGCGATGTGGGGATTCGTGCCGCGGCGGTTCGAGCCCTGCCCGTCGAAAATTTGCCGACACGAAATCGGCTTTCGCGGCTGGTTGCCGATGAACATCCCCGGGTGAGGCTGGAGGCCGTTCGAGCGCTCGGTAAATTAGTGACTGCGGAGGCGGCTGATCTGGCGCTGAAGGTGCTCGACCATCCGATGGGTCCTTTCCTCGACTATGCCCTTTGGCTCACGATCAACGAACTAGCAGAGCCGTGGTTGGCGGCGGTCAAGGCGGGTACATGGCACGTCGTTGGTCGCGAGCGCCAGCTGGCCTTTGCGCTTCAAGCCATCGAACCGGCGCTTGCTAGCGAGGTCCTCGGACGACTGATCGCGGGTGGTCCAATCCCGCGTGATGGTTCGGGTCCGTGGATCGAGCTTATAGCTTCGGCGGGGGGCCCGGGCGAAGTGGGTCAGTTGTTCAAGCAGTTGCTCGACTCCGGCTTTGACGAGCCGGCGGCGGTTCGGGCATGGAGTGCGCTAGTCGAGGCGTCGCGTTTGCGTGGGGTTAAACCGGGGGCAGACCGGGAGCGTTTTGGAGCCTTGCTGAATTCGCGCGATGAAAAGTTTCGTCTGGCGGCAGTCCAGCTCGCCGGGGCGTGGAAGGTGGCCGCCTTCGTTCCGCGTCTCCTGCGGATCGCGGGCGATCCGAACGTGTCCGGTCAGGAGCGCGCGGCGGCTTTTTCCGCCCTACGGGACATCGGTGGTTCGGACGTCTTGAGCGGCCTGAAAGCGCTCGTGACGGTGGCCCCTTCGGCCGAACTCCGCCGCCACGCCGCGGTGGGGCTTGCGGGATTGGATCTCAACGACGCGCTGCCCGTGGTGCTTGCGTTGCTCGAAGCGACGACGGACTCCGCGGATGCGGAGGCGCTCTGGCGTGGATTACTGGGCGTTCGCGGCGCCGGGGTGAAGTTGGCGGCGGCATTGTCAAACACCCGTCTGACACCGGCGGTGGCGCGAGCCGGATTGCGCCCGGCCAGAGAGGGAAATCAAAACCAGCCGCTGGTCCAAGCGCTGATGAAAATTGCCGGCCTGACCTTGGCGAATGTGCAGTTGTCGCCCGCCGAAATTCAGGCGCTCGCCCGGGAGGCGCTCGCCCGGGGTGACGAGGTGCGCGGAGAGCGGTTGTACCGGCGGGCAGAACTCGCGTGTGCGGTCTGCCACGCGATCGGCGGGGCGGGGGGGAAGGTGGGGCCGGATCTGACCAGTATCGGGGCGAGTTCGCCGCCGGATTATCTGGTGGAGTCGGTGTTGTATCCAAACGCGAAGATCAAGGAAGGTTATCATTCTGTGACCATTTCCACCCGGGACCAGCGGGATCTGAGTGGCATGGTGACAAAGGAGAACGCCGGCGAAATCGTACTGCGCACGGCGGATGGACGGGAAGTTTCCATTGCCGTCAAGGACATCGCCCGGCGGATCGACGCGGGGTCGCTCATGCCCGCCGGTTTGTTGGATACCTTGTTGCCGGAGGAGCGCCTCGATTTGATCAAGTTTCTTTCGATGTTGGGCAAACCGGGAGATTACGACGCGGCGAGAGGAAATGTGGCCCGGGCGTGGAAACTCTATCTCGTGGTGAGTGGCAACCAAGCCACCGGCATGGAGCCGGTGGTCAAAGGCGACTTTGCGCTCAACGGTTGGGTGCCGGCGCTCACGCTGGTCAACGGTCGGTTGCCTCGGGATACGCTGGAATTGGCCTTTCCCTCGTTGGTTAACACCCGGGGGTTTTTCGCCGCCACCCGATTTGATGCCGCTCGGACAGGGACGGCGCGCTTTGCGCTTACGGGTGCAACCAAAAGCGTTTGGCTGAATGGCGCACCGATCAAAGCCGGTGCGCAATTTTCAACCAACGTTCAGGCCGGAACGAACACCCTGGTCGTGCAACTCGATGAAGCCCGGCTTCCGGACGAACTTGGTCTGAGTTCCGCGGACGTGGCGTTTGTCGTGCCGTAAGATTCGGGCACCCATGTGACGGCCCTCGACAGGCGAAAAACGGCGCACTACACCGTTGGCCGATGAAAACACGTTTTGCTTTCCTGGTGGCGGCGCTGGTTTTGGGGCTTGGCGCGACCCAAGCCGCCGATGAGCGGGGCTGGATCCGCATGTTCAACGGCAAAGACTTCGCCGATTGGAAATCCAATGAAGAGGTGCCCGGTGTTTTCACCGTGGCGGACGGGGTCTTGAAAGTGAGCGGTGGACGCGCCCACCTATTTTTCATGGGAGCCAACGGGCGCGCAAATTTCAAGAATTTCGAATTCCGCGCCAAGGTGATGACCACCAAGGGCTCAAACTCCGGAATCTATTTTCACACCCAATACGAGGAGAAGGCATGGCCGTCCAAGGGTTTCGAATGCCAGGTGAACACGAGCCACACCGACCGGAAAAAGACCGGCGGCCTCTACGGGGTGCAGGACGTTCTGGATAATGCGCCGAGCAAGGACACCGAGTGGTTTGATTATTACATCAAGGTCGAGGGCCGCCGGGTGCTGATCCAGATCAACGGTAAAACCACCGCAGATTGGACCCAGCCGGAAAACTGGGATCCCAAGGTTTCCTTGAAAAACATGGACGGACGTAAACTGAGTGACGGCACGATTTGCCTGCAGGGACACGATCCCAAGAGTACGACATACTACAAAGACCTGTTCGTCCGGACGTTGCCTTAAATGGCCACGCAGACGCAGCTATTTTTGCGGTTGAAACCAAGAATAAATCAATGAGCACAAACCATACTTTGACGCGCCACTGCCGCGCCACGGCCATCCCAGCCGGAGACGTGCTCGATCTTCCCCCCGGGACGGAGGTGTTCATCACGCAGACGCTGGGTGGCAACGTGACGGTGCGAACCGATCACGGACTCTTCCGGATTGCGCGTGAAGACATCGATGCAATCGCGGGGTACACGCCACAAAGCGAATCGGCGGCCGCGGGCACCGGCGAATTTAGCGAACAAGCGGTCTGGGGCGCGCTCAAGACGTGCTTCGACCCCGAGATCCCGGTCAACATCGTTGACTTGGGCTTGATTTACGATCTGGCCATTGAAAAAACGCCGGCCGGAGCCCACGCGGTCGAGGTCAAGATGACGTTGACGGCTCCGGGTTGCGGCATGGGGCCCGTGATCGCCGAGGATGCCCGGCAAAAAATTGCGGCCCTGCCGAGTGTGGAGTCGGCGAAGGTGGTGATCGTGTGGGATCCGCAATGGACGCCGCAGATGATTTCGCCCGAGGGGAAAAAAGTGCTGGGGCTCGAATAGTAAACGAGCACTGGACAGTGCATCTCCACGCCGCTGCCGCCGGTGGGTGATCGCGGCGGGAAATTCCCGGTCAGGCCGTGATCGTTTCGAGCGAACAGCCCTCGGCGGCCAAGTCGGGGGTTTCGCAGTTGGGCCGGGCGATGACGCCGGGGTAGGGCTCGTCGGCAAAAGCGCGATCCGGTTCGGCCAGCAGGTGCCGGTCGCAGACGGCGAAAAGTTCCGCTTCCGTGGCGGTGCGCCGCATGTCGTGCAAAAACGCTCCGGCCGCATCGACAGCCTGACCGACAAAGTTGAGGTATTTCTTCATCTTGTTGACGTGGTTTCGCTCGCCCAGTCCGGGCGACTGCGTGGCGCGGTATAGTCTCTCGATGTAGTCGCGAACATCGGCTAGCGTCGGCCGAAAGACGTCCGACCCGCTGAATTGCTCCCGGCATTGCCGGAAGATCCATGGGTTGCGGATCGCATGCCGGCCGATCATCACTCCGGCTGCGCGCGTCTTAGCAAGAATCGCGGCCGCCCGCGAGGCCGACGTTACATTGCCATTGGCGAGCACCGGGCAGCGGGCGCGCCCGCCGGCCCGGGCAATGAAATCGTAATGCACCTCGCTGCGATACATCTCGCGCACCGTGCGGCCATGGACGCTGAGCAAATCGACCCGGTGTTCATTAACCAGGTCGACGAGCCGGTCAAAATGCGCCGTGTCCTCGAAGCCGATGCGCATTTTCACCGTGAACAAACCGGGGACGGCGGCGCGAAGCATCGCGAGAATCTCGCCGACCTTTTCCGGATCGCGGAGCAGGCCGCCGCCGACGTTCTTCTTGTAGACCTTTGGCGCGGGGCAGCCGAGGTTCAGATCGATGCCGGCGACGTTGGACCGGAGCAGTTCCTCGACCGTGCGCCGCAGGTGAACGAGGTCCTCGCCGATGAGCTGGGCGAAGACTGGCCGTCCGGTGGCATTCTCATCGATCGAGCGTAGAATATGTTTTTCGGGTCGCGACTGGGCATGCACCCGGAAGAACTCGGTGAAAAAATAATCCGGTGCACCGTAATGCGCGACGACCTGCATGAACGCCAAGTCAGTGACGTCCTGCATGGGCGCGAGCGCGGTCAGAGGCTGACCCTGCACCACGGGAGGGGGAAGGCGGTGAGGTCCGGACGCGGCGGTCATCTCAGCTGGCTTCACTCTCGGATTCGCCCTCTTCCGCCTGATGTTTGAGCACGCGTTCGAGCATTTCCGTCATGTCTTCCACTCCGTCAAAAACCGGCCGAGCCACGTAGATGGGGCACTTTTGCTGCAACGCGAGGACGATCGAGTCACTGGGACGGGCATCGAGTTCGACAATTTTCTTCCCCAGTTCATTTTCCATGCGGAGTAGAATCCGGGCAAAGAAAGTGCCGTCCCGCGTGTCATTGATGACGACGTGGTCGAGTTGCGCCCCAAGGCCGAGGAGGAGGCTGCCAATCAGGTCGTGAGTCAGTGGCCGCTCTTTTTTCACCCCGCTAAGGGTCATTTGAATCGCCGTGCCCACCGAATTGTCGACGTAGATCACGAACGTCTTCTCCTCGTTGCCGATAAACACGGCGCACCCGGTGGTGGTGGGCATCACCCCTTTGATGGTGGCGACGGCGACGTCGTTTTGCATGGCGCGAAACAGTGCGAGGCCGCGGGAAAAAGTGCAAGCTGAGGAACGGGCGGCGACGTTCTGCGATACCTTGGATTGCCGTCCGAACACCACGCCGGGACTGAATTCAACTAATCAAAACCGAGGAGGTTGAGACCCCAAGCACGGGCCTGCGCGAGCACGGCGGGCTTTTCAAGGATGATGACTTTTCCGGTTTCAAGCGCGGCGGACGCGACGCCGGCGTCTCTCATGGTTTCGAGCGTGCGTTGCCCGAAACAGGGCACATCGAAACGCCAGTCCTGCCGCGCTTTGACGTTCTTCACGAACAGGGCTCCATCGGTCTTGAACGCTCCGGCGCGCCGCAGCATTTCGTCAGTGCCTTCGAAAGCCTCAACTGCGAGCACCGTGCCCTGGCGGACCACGCAGCCCTGGCCGATATCGAGCCGCGCACATTCGCGGGCAATCTGGATCCCGTGATCGACGTATTCGCGCTCGATGGGAAATTTGCGCGCCGTCATGCAGCCGCTGGTCGCAAGCTGGTCGTCCAAAAAGGCGCGGGCATCGAGCAGGTTGACGTCGAGCGCTTCGATTTCCTTCGCGATCGCGCCGAAGATCGTTTCGGCATTGCGGCGCTTGAGGGAGAACAAAATTTTCGCCGCCTTAAAATCGGGATGAAGGCCTTTAAAGAGTCGTTGTGGCGTGATCTGCCCCGCCATCAGGGCATAACCGGCGTCGAAATCACGCAGGGCTTTGAGCATCGCGCCGAGCTGGCCCACTTGCAGCAGGCGGCGATCGGGTGGGGTGAACGAGGCGATCAGTTCCGGCCGCGTCTCACCTTCGAATGCCACCAGTTTGACCGGAATGGCGGCGGCCCGTGCGGCTTGGGCCACGAGTTGCGGATAAATTCCCTGTCCGGCAATCAGGACAAGTGGGCGGTGTGGGTTGAAATTCGCTGGCAGGAAGGCGGAAGGCGCAGACACGGGCTGACTATGGAGAAGACGGCCGAGAGAATGAAGGAGGAAAGCACCCGTCACATCGCGCTAGGTCGGAGCCACGAAATCGGGTTCGGGGCGCGGGCCCGGCGCCCGAAAACCAGGTCAGGTTTGCGCGCCGTAATATTTCTTGTAGCTCCGATAGTAGCGATAATTCGAATAGCACTCGATCCGGCGCGGCGATAGTCCGTTGAGCACGATGCCGAGAACCTCGTTTTTGCCGTTGCGCAGGGTGCGCATGAAGAGGCGGATGGGCTTCCGGTAGGCGCGATTGAAACGGTACACGTAGCCGACTTCGTCGATGCGCTCGGCGATCAGCAGCGAATCGCCGCGCAGCGCTCCTGCTTTCATCAGGGCGCTGGTCATCAAATCTTTGGGGCCATCCAGCGAGAGCAGATTTTTTCCTTCAGGTATGCCTGCAGAGCTTTCTCCTTGTCGTCAGATTCTTGCCGCAAGCGCTTTTCCCGCTGGACCAGATACCCGGAACTGTATTACCGGCGCGGAGCGTTCCACTTATGCCCCGAAGCACCTTGCCGTGCACGCCACCAGTGAAGGCGTGGTCGGCCGAGTTGGTGTCCCGCGATGTTTCGCTGAGGCGGTAGCGGTAGCCGAGGATGACATGCCGTTCCGTCGACAACACGTGGAACAGATCTAAGCCTGCGCTGTAGCTGGCGAGATTCGAAAAAACGGTTTCGTCGGCATATTTGTGCAGCGAAAGGCCAAACTGGCCGGCGAGGTCGTAGTTGCCTGCGATGTGGTATTTCGTGTTCAACCCCGCCGAGTAGTTCCACGAGAAAACGCGAGTGTTCACCGCGGCATCAGCCCGGCTTTCCCGGGCCGCATGCTGGGTAAGGGAGCCCGTCGTCCGGCCGGTTTGCTTGGTCAGTTCCACGCCGATCGACGAGTCGTTGAAATCCTGTCCGCGAATCACTCCGAAATGGCCCGCGGGAATCGCCACGTTCGCATTCAGACCGATCCAACCGGCGCGTCGGGAGTGCTTTGTGTTCACCTCTGAACTGTAGATAAAATCTCCGGCCCCGTTGCTCGCGGAAAAAACGTTTGAGTCATGCGCCACGCCGAACGAGCCGCTCACCTAAATGCGATCACGGCCTTCGTTCAGCGATACGAGTGCCCGTGCCGGCGTGACAACCACACAACCCGCCAAGGTGAGGGCGATCAGGGCATGAAAGTCTTGGCGGGAAATCTGAACATCACCAACCCGAGGGCGAAATGCATCATCCCTGCGCGGCCACTGGCTTTTTGGGTTTTCATGGTTGCTTGCTTATTTATCCTAAAACGAGGTAAAGACCCTAGTTAATGGTCGCGCAGACTTTAAATTTTAAGTTATTGGGCAACAATATTTAAAATTTTCCCGGGGACGTAAACGACTCGTTTAACCTCCTTGCCCGCCAAAGAGGGCCCGACCCGAACGTTTGCCATCGCGATTTCCAAGGCGGCGGCTTGTGAGAGGCCGATCGGGACCAGCTGATCAGCTCGGTGTTTACCGTTCACTTGGAACACAAGTTTGACTTCGGATGCCGTAAGCTGGGCGGCGTCATAGGAGGGCCAGGACGCATGAGTGATCGTATCGGCCTCTCCCAGCCGGCTCCACAGTTCCTGGGCCACGTGCGGGGCGAAAGGGGCGAGAATCTGGAAGAATGCCAGCATCGTCTGCCGTCTGACGGCCGGCGACTTTTGAACGGCATTCGTAAAGATCATCATTTGGGAAATCGCCGTGTTAAAACGGAGGTTTTCGATGTCTTCGCCGACTTTCTTGATCGTTTCGTGAAGCAGTTTGGTGAGTTCAGCCGGCTCGGTGGCCCCGTCCGATATTTTTGAATTCGGCTGGCCGTCGGCGCCGATGGATTCGCGCCAGACCTTTTGCAGAAAACGATGCACCCCCTCGATGCCCCGCGGATTCCATGGTTTCATCGCCTCGAGCGGCCCGAGGAACATCAAGTAGAGTCGCAGTGTATCGGTGCCGTGCGATGCGATGATCGTGTCGGGACTCACGACGTTACCGCGGCTCTTGGACATTTTTTCCCCGTCTTCGCCGAGAATGATACCCTGGTGAAACAATTTTTTGAACGGCTCGCTTTGCGGCACAACACCGAGATCGAAGAGCACCTTGTGCCAGAAACGCGCGTAGAGCAGATGAAGTACGGCGTGTTCCGCGCCTCCGACGTACAAGTCGGGGCTGCCCCAATACCGCAGAGCCTCGGGCGAGGCGATGGCGTGAGCGTTTTTCGGGTCGAGGAATCTCAGGTAGTACCAGCATGAGCCGGCCCACTGCGGCATCGTGTTGGTTTCTCGGCGGCCCCGGATCCATTCCGTTCCGCCCGGCTTTGGCTGGCGCGCTGGAACGCTGGCCCCGGTCGCATAATTGAACCAAATCTCAAGCCAGTCGGTTTCGTTGGCCAGTGGGCTTTCCCCCGTGCCACTGGGCAGGTAGGACTGGACACTCGGCAGCTCCAAGGCCAGCGCCTGCGCCGGCAATGGCAGCGCAAAATGGGTGGCTCCATCGGCGGTAAATGTGACCGGCTCCGGAGGAAATGAATCGGGCCGCACGGCCCGGGCTTTGGCGTAGGCCTCGGCATCCACCCATACGATGGGGAACGGCTCTCCCCAATATCGCTGGCGCGAAAACAGCCAGTCGCGCAGCTTGTAGTTTACGGTGGCCTTGCCCGCGCCCACCGCAGTCAGAGCCGTAGTCACTTCCTGCTTCGCGGTTGCCCAAGGCATTCCGGTGTAGGCTCCGGAATTTACCAATTTGCCGTCGCCGGTGAAAGGCAGGGCCGTCGCGGTGCCGTCGTTTGGTTCGATCACCTGGATCACCGGCAGCGAAAATTGCCGGGCAAATTCGTAGTCGCGCGTATCGTGGGCGGGCACGGCCATGATGGCCCCGGTGCCGTAACCGGTGAGCACGTAATCGGCGATCCAGACGGGCACCCGCGCGCCATTGACCGGATTCAAGGCATACGCGCCGCTGAACACGCCCGATTTTTCCTTCGCCAGATCGGTACGTTCAAGATCGCTCTTGCCGGCCGCCTTTTTCTGGTAGGCCTCGACCGCCGCACGCTGCGCTGGAGTCGTCAACGTGGCGACGAGCGGATGTTCGGGCGCGAGGACCATGTAGGTGCATCCGAACAGGGTGTCCGGCCGCGTTGTAAACACCTTCAGTCCGCCCAGGGCCTCGTGCTCCAGTTTGAAGATGATTTCCGCCCCTTCGCTTCGGCCGATCCATGCCTCTTGCATGCGTTTGGTGGACTCGGGCCAGTCGAGTTCCTTCAAGTCCGCGAGCAGGCGCTCCGCGTAGGCCGTGATCCGCAGCACCCATTGCCGCAGATTGCGCCGTTCCACGGGAAACCCGCCGACTTCACTCTTCCCTTCCACGACTTCTTCGTTGGCCAGGACCGTGCGCAGTTCGGGGCACCACCACACCGGCCGTTTGTCGACGAAGGCGAGGCCGCGTTGAAAGAGCTGCAGGAAGATCCACTGCGTCCACCGGAAATATTTCGGGTCGGTGGTGTCGATTTCACGGTCCCAGTCGTAAGAAAAGCCCAGCGCCTTGATCTGCCGCTTGAAATTCGTGATGTTGTTTTGCGTGTTCGAAGCGGGGTGAGTGCCGGTTTTTACCGCGTGTTGCTCCGCGGGCAGGCCAAACGCGTCCCAGCCGATCGGATGCAGCACGTTGAATCCGCGGGCCCTTTTGTATCGGGCCAGAATATCCGTGGCGGTGTAGCCCTCGGGATGGCCAATGTGCAGGCCCGAACCCGAGGGGTAGGGAAACATGTCGAGCACGTAGTATTTCGGTTTCGACGAGTCATTTTCGGCGCGAAACGAGCGATTTTCCTCCCAGAAATGTTGCCAGTGCGGCTCGATGTCATGGAAGTTGTAGTCTGTGCTCTTGGTAGCCATCGTGTGAAACCCGCCACTGTGAAACCTTTCCCACCCCGGTCAATCTTCGCTCTCGGCGCACTGATCGTCGTGTTTTTCTCGCCGGCGCTGGCGGGGCGGGGCGCGACGTCGCGGGGCTTTAACCAGTTGCTGGAGGCGGTGGTACGCATCGATGTGCGCGAAATCGCATTTGAAGCCGGCGCGCGACGGTTCACCGCCAGCATCGGGTCCGGCGTCATTGTTACCGCCGACGGGATCGTGCTGACCAACGCCCACGTGGCGAGCCCCCGGGCGGTCGAACTCAACATCACGTTGTCCAATCTTGAGCGGGTCAGCGCCAAACTCGTGGGCTGGGACCACTGGACGGATCTTGCGGTCCTGCGCGTCGACATGGCGGAAGTGAAACGCCGCGGCTGGACACTCGCGCATGCCGATTTTATCGGCGACAAGGAGAAACTTTTCCCGGGTGAGGTCGTTTTTGCCGTGGGGACACCCCACGGGCTCACCCGCACCGTCACGCGCGGAATCATTTCGAACACGAGCCAGTACCTTGAGGACACGCGCGGGATCAACGGCTACGAAACTGGCATGTTTAACACCTGGCTCCAGACCGATGCTGCGATCAATCCGGGTAACTCCGGCGGGCCGCTCGTGGATGAGGACGGCAAGATCGTCGGGATCAGTTCCCGGGGCTATCTCGGAGCGAACAACCTGGGGTTTGCCATTCCGGCGGCGACGGCCAAACGAGTGGTGGCCGGCCTGGTGCGGGACGGAATAATCACGCGCAGCTATATCGGCATCGTCCCGGGTGCGCTGCAGGATCTCGAAAATTTTTACTCCCTCGCGCTCAACACGGGCATGCTGATCAACAGCGTCGATCCGGGTTCACCGGCGGCGAAGGCCGGACTGCGCGGGGGCGATATTCTGCTCGCACTCGACGGCGCGAAGATCGACGGACGGTTTCCGGAACAGCTTCCGGCGATTCAAGATCAGATTGCCAGTCGTCCGGTAGGCGGATCGCTCAAGCTCACGGTCAAGCGGGGTGCGGAGACCCGGGACCACAACGTGGCGACGGAAAAACTCGAAAGCCGGGTCGGCGAAGAGTGGGCGCTCGATAAATGGGGTCTCGGCGTGCGCAAGGTCTCCCGGGCCTACGCCCGGGAAAACCAACTCGACGACGCCACGGGTGTCGTCGTCATCGGGGTTCAGCCGGGGTTCCCCGCGGATATAGCCGGATTATCGCGGGGAGACCTCATCGTGAAAATAAACCAGCAACCGGTCGCTTCGCTGGAGGTCATGAAAGCCGCCCATGCCGCTTACGAGTCGAAGCCCGGGCCCACTTTGTTTGAGGCCCAGCGCAACCGGCGTGTTTCGTTGTATATTATCAAACCATGAAATTTCGTTTCCTGTCGATTTGGGTTGCCGCGCTTTGTTCTCCCGGACTCCGGGCGGCCGCCGAATTGCCCGCGCTCTGGGCCGAGCGGGTGAAATGCGTCGTGGCGGTGGAGTACATTACTGAGACGGAGATCGAGCGACGTCCCACGGTCTCCATGGGCACGGTGATCGACGGCGCCGGTACAATCATTCTTCCCTTAAGTTCCGTCGATCCGAGAGCGGCGATGTGGCAGCTCAAGGATTTCAAGATTTACCTGCCGAGCGAGGCGGCGAGCACGCCGGGCGAATATTTGGGGCAGGACGCATACACCGGCTGGCACTTTGTGCGTGTGGCCGAAAAAATCCGCGGAAGACTCACGCCCGTCACGGCTTTTGCCGCGCAAGACTCCCGTCGCGCACCGGCTCTGGCGGATTTTATCTGGGGGATCGGGTTGCGCAACAAGGACGAGGATTTCGCCCCCTATATCATGCAGAGCCATCTCGCCTTGATCCAGGCGCTCCCGCAGCGTACTGGAATTGCCCAACAAGAGGTCTCTGCTCCCGGGCTGCCCGTTTTCGATCGGGAAGGGGCGTTGGTTGGCATCGCGCTGAGTTCATTCGGCCAGAGCTACGTCCAATTTTCGCGTATCAACCGTGGCGCACCGGTGCTCCTAGTAAATGTGGAGGAGAGCAGCGCGTTCCTCCTGGCGAGCGATGTCCTGCCGAACCTCGACCGAGTGCCAAAAAATCCCTCGGGTCGGCCGCTGGCGTGGTTGGGGGCCTACGGGCTCGAGCCAATGGATCGCGAAGTTGCTAAGTTCTTTAACCTTGGCGACCAGTCGGGCGCCGTGGTGAGTGAAGTGCTTGAGGGCAGTCCGGCCGAGAAAGCGGGCCTCAAGAATCGTGACATCATCCTGGCCCTCGATGGGAAGCCGCTCCCCCAATTAAAACCCGAGCGGGTGGTGGTGTCTTATATCGAGCGGGAAATCGATCGACGTACGCCCGGAGCCACGCTGGCGATCGGAGTCTTGCGGGGCAGCGAACGGATGGAATTGAAAGCGGTTCTCGGGGAGGAGCCGAAGTTGATGCGCGAAGCCGACCGGAAATATTTCGACCGCTTCGGCTTTACCGCTCGGGAGTTTGTCTACGGTGACGCGATCGAGCGTCGGGTTCGCGCGACCGAGTCGGCCGGCGTCGTGGTGCATTTCGTGAAGCCCAGCAGTCCGTCCGCCATCGCCGGCCTGCGTCAGGAGGATTGGATCAAGGAAATCGATGGCGTTGAGGTGAAGACCTTCGCGGCGACGGCGGAAAAGCTGGCGGAAATCGAACGAGACACTTCCCGTCCGGAATTCGTTCTGTTGGTCGCCCGGGGTGGCGAGACGGCCGTGCTGCGCGTTAAGCTCAAGTGATCCGGCGGGGGGATGCCTCGGATTCACGCGCGCCCGATGGATCAGATATGCTTCGGGCTGTCGTCCGCCCAGACGAAAACCCAGCCGGTTTTGTCATCGACGAATACCACGGTGGAGGCGGGCTCCGCCGCCGCCGAACCGTCGCTCGCGCCGGCTATTGCGGCGACTGAAGAAACCCGGTCGCCCGTTTCAGGCGAGAACGGTGAAGTCACAAAAAGCACGACGGCCAGCGCCGCGGCCGCAGCCAGCGGCAGGGCAAACCAAGTTACCGGAGACCGCCACGAGGAGCCGTTCGAGCGGGTGCCGTGTTGAATCTCGCGACGCACCTTTTGCCACTCAAGGTTGGCATCGGGTAGCGTGACCCGTTCGGGCGACGCGCGCCAAGCCTCGATGGTTGCCGTGAAGTCGTTCCGCATCGTGCGGCACGCTGGACACTGTTCCAAATGCTCCGCGAGGGCACCCCGCTCGGCAGTGCCCAGCAGGCCGTCTCGTTCGGCGAAAATGTCGTGCCTGGTCTTGTGGCAGTTCATGAGATGCAAATCTCCTAACCGTTTCGGTCGTCGTGCCAGACACCACTGTAGCCGTAGACTCCTCCGCGACTGCCATCAATCCACACGCGCTCCGTCCGATAGACGAAATACCCCTTTGCCATGACTCGATAAGTCCGACCCCACCGATCGCGACCGGTTACCCAGCGTTCCGGCATCCAGGTCTTGACGATCACTTCGTCCCAGTGGCCCCGAGCGGGCACAAACGAGCGCGCGGGTGCCGGGCAATAGACGGGAACCGGCACGGCGTAGCTGGAAGCGACGTAGTTCGGGCCAATGCGAAACTCCACGCTGGCTCCAGCCCGGTTTTGATCCGCACGGGCGGCGACCACACTTAAACCAGCGAGAACAGAAACAAGGACAAATGTGATTGGTTTCATGATGTTTTCCCTTGGTTGGGTTTGCCCATGAGACGCTGCTCCCGGCGGGTTTATTCATTTTCTTCCTCCCCAGACCGCCGAAGCCCGGCTCGCTCGATCAGTTGGCCAGCACAATGATACCAAAAACATCACCTTTGTTGCCCGAGGCCCCCCCCATCAGGACCACCGGTTTTCCCGGAGAAATCGATACGATCGCCCCTCCGCGATGGACCTTTACCGGTCCGCTTGATTTATCTCGCTCGAGCTCGACCCGGTTTCCGCCCGGCAGGGTCAGCGTCGCGGTGGCGCCCGGTGCAACGGCGGCCGCCCCTTCGCCCATGTAGCGGTAGCTTTCGAAGCGCAGGTTGCTCCGCAGCACGGGTTCGTAGGAGCGCAGTTTCGGATCGGGCGTGCCGCGCTGGTTCGACGCGACGAAGAGAATGGCGCGAACCGAGGTGGGGCCGCCGGCCGCCGCGAAACCGGCGTGCGGCGCCAGGCCGGATAACAGCAGCAGCGCAAGGAAGAGTTGAATTATTCGCATGGCAGATCCTCTAGTTTTTGTGCCAGCAAGCGGCGTGCGTTAAACAACCGCGACATCACGGTGCCGCGACGGACGTCGATGCTTTTGGCGATGTCGTCGTAAGAAAGGCCTTGGATTTCGCGCAGTGCGAGCACGGCCCGATACTTGGGTGGCAAGGACTCGATCGCACGCTCAAACCGGCCGGCGTGCTCGCGCTTCTCTAGGTCGTCGCGGGGATTGCCGTCCGCCACCGGCTCCGGCGTGCCGCCGCCGTTGCCGGAGTCGCCGACCAGAAACGGCAGAAAGCGTTTGGTCCAACGCTGTCGGCCGCGCAAATGATCGATGGCGCGGCGCACGGCGATCGGATGCACCCAGGTGGAAAACTTCGCCTCGCCGCGAAACTTTCCCAGGCTGCGCCAGACCGTCAGCCAGACCTCCTGGCAGACGTCGCGTGCCGCGTGTTCATCGTGAACGATCGACTGCACGAGCCGGAAAATTGGCTCATAGTAAGCGCGCATCAGGATGCCGAACGCCGTCTCCTCGCCCGCTTGCGCGCGTCGAAGGAGTTCTGGTTCAGACTCCTGAGAATAGCTTTCGGCAAGGTCGGCCACGCGGAAGCAGGGGCACAGTCTTCAGAAAAGAGTTTCGGTGGTGCGATTTAAATCGGAGTGGCGGCGGCCCGGGCCTGGCACCGCGTTGCGACGAAATGGACGGCCGGGCTATTCCTTCGTCGTCCAAAATGGACCATGCGCAGCGGCGGGCGGAATCGGGTGGCAACGCCACGAGGCCATGCTGTTTGCGGCTTGGCGACGCGTCGATTCACGATTTCCATGACGGCGATGTTCACTGGAATAGTCGAGGAAACGGGCTGCGTCCTGGCCTTTGCCAACGGGACGGAGGCTTGGGAGCTGGCGATTTCGGCGCGGGTTGCGCTCGTGGAACTGACGGTCGGCGACAGTATCGCAGTCAACGGGTGCTGTCTTACCGCCGCGCGATTTGACGCGACTACGCTGCGCTTCGATGTGCTGGCGGAAACGCGGCGGTTGACGAATTTTTCCGCGTTGTGCGAGGGCGCCTTGGTTAATCTCGAACGGAGTCTTCGGTTCGGGGGAAAAGTGAGCGGGCACTTTGTCACCGGCCACGTCGATGCCCTGGGGGTGATCGAGGTCTTCGAACCGCGCGGTCAGGATCACTATCTTCGGGTACGCGTGCCGGCGGAAAATATGCGGCATTTTGTGCACAAGGGGAGCATCGCCATCGACGGCATTTCGCTGACAATTGCCGAAGTAACCGACACGAGCATCGCGGTCTGGCTGATTCCGCATACGCTCGCCGTCACGAATCTGAGGGGGAAACGCGCCGGTGACCCGGTGAATTTGGAGTTCGACCTGCTGGGCAAGCACGTTGAGAGACTGCTGCAGAAACGGGTTGTCTAGCCGCCGATGCATAATGCCCTTTCTGCTCTCACCGCTGAGTTGCGCCGGCTAAAAACCGCCGGAGTGAGGACCGTCGCGGTTTCGGATGAAAGCATCGCGGCATTGAAGTCGGTACTGCTGGTGCGCCGGGCTGAAAAGCAAAAGGCACCGCCAGCTGGGGCGGTAGCCGGGATGGATTCTCCCGGGCCGCGGGCGGCCTCCCGCGAGATGACCCTGGCGTCCGTGCAACCGGACCGGGCCACGCCGGAATCAATTCCGTTGCCCGCGGTGCCGACGGTGACCCTGCCGGCGGGCGACAAGGCGGCGCGGTGGGCCGCGTTGCGCGAAATTGTCCTCAGCGACACGACCTGCCGGGCGCATATCCGTCCGGGAAAAAAAGTGGTTTTCGGCGTCGGTTCGATCGACGCGAAGATCATGTTCGTGGGCGAGGCGCCGGGCGGAGAGGAGGAAATTCAGGGCGAGCCGTTTGTCGGCCCCGCGGGCCAGCTGCTGACGAAGATGATTCTGGGCATGGGTTTGAAACGCGAGGAGGTCTATATCGGCAACATCATGAACTGGCGGCCGGAGCTGCTCGCGGCGGCCGGAGCGTCGCAGGTTGGCAACCGCCCGCCGACGGCCGAGGAAATGCGCTACTGCCTGCCGTATCTCCGGGCGCAGATCGAGGTCGTGAATCCGGATTTGCTCGTCGCGCTGGGCAAAACGGCGGCGGAGGGGCTCCTTGGGTTTGGCACGTTCAAGGCGCTCGGTGACGTGCGCGGTCGGTGGCACGAGTTCGCCGGCAAGCCATTGATGGTGACGTACCATCCCAGCTACATCCTGCGCGAACCGACGAATCGGAAAAAGCGCCTGATTTGGGAAGATCTCCTGAAGGCCATGGAGCGTGCGGAGCAGCCGATTTCCGAAAAGCAGCGCGGCTACTTTCTAGACAAATAGGGACCGGGAGCCGCGGCGCGGCCGGCCGGCTTCCGCGCGTAAAATCCCACCGAGGATGCGGAGATTCATCCGATCATCGTCCGCGACCAAAATCTTGCGCCCCGTCAGGCTGATCGGGATTACCGCGGATAATGGATCCATTACGGCGAGTGTGAAGACGCCGAACTCCGGCGCAACGGGAAGTTGCCGGCTGGAAAATCCACAGGCTGATTTTCTATGTATCACGAAATCGGTATATGTTGATATTTCGCTTGCGAGCGACCCTTTTGCTGCTTTGATCGTGAGCTTTACTTTATGGGCAAATCATTCGTCTTTTCCTCGGAGTCCGTTGGTGAAGGGCATCCCGACAAGGTGGCGGATTTGATCTCCGATAGCGTGCTCGATGCTTGTTTGGCCGCGGACCGTTCGAGTCGCGTGGCCTGCGAGACCTTGGTCAAATCCAACGCCGTGGTGGTGGCGGGTGAAATTACGATCCCGAAGCTCGGCCGTAAACCGATCGACAATATCATCAATGTCGGGGCGGTCATTCGGGCGGCCATCCGCGAAATCGGTTACATCAACGACGACGACGTTTTTCATGCCGACAAGGTTTTTATCCACAATCTCCTGACGACTCAGTCCCCCGACATCGCGCAAGGGGTCGATGCGAAGAAGGCGGAAGGCAAGAAGCACGCCGAACAGGGCGCCGGCGACCAGGGCCTGATGTTCGGTTATGCGTGCAACGAAACGCCCGAGCTGATGCCAACGCCGATCATGTTCGCGCACCGGCTTGGGCGTGAGCTCACCGCGGTGCGGAAGAGCGGCCGCGTGAAGTGGCTGCGCCCGGATGCGAAGTCACAGGTCTCGATCCGTTATGAAAACGGTCGACCCGTGGAGGTGGTGAACGTGGTCATCTCGACCCAGCACACCGAGGAAGTGAAGCATGCGGAGATCGAGCGTTTCCTGATCAAGAATGTCGTGCGGAAGGTCATTCCGGCTGCGCTGCTCAATTCCCGCACCGAATTCCTGATTAATCCCACCGGTCGGTTTGTCGTTGGCGGCCCGCAGGGCGATTCCGGATTGACCGGGCGCAAGATCATCGTCGACACCTACGGCGGCTGGGGCCGGCATGGCGGCGGCGCCTTTTCCGGCAAGGATCCCTCCAAGGTCGATCGCTCCGCGGCCTACATGTGCCGCTGGGTGGCGAAGAATATTGTCGCGGCCGGCATCGCCGATGTCGCCGAACTCCAGGTTGCCTATGCCATCGGTCACCCCGAGCCGGTGAGCGTCTATGTCGACACGATGGGCACCGGCAAGGTGGCCGACGAAAAAATTTCCCGCGCGGTTGAGAAGGTTTTCAGCTTCAAGCCCGCCGATATAATTTCGCAGCTCAAATTGCTGCGACCGATTTATCGCGAAACGACCAACTACGGTCATTTTGGCAAGACGGGCCTGCCATGGGAGCAGACGAACAAGATCGGCGCCTTGCGCGCCGCCCTCGCCTGAAAAGAGCGTCCCTGAAGCCCAACCTAATTCTTTTCTCCATGCCCGTTATGTCTTCCTCTCCCGCCAACGATTACCACGTCAAGGACATCGCTCTTGCCGAATGGGGTCGCAAAGAAATTGCCATCGCCGAGCATGAAATGCCCGGACTCCTGGCGGTGCGGAAGAAGTTTGGTCCCAGCCGGCCGCTCGCCGGTGTCCGCATCACCGGCTCGTTGCATATGACGATCCAGACTGCGGTGCTGATCGAAACGTTGCAGGAACTCGGAGCCGATGTCCGCTGGGCCTCATGTAACATCTTTTCCACTCAAGACCACGCCGCGGCCGCGATCGCTCAAGCCGGCACACCGGTGTTTGCCTGGAAGGGCGAAACGCTGGAGGAATATTGGGACCTGACTCTCCGCGCGATCTCGTTCCCGGGTGGCAAAGGGCCGCAGCTCGTGGTTGACGACGGCGGCGATGTGACGCTCCTCATACACAAAGGGTGCGAACTCGAGGAAGGGAGCGATTGGGTTAATACGCCATCCGGCTCGCACGAGGAGCAGGTCATCAAGAATATCTTGAAGCGCGTGCACGCCGAGGATCCGCTTCGTTGGAATACACTGGTCAAGGCGTGGCGTGGCGTATCGGAAGAGACGACCACCGGGGTCCATCGGCTCTATCAAATGCTTGAAAAGGGTAAACTCCGCGTCCCGGCGATCAACGTCAATGACTCGGTCACCAAGTCGAAGTTCGACAATTTATATGGTTGCCGGGAATCGCTGGCCGACGGCCTGAAACGTGCGACCGATGTGATGATCGCGGGTAAAGTGGCCTGTGTTTGCGGCTACGGCGACGTGGGTAAGGGTTCCGCGCATTCGCTCAAGGGCTTCGGCGCCCGGGTGATCGTCACGGAAATTGATCCGATCAATGCGCTGCAGGCGGCCATGGAAGGTTTCGAGGTTAACACCATCGAATCGACGCTCAATGTCGCGGATATCTACGTAACGACGACCGGCAATCGCGACATCATCACCCTGGAGCACATGCGGGGGATGAAGGATCAGGCGATCGTCTGTAATATCGGCCATTTCGATAACGAGATTCAGGTCGACCGGCTCAATACGTCCGATGCGAAACGCGTCAACGTGAAGCCGCAGTACGACATGTATACTTTCCCGACCGGAAAGACGCTTTACCTGCTCGCCGAGGGGCGGCTGGTGAACCTGGGTTGCGCGACCGGCCATCCTTCTTTCGTGATGTCCAACAGCTTTACCAACCAGACCTTGGCCCAACTGGACCTCTGGCGGAATCGCGACACCTACGCCATCGGCGTTTATCGCCTGCCCAAGCATCTCGACGAGGAAGTCGCCCGGCTGCACCTGGAAAAGATCGGTGCGAAGCTGACGACGCTTACGAAGGATCAGGCGGCTTATCTCGGGGTGCCGGTGGAAGGGCCTTACAAGCCCGAACACTATCGTTATTGAAACGTTGCGCGGGCCACTGCGAAGGGGAAGGGTCCCGGTCCCCTCCGATCAAGTAGATCTGCGCAAGATCTTCCCCTTGCTCCTTAGGAGAGTCGCGGGTGGCCTACGATGAAATAGACTCGGCCTGCCCCGATCGCATCGGAAACGGCGGTATTGGGTCGCCTTTTTCGTAGTCCGTCAGGAGTGAGAAACGGAACGTCGTGCCCTCGCCGGGTTTGCGGTCGACGGAGATCGAGCCGCCCATGGCCTCGGTCTTTTGCAGCGCTTGGGCCATGCGCTCGATGTTGCGGGCTAGGCCTATGATTTCGTCGTGATCGGGCTCGGCATCGGCGGCGTCGCCGGCGACGATCGGCACGGAGGAGCGAAGGGTCCGCAGCCGGGTCATGAGTGAGCTGTCCCATACGTAACCGGCCAGCACGAGCAGGACGCAGCCGAGGATCGAAAAGCCGACGATATAAAATGTGACGCCGAGTCTTTCCCGTAGTTCGTCGTCGTTCACAACGGCCACGACCAAGGCGAAAAAAGCGATGATGAGGCTAAAAGCCAGAGCAAGGATCAGGAACGCCTTGCGCTTCGAGTTCTCGGCCATGTGCCAAGGAGGAATGCCGACGCATCAAGCCGAAGTCTAACGAAAAAATGTGCGGTTTAAGGCCAAACCGGCTGGACCATCCCGGCCCGCTGGCGGGGTCAGCCCGTGGAGCGAGAGACGCTTGAGAAGGCTGGCTTACTTCAACCGCCCGTCGGAGCGCACGTTTGACCGGTTTTCAACGTTTGGGAGAGGCGAACCAGATTTTACTGCACCTTCACGGGTTCAGTTTGTCTCCGGTTGGCGCCGGGCGGGAGATCGATCTGATTTAGTTCGGTTCGGCCACCCAGGGCTTTACCCGGCGGGCCGGACGGATAGATCCAACTCCACATGGCTGTTCCTCTCCGTCTCGTATTTTTCGGTTCCGATGCCATCGCACTGCCTCTGTTACGATGGATTGTTGCGGACGGAGCTTTTTGCGCGCAGGTCGCGGGGGTGTTCACCCAGCCCGATCGTCCTTCCGGGCGCGGCCAACAGGTGCAGCCAAATGCGATCAAGCTCTGGGCGCTCGAACATGGACTCCCGGTCTACCAGCCGGAAAAAATCACGGACGCCGTGCGCATCGAACTGACGGCCCTCGCGCCCGACGTGGGCCTGATCATGGCCTATGGGCACATCCTGCGCGATGACTTCATCGCAATTCCACGTTTGGGTATGCTCAATCTCCATACCTCCCTGTTACCCAAATACCGCGGGGCCTCTCCGATTCAAACCGCCGTGGCCTGCGGCGAACGCACTACCGGGGTAAGTCTGATGCGCGTGGTGCGGCGCCTCGACGCCGGCCCCGTGGCTGACGCCGAGCCGGTCGCGATTCGGCCGTTGGACACGGCCGCTGACGTCGAGGCGAATCTTTCGGCCGCCGGCGTGCCGCTCCTAGCGAGGACGCTGCCCCGCCTCGCGGCGGGCACGCTCAGCTTCGTCGAGCAGGACGAGCGGGCGGCGACTTTTTGTCGAAAGTTGCAGAAAGAGGACGGGGCGCTCGATTTTAACCGTCCGGCGGCGGTGCTGGCAGCGCAGATAAACGGGCTGTTTCCCTGGCCCACCTGCAGCGTCGATTTGGGCGGTCAACCGGTGAAAGTGGGTTTGGCGGACATTGCACCAGCGGAACCTTCCGCTGGTGCCTCTGGATCGACTGCGCAAATTTCTCCTGGAAACGTTCTGGGTTCGGATGCGGAGGGATTGCTGGTTGGCACGGGGGAGGGCGTGGTCAGATTCAGACGGCTGCAACGGCCGGGAGGAAAAATGCTGCCGGCCGCGGACTTTCTCCGCGGGTTTCCGGTGGTGGCTGGCACGCAGATCTCGTCGCGACTCATGCCAGCGCTTTTGGTCCCGCCGAAGTAAGGTGGACCGCGCGATGCGCGGATCTTCAGCGCCGTCCGGTCTTTGCCGCTTTCAGCTTTTCGCGGGCCTCAGCCGGCACTTTGACGCTCGCGATGGGCACGTAGGTGAGAATCACGATTCGTTGGTCCCTGACCGGAACCTTCACCCGGGCCCGGGACACCGGTTGCCCGCCTTCGAGGGTAATTTCGTAATCGCGAATCATCCCGCCGCGGAGGTGCATCGCGATGGTCACGTCGTATGGTTGCTGCGTATCTCCTTCGCCGACACGCCCGTTCAGAACGAAAGTGTCGCTGGCCGTCATTTCGAATTTTGCATTGGTTTTAAGCAGGGGCGTCAGTTCCTGTTCCGGTCGGCGAACATCGGGCCGGTCGGCGCGGCGCAGCCAAACGAATCGATCGTTGGGCCCACCGTCCCGGAGGCGCTCCTCGGCCTGCAAGGTGAGAATTTCCTGATTTGTCAGCCACCCTTCCAGCGTGTGAGTGACTATCGTGCCATCGGTGGCAATGAGCGTTCCAAGCCGCATTCCGTCCGCCCATTCCCTCACGATCAGGGTCTCGCCAGCGAGGTCGATGCTGCCTTTGACGTTCGGCGACATGTTTTGCTGGACGGTCTTGACGGTGCCGCGTCGCGTTTCTAAATTCTGCGCGACGGGCCCGGGGTCGCCGTTGATAACCTCCCACGAATAGCTGCCTTGGCCCCGCCGGCGTTCCAAGGCGCTGGCCAGTTCGGGCGGTGGCGCCGCGTGCAGGAGGAGCGGCAGAAAAATGACAGGCAAAGCGAGGCGCTTCATCGGCAAACCGGGGACGTAGGACGCTCGCAAATTACCTTGCGATGCGTCCGGGTCAATCCGCGGCGCGGCGCGCCACATGTCGCTTGTTTTTGGAAACGCTTTGGGCAAGCTGCTGCGCCATGTGGAAATGTTTGTTCATCGGCAGCGCCCTTTCCACGGTGGCGTTGGCTCAAAATCTCCCGTCGCAGTTGGAGTTCGCCAATCTGCGGGAGGACGTGCGCGGGCTGACACA
>CANEVO010000056.1 GCA_947442255.1 Opitutia bacterium
GAGCGCGGACGTGACGATACCGCCGACGGGCGAGTAGATTTGGGGCCAGGGCATGGGAAAGCGTGGAGGGTGGGGCGAGCGTGGGATGGCCCGCGCCGATCCAAGCGTCGGAGCGAGTCAAGAAGCGTTCAGCGAGGCGAGCCGTTTTTTGAGTCCGCCGGTTGGATTCGTGCCTAGCGGGCGAGAATCAGCGCATCGATGCCACGGGTGAGATCGAAGGTTGCGCCGACGGCGGCCACGACGGCGGTTTCCCGGGCCAGGCCGGCGAGCGTCCGCAGGCGGTAGGTCGCCTCGAGCCCGGTGCAGTGGGCGGCAAAAAGGTGCGCGACGCCAAACTCGCGAAATTTGCCGGCGGTCCAGGTGAGGGCCTTTTCGTCGGAGGTGAGCAGATGGATGCCGCCGATCAGGGCGTGGACGGAGGTGGGCCGCACGAGCTGGCGGGCGGCGGTGAGGGTGTTGACCACCCCGGCGTGGCCGCAGCCCGTGATCACGACCAGGCCGCGCGCGGTATCAAGCACCAGGGCGCAGTCCTCCGGGATGGTGTCATCCCTCGCGCCGTCGGGGGCCTCGACCCGGGTGCCCGGGGCGACGCCGAAGTTGCGTTCGGGATGGGGCCGCGCGATCGGGCCGGTGAGCCAGATACCGGGGGCGATTTCCGCGGGCCCGCCGTGTTCGATGAAGGCGCCGCCGGTCGCTTCATAGGCCGGTTTCCGCGCGGGCATCGGGTTGTGCGGTTCGCCCTTTTTGTCGAAGCCACGATTCCAGAAGATACCGCGGCCGACGTGGACGCGGGAGAGCGCGGCCGGATTCTTCTGGGCGAATTCCCGCCGCAACGTGAGCAATCCGCCGGTATGATCTCCGTGGTTGTGCGAGAGCACGACGTCGGTGACGGCGCTCAAATCGATGCCGAGCACAGCGGCGTTGTGGAGCACGGTTTGGGGTCGGAAGCCCGTGTCGAAAAGAATTTTCCGCCCGTCCGCCTCGACGAGCGCCGAGAAGCCCCATTCGCCGATCTCACCGTTACCGGCGCCGCCCACCAGCATGGTGGAAAGAATCGTGACGCGGACCGACGTGACGGGAGGGATGGCGGGTGCGGCCCCCGGACAGGAGCCGGAGAAAACGACGAGAATGAGCAGGGCGGGCAGGAGTCTCACGGCGCGAAAGCAGGGTGCGACGAAGGCAATCCTGCGGGCGCGCCCCTAGCGAGCGATTTTGGCCGGGGCGGGTTTGCCGAGGCACGGGTGGAAGCGCGGGAAGTGTGGAAGGGGGATAACCGGCGCTGGCGACTGGACGCGGCCCGGCTTTCTCCGCAACGTTCGCGGGATGAAGCACCAGAGCCTGTTGAATTGCGGAGTGTGGGGGGCGGCTTCGCTGGCCGTGGCCGGAACGCCGCTGGCGGGAAAGCCCGAGACCCGCAACCGCGCCGAGATCCCGGCCCAGTATCGTTGGGATTTTTCCGCCATCTATCCGTCGTGGGAGGCGTGGGACGCGGCGATGCAGGAGATGGAAACAAAGATGGACGCGTTTGCAGCGCGCAAAGGGACGCTGGCCCAGGGACCGGCGGCGGTGCTGGAGGCCTACCGGGCCTTCGACGAGATCGGGATGATGCAGTACAAGGTCTACCGCTACCCGCAGTTGCAGCGCGACGTCGACACGCGGGACCAGACGATCGCCGGCAAGTTTCAGCGCGTGGGGGCGGTGTTCGCAAAATTTCGCACGACGACGTCGTGGTTCACGCCGGAACTGCTGACGATTCCGCAGGCGACGATGGAGCAGTGGATCGCGGGCACGCCGGCATTGCAGCCGTACCGCTTTTCCATTCTCGACGCCTACCGCCAGCAGGCCCACGTGCTCGACGAGAAGGGCGAGCGACTGCTGTCCTTTGCGTCGCGGTTTAATCAGACGCCGGCGGCGACGTTTCAGGAACTCAGCACCTCGGACATCAAGTTCCCGAAGGCGACGTTGGGCGATGGTAAAGAGATCACGCTTTCACCCGGGGTGTATCAAAACGTCCTGCAGACGAACCATGCGCAGGCGGACCGGGCCAAGGCGTTCGAGGCGTATATCAAGACCTACGTGGCGACGGCGAACACCTACGCCGCGATTTACCACGCCGTACTGCAGCGCGGCTGGTTCACCGCGCAGGCGCGGAATTACCCGGCGACGCTGGAGGCCGCCCTCGACAACAACGCGATTCCGCCGGCGGTGGTGCGGACCCTGGTCGACACGGTGCGCGGCGGCACGGCGCCGCTGCAGCGCTATGCCCGGCTGCGCAAGAAGCTCCTCGGCGTGGAGGCGTATCACCTCTACGACGCATCGATCCCGATTTTCAAAAGCGACCGGGTCTATCCCTACGACGAGGTGAAGGACCTGGTGATCGCGTCCGTCGCGCCGCTTGGCCCGGACTACACGGCCAAGTACCGGAAATTCGTCGCGGGCGGCCGGATCGATGTGTTCGAAAACGAGGGCAAGCGCAGCGGCGCCTATAGCGCGGGGGTGTATGGGGTCGGGCCCTATCTGCTGCTCAACTACAATGACACGCTCGACGCGGTGTTCACGTTCGCGCACGAGGCCGGGCATGCGATGCACACCGTGCTTTCGTACGAGACGCAGCCGTTCGTGACGGCCGACTACACGATTTTCGTGGCGGAAGTGGCGTCGACGACGAATGAGCGCTTCCTCCTGGACAAGCTGCTCGCGACGACCACGGATCCGCGGGAGCGTTTTCTGCTCTTGCAGCACGCCGTGGATTCCATTGTCGGCACCTTCTACACGCAGGTGTTGTTTGCCGACTTTGAACTGCAGGCGCACCAGCTGGCGGAACAAGGTCAGCCGGTGACGGCGGAAGTGCTCTGCGGAATCTACGGGAAGTTACTGAAGGACTATTACGGCGACGCGGTGACGATCGACGATCTCTACCGCTATACGTGGACGCGCATCCCGCATTTCTACAACTCGCCCTACTACGTCTATCAATATGCCACGTGCTTTGCGTCCTCGGCGAAGCTGTTCAAGGACATGACCACCGGGGACGAGGTCTCGCGACAGGCGGCGACGGAGCGCTACCTCACGCTGTTGCGCAGCGGGGGCAACGACCATCCGATGGCGCAGCTGCAAAAAGCCGGTGTCGACCTGACGCAGCGCCAGACGGTGCAGGCGGTGATCGACCAGATGGAAGAGCTCGTTTCGCGGATGGAAACCGAGGCGTCGAAGATCAAGTGAGGGGAGAAGGCCCGGATCAGAACCACTTTTTCTTCTTCAGATAAATCACCATGAGCAACGTCGTGACGAGGGTCGCGCCTAGGGCCCACGGATAGCCGTGTTTGAGCTCCGGCATGTTCTCGAAGTTCATGCCGAACCAGGTGCCGATCACCATGACCGGGATCGTCACCGCGGTGATGGCGGTGAGAAACTTGATGCCCTCGTTCGCCTCGAACGCCGCCTTGTTGAGATAGATGTCGAACGCCATCAACAGCCGTTCGTGATAACCGGCGGCCGTGTCTTCCAGCCGGACGAGGTTGTCGCGCAAGTCGCGGAAGTATGGCAGCAACTTGGGCCGGATCATTTTGCCGTCGCCGCGGGCGAGCCGGTCGATGACGTCGCGCTGCGGGCGGACGATCGTGCGCAGCCGCGTGAAATCGCCGCGCACGTGGAGCATTTCGTTGACGAGCTTTTGGTGGAGCGACTCACGGCTGAGGACGTGTTCCTCGAGTTCCTCCAGCTCGGCGCGGAGTTCCTCGAGGACGGGGGCGTAATTGTCCACCAGAAGGTCGATCAGGGTGTGGGCGATCCGGTCCGGCCCGCGCGGACCGACGCCGGCATTCTTGGCGAGGCGCTCGCTCAGTTGGGTAACGGAACGGAGGGGCGCGGTGTGAAACGTGACGAGGTAGTCCCGGCCGAGGAAGAGATCGAGTTCGGTGGTATTGAACTTTTCCGTGCGGGTGAAATCCACGGCGTGGGTGACAATGAACAGATAGTCTTCGTAGTCCTCGACCTTCGGGAGCGAGCTCGGCGCGACACAGTCCTCGATGGCCAGCGGGTGAAACTGAAAGACGGCTTCGAGAACGAATTTTGTTTCCTCCTCGGTCGGCCTGTCGAGATCGACCCAGAGGAGGAGCCCCTTGTCGGCACGGACGAGCCGGAGCGCCTCGCGCTCCAAATCCTGACCGACGAGCTTGCCTTCGCTGAAGACGAACGAACGGATCATGCGGCGGAGAGACTAGGGGGGGCGGGGCGAATGGCCACAAAAAGGCGCGCGAGAGCCAACAAAGTCGGCGCGGGGTACGCTGCCGCCCGACCCCGAGAAGCGGGCCGGGGTGCCGCCGACTACAGCCCCAGCTTCGCCTCGGCGGCGGAAATGGCGGCGATGAACTCCTCGGGCGTGCTCGCGTTCAGGAAGGTCGCGCGATCGGCGGGATCCTTCAGGATTTTGCACAGGGCGCTGACCACGGCGAGGTAGTCGCCCGGCTTGGTCTTGGGCGTGCCGAGGACGAAAAAAAGACGGACGATCTCGCCGTTGGCGTCAAAGGGGATGCCGGCCTCGCTGCGGCCGACGGCCATCACGATTTTTTTCACGTGTTCCGTGCGGGCATGCGGGAGCGCGACGGCGTTGCCGAGGCAGGTGGTGTCGAGCCGGTCGCGCGCCAGCAATTCGTCGTAGAAACCGGCGTAGTTGCCGACGTCGGGATGACCCTCGAGCAAGCGGGCGATTTCGTTGAGGGCGGCCGTGCGCTTGCCGCTCTGCACGTGGAGCGAAATACAACTGGGATCGAGGAGGGAGGTGATTTTGCCGGCCATGCGAGTCAGGATTCCCAGAGACAGGGAATCGGCCGTGCCCTTGGCAAGGGCGGAGTTGCCGGGCCGAGCCCCATGGTCACGTCAGACCAATCACCCACGAAGGAATGCCGGGGAGCGTCAGGCGCGATGGCTACGACTCCGCGTCCAAACCGGTCGCGGGCCGGGCCGATCCGCGAGGCGACGGCGGAGCAGGCGATCGGTGGAACGATCGCGACCGCTTCGGCGACGGTGGCCTGCTCTCTGTCGGTCTCGACGATGCTGAGCAGTTTGTCGCCGGGCCCGAGAGTCACAAGCCGGACATCCTGGGCGCCGCGTACCGGTTAAGGGGAGGGTGAATCCCCGGCGATCGTTTCCGCCCCGGCTGCCTGCTCCTCGGCGCTTTCGATGACGCGGGCGATGCTGAGGAGCTTGTCGCCGGGAGCGAGGGTGAGAAGTTTCACGCCTTTGCCGCCGCGATTCACCTCCCGGATCGTGTTCACCGGGCAACGCACGCTCTGCCCCTTGGCCGTGAGGAGCATGATTTCGTCGGAGTCCTTGATGCTGAGCGCGCCGGCGAGCTTGACGGAACCGTCCTCGGGGAGGTCGATGGCCCAGACGCCGCTGCCGCCGCGGTTGATCAGGCGGTAGTCCTCGAAGCGCGTGCGGACGCCGAGTCCGGCTTCGCTCGCGACGAGGAACTTGGCGGTGTGGTCGACGACTTCGATGACGTCGAGGTAGTCGCTATCGAGTTTGAAGCGCATGCCCGTGACGCCCCCGGTGGCCCGACCGGTCGGGCGGAAGAGATCCTCGCCCGACTCGGTGTCGCGTTCGCGGAAACGGACGGCGAGGCCCTGGTGCGAGACGAGGATGAGTTCGTCGTTGCCGGTCGTGAGCACGGTGCCGATGACGGTGTCGTTTTCGGCGAGGTTGATGCCGATGAGACCGCCTTCGCGGGTACAGTTGGCGTAGTCGGCGAGCGAACTTTTCTTAATCACGCCGCTCTTGGTCGCCATGACGAGGAAGCGGTCCGCGGCGAAGTCCTTCACGCAGATCATCGCGGCGATCTTTTCGCCCTCGGCGAGGCGGAGGAAGGACGAGACGGATTTGCCCTTCGCGGTGCGCGTGCCCTCCGGGACATCGTAAACCTTCTTCGCATGGCACTGGCCGATGCTCGTGAGGAACAGGATGTAGTCGTGGGTCGAGGCGGTGAAGAGGTTCGCCACGAAATCCTCGTCGTAGGTCTCGGCGCCGATGACGCCCTTGCCGCCGCGCTTTTGCGAGCGGTAGTCGGCGACGGGCGTACGCTTGATGAAACCGAGGTGCGAGACGGTGATGACGCAGCCCTCGTTGGGGATGACGTCTTCCATGCGGAACTCGCCGGCCGAGCCGATGATTTCGGTGCGACGGGGCGAGGTGTATTTTGCCTTCATCTCGCCGAGTTCCTTTTTGATCAGCGCCATCAGCTTGGTCTCGGACTCGAGAATACCGCGGAGTTCTTCGATGACTTTCATCAGTTCGAGGTATTCGGCCTCGATCTTGCCGCGCTCCAAGCCGGTCAGTTGATAGAGGCGGAGTTCGAGGATGGCATCGGTCTGGCGCTCGGAGAGCGGATACTTCGCCATCAATTTCACCTTGGCCTCTTCGCGATTAGCCGAGGCGCGGATGATTTTGACGAAGTCGTCGAGGTTATCGAGGGCGATGATGTAGCCCTCGAGGATGTGGGCGCGGTCCTCGGCCTCCTTGAGGCGGAACTTCGTGCGGCGCGTGACGACATCGCGGCGGTGCTCGATGTAGCACTCGATGAGCTCCTTGATGTTCATCTGCTTCGGTCGCTTCTTGTCGAGGGCGAGCAGGGTGACGCCGAAGGAGGATTCGAGCGCGGTTTTCTGGAAGAGCTGGTTGATGACGACCTTGGCCTGCTCACCGCGTTTTAACTCAACGACAATGCGGGTGTTCTCGTCGGATTCGTCGCGGAGGTCACGGATGCCGTCGATCTGTTTTTCGCCGACGAGCTCGGCGATGCGAAGGACGAGGGTGTTGCGGTTAACATTGTACGGGATCTCCGTGATGACGATCTGCTCCATGCCACCCTTGAGTTCCTCGGTATGGGCCTTGCCGCGCGTGCGGACGATGCCCTTGCCGGTCTTCAGGTATGAAAGGATGCCTTCGCGGCCGGAGATGATGCCGCCCGTGGGATAGTCGGGGCCGCGGACGATCTCGCATATGTCGTCGACGGAGATCCGCGGGTTGTCGATTATGGCGAACGTGGCGTCGATGATCTCGTCGAGATTGTGCGGCGGAATATTTGTCGTCATGCCGACGGCGATGCCGGTCGAGCCGTTCATCAGCAGATTCGGCAGCGCGGAGGGGAGGACCGTGGGCTCGGTGGTTGACTCCTTGTAATTGGGGACGAAGTCGACGGTATCCTCCTCGATGTACTTGAGAAGATCCTCGGCGATGTCTTTGAGGCGGGCCTCGGTGTAACGATACGCGGCGGGCGGATCGCCATCGACGGAGCCGAAGTTGCCCTGCGGATCGATCAGCGGGTAGCGCATGACCCACGGCTGCGCCATGCGCACGAGGGTGTCGTAGACCGAGGAGTCGCCGTGCGGGTGGTAGTTCTTGAGCACCTCGCCGACGACGCCGGCGCATTTGTCGAATGCGCGGTTGTGGACAAGGCCTTCCCGGAGCATTGCGTAGAGGACGCGGCGCTGCACGGGTTTCAGGCCGTCACGCGCATCGGGCAGGGCCCGCGAGATGATGACCGACATCGAATATTCGATGTAGGCCGTCTGCATGATGTCGGTGATGTTGGCCGAGGAGAGTTTTTCGTTGGCGGTGTACACGGAGCGGAAAGTCGAGGATCGAGAGACGACAGGGCGAGGAGCCGAAGCGGTGACTTAGACGTCGAGGAATTGCACGTTCAGCGCGTTGTCCTCGATGAACTGGCGGCGGGGGGGGACTTCGTCGCCCATGAGGAGGGTGAAGAGCGCGTCGGCCTTCGCGGCGTCGTCGATGTTCACCTTCAGCAGGCGGCGCTTTTCCGGATCCATGGTCGTCTCGAAGAGCTGCTTCGGATTCATTTCGCCGAGGCCCTTGTAGCGCTGGATGCTGAGCCCCTTGCGGCCGTTGGCGCGGATCTGGGCGACGATATCGAGCGGGGCGAACAACTCGGTCTTGGCCTCGCTTTTTTGGCCCGGGTTTTCGGTGATGGTGAAGCGCGGCTGCCCGCTGGCGCTGAACGTCTCGATGTCGAGGCCGGTCGCGGCCGTGGCCTTGAGGAGCTTGGCCATTTCCGTGCTCTCAAAGATTTCGTGGATCGTGACGCGCTTCACCGGCCCGACGGGCTTCTTTTCGGCGGGGAAGGGCACCGTGGAACCGTTGCCATTGGCCGTGGCGGGCTCCGTTTGCTCGGTGAGGTCGGCGTTGAGGCCGTGCTCGCTGAGGAACCGGGCGCGGTCGGATTCGTCGTGAAGGAACTCATGGCTTTCCTTGTTGCCGGCGCGAATGCGCGCGACGTAGCGCGGCAGCGCGTGCGTGGTCTGGTCGCGCTGGTCGAGGTATTCGGCGATCCCGGCGCCGTAGCGGGTGACGCCGGTGCCGAGTTTTTCGAGCGCGGCGAGGTTTTCGACGATCTTGTCGACCTGCGCGGGCGCAAAGACGTGGCCGTCGGCGAGGCGCGTCAGCACGACATCCTCGGAGCCGAGCTCGAGGAGGATGCGGTTGAGTTGTTCGTCGTTGTCGACGTATTGCTCGCGCTTCTTACGCTTGATTTTGTAGAGCGGCGGCTGGGCGATGTAGATGTAGCCCCGCTCGATGAGCCCCTTCATCTGGCGGTAGATGAATGTGAGTAGCAGCGTGCGGATGTGGGAGCCGTCCACGTCGGCGTCCGTCATGATGATGATCTTGTGGTAGCGGGCCTTGGCGGCGTTGAAGCCGCCGACGGATTCGTCGCCTTCGCCGATGCCGGTGCCGCAGGCGGTGATGAGGGTGCGGATTTCCTCGTTGGAGAGCACCTTGTCGAGTCGGGCCTTCTCGGTGTTGATCAGCTTGCCGCGCAACGGGAGGATCGCCTGAAAGCGGCGGTCGCGGCCCTGTTTGGCGGAGCCGCCGGCAGAGTCGCCCTCGACGATGTAGAGCTCGGTGAGCGCGGGATCGCGCTCGGAGCAGTCGGCGAGCTTGCCCGGGAGGCCGCCGCCGGAGAGGGCGCCCTTGCGGACCGTCTCGCGGGCCTTGCGCGCGGCCTCGCGGGCGCGGGCGGCGTTGAGGGATTTGTCGACGATCCGTTTGCCGACCGACGGGTTGGTTTCGAAATACATCATCAGGCCCTCGTAGGCGGCGGAGCCGACGACGCTTTCGACCTCGGGCGAGAGCAGCTTGACCTTGGTCTGCGACTCGAACTTCGGGTCGCTGTGCTTGATGGAGATGACGGCGGCGAGGCCTTCCCGGACGTCGTCACCCGTGATCTGCGGATCCTTGTCCTTAAGGAGGTTGTTAGCCTTGGAAAACTGGTTGATCGCCCGGGTGAGGGCGCTGCGGAAACCGGAGAGATGCGTGCCGCCGTCGGGGTTGTGGATCGTGTTGGTGTAGCAGAGGACCTGGTCGTTGTAGGTGTCGTTGTACTGGAGCACCAACTCGAGGTGGATCTCGGCAGGTTTGTCGTCGAGTTGGAGGTGGCTCTCCTTGACGATGCGCACGGGCTTGGGGTGCAGCGGCGTCTTGCCCTGGTTGATCTGCTTCACGAATTCCTCGACGCCGTCCTTGTAGAAATAAATCTCGGGCTTGGATTCGGCGGGGCGCTCGTCGGTGAACACGATCTCGAGCCCCGAGTTGAGGAAAGCGAGCTCGCGCAGGCGCTGGGTGATGCGGGAGTGCTGGAAGACGGTGGTGTCCTTGAAGATCTCGGCGTCGGGCTTGAAGGTGATGTAGGTGCCGGTGGCGCGGGCCTTGCCGATGACCTCGAGTTTTTTCACGGTCTTGCCGCGCTCGAACTTCATGTGGTGCACCTGGCCGCCGCGGGAGACCTCGACTTCGAACCACTCGGAGACGGCGTTGACGCACTTGGCGCCGACGCCATGGGTGCCGCCGGAAAATTTATAGCCGCCCTGACCGTATTTGCCGCCGGAGTGGAGCGTGGTGAGGACCATCTCGACGCCGGGAATTTTGTAGGTCGGGTGGATGTCGACCGGGATGCCGCGGCCGTTGTCGCGGATGCTGATCGAGCCATCGACGTGGATGGTGACTTCGATGCGCGAGCAGAAGCCGGCGAGGTGTTCGTCGACGGAGTTGTCGAGCACCTCGGACACGCAGTGGTGGAGCGCGCGTTCGTCGGTGCCGCCGATGTACATGCCCGGCTTTTTGCGGACGGCTTCCAGGCCTTCGAGTTTGCCGAGTTTGGAGGCGTCGTAGGCATCGGCGCCGGCCTGATTCTTTGCGTTCTTGGCTGCTTCTTCTGCTTCGGACATGGAAGGGTTTTTAGAGGGAAATTCGGGCGGACAATGAAAGGAAAAATCTCGCGGGAAACGGCCGGGGTAGCGAGGGTTTTTTTGCTAAAAATCGGGCCCGGAAAGGCGGTTTTTTCGCGATTAAAGGCTTGCCGTGGCGGGGCAGTAGTCCCCCAGCGGGTCAGCGCCTCCGACCGCGGCCGCTTTTGGATGCTTTGGGCCCGATTTAGGCCTGTTTTTGGGATCGTCCCGCGCGAATGGGGGGCGAAAAGGCGGTCCGATGATCGAATCGAGGAGGGCTCTGGGCCTGTAGCGCTTGTGGTCCGAGCTTTCGTTTGACCACGGCGGCCTCAGCGACACAGTGGCGCGCACATGGTGCACCCCGCGATCGAACCGCTGCTGATCCTGCAAGACCGCGATATCAGACGGCTTGGCTTGGAGGCGCAGTTGAAGGCGGTGCCGGGCGACGTGGCCCGGGTGGAACTAAAGATTGCCACGGAAAAAGCAGCGATCGAAGCCGCCCGCACGGAGTTGAGGGCCCTGGAAGTGAAGAAGAAGTCGCTCGAGACCGAGATCGGGTCGGCCGAAACGAAAATCGGGCAATATCGCACCCAGCAGCTTTCTATTCGCAAGAATGAGGAATACCAGGCGATGGGGCATCAGATCGAAACGATGGTGGCCCAAATTGCCGACCTTGAGGGTCGGGAACTCGAGATAATGTATGCGATCGACGAGGCGAAGAAGCGCTTCGGTGCTGCCGAGGCGGAGTTGAAGGCGAATATTTCCGGGCACGAGGCGCGGATCAAGATGCTGCGCGAACGCGAAACCAGCCTCGCGGCGGAATTGAAGGTGGCTCAGAGCGAGTTGGCCGTGGCGCGAGGGCCGGTGGGAGAACCCCGGCTGCGCGTTTACGACCGGATCGCGACCCGCAACATGCCGGCGGTCGTGGCGATCGGGGCGGGGAAGTGTGGCGGCTGCCACTTAAAGGTTTCCAGCGAGGTCGAGTCAGCCGCCCGGGGCAAAGGCGTCGATCCACTGGCCCAACTGCCGACCTGCGACCAATGTGGGCGGATCGTGTATTGGGACAACTGAGTGCCGCCCCCGCGATGCGTTGGCGCCGGCCGCGGCAAAGCCCGCTGGCTGCGAGGTCGTGAAGGTAACGTGCGTTAGCCGCTTGCCTCGATTGGGACCGTGGCCCATGTCTGCGGCTTAGCTTTGGGGCCTGGTCGTCGCTCCGAGTTCTTTGATCCCAAGGTGCGGGTAATGCCGCACCCGTTTTAGAAAGTTCGGAGAGGAAAGTCCGGACACCGCAGGGCAGGATGCTGCACGAGGCGCAAGCCAAGTGCAGGCGGCACGCTTCAAGGCGCGTTGACGGACAGTGTCACAGAAAACAGACAGCCCGGTTCGGCCCGCCGCAAGGCGGCTCGCTCAGGGTGATGGTGAAAAGGTGGGGTAAGAGCCCACCGCGCCGACGGCGACGTCGGCGGCACGAAAAACCCCTTCCGGTGCAAGGCAAAATAGGTGGCTGGGTGGCCCGCCCTATAGCCACGGGTATGCCGCAGCCTACTTCGTCCCGCCTCGGCGGGACTACGAAGGCCGAGTTCGCCGCGAGGCGAACTCGAGAGAAATGACGGCCGAATCCCGCGCAAGTGGGAGGAACAGAATCCGGCTTACCGGCTCCAAAGCTAAATTATTTCCCCGTCGCGCATGAGCGGGCAGCGTTCAGAACCGGCTCGGCCAGAGCGTGTGTCGAGCCGTTTGATAGGTGGTGGCATTCAAATCGGTGAAATCGACCCGACGTTAGGACATGACGCGCGGGGTGAGGGGCGGGAACGTGCCGTTTTCAAACGTCTTGTCGAAACCCCATACCCGCTTCGGCGCGCTGTAGTAGGCTTAAGCCCAAGGCCCGTTGGCGACTTTGCTTTTGTAGCGCGAAACGAGGGAACCGCGGATGGCGGCCGAGTTGGTGCCCCAGTTTTCGAGGAAGCAGGGAAGGTTGTGCACGCCGCCGCTGAAGGATGACCCAGTGGTGGCGACTATGCCTGTGATAAAGGCGGCGGCGACCTCGACCGAGCCGCTCGCATTGTTTCTCACGTTGGCCAGATTGGTGTAGGCGCTGACGGTTAAGGCATTGGTCGCGGCGGCGGCGCTGCCATTCGCCCCAGCGGCCCCGAAGTAGTCGGGAGACAGGATGGTGATCGCGTCCGCCGCGATGGCTACCGGGATCTGGGCGCTGACGGCTGCACCGGCGGCGTTTGTCTTGCCATCGTCGGGCGTCGTGGCGCTGGTCGCGACGGTGGGGTTGGCGCCGTCGGCGTTGAAATTGCCGAGGATGTATACGGGGGCGTTGGTGGCGACGGTGAGACCGGATACCGAATTGACCGTTGGGGTCAGGCTGCTCCCCGAGTAGACCTTGCCGTTGGCGAGCGCGACGCTGCTGGTCGCGGATTTGACTTCGACGTAGACACCGCCGTTCCAAGTGCCGGCACCCCAGATCCCGCCCGACGCATCGAGGATCGCCTTCGTGTCGGCGTTGGTGTTGGTGTTTCCCGACGGTGTCGTTCAGGGCGGAGCGCAATGCGGCCATGTCGATTTGCACGAGATTGATGCGCGCGTCCTGCCGCTGATCGTACATGCCTTGGTTGACCACACTGCTGGCCCCGGGGCTTGCGGCAGCGTAGGTAACGGTGGCCGTCGAGGCCGTCCCGCCGTTGATGGTCGTGGTGACCGGATATTTGTTGTTATTAACCCCGTCGACGATTTTCGAACCCACGGTGACGACGGTCGAATTATGGAGAATGAAGGTGACCAAGCCGGCAGGTATTGTTGACGACTACGGAGCCATTGATGGCGCCGTTGCCGACGATCGTCACGGTGCCTTGAGGTGCGTAAACAATTCCGCTGAACGCCCGTTGCCTTGATGTCGATGCTCTGCGTGCCGCTCGTCTTCGTGCTCCAGAGCTGGAAGTTGATAGGCTGGCCAAGCTCGCAGGCGGTGAGATCGCCGCTGGTGTTCGCATCCGTGTCGTTGGAAATAAAAGACCAGACGCCTTCCTCGAGGCCGGCCTCCGCGAGATTTAACCCCGCGTACTCATTGAAAGTCCGGCGGGCCAGCCGGCTCGATGCAAGATTGAGATTCAGGTGCCCGCAGTGTGCGCACCGGGTGTCCCTTTGGGTCGACGAGGGGCCGAAGCAGGACGATATGCGAGTCGGCGGCGGGAGGTTGGGTAATGGCTTCCGGAGGTTCGAGTGAGACGGCGCTTTCGGTCAGATCCGCGAGGGTGCGCAACTGATTCCCGTCCCGCCGGCGCTCCACCACGAGCCAATCGCGGCGCGCCTTTCCCGGCATTTGCAAACGCCGGACGCACACCTCCAGCAGTCCGTCTGGCTGCTCGGCGAAGAAGCGCAGATTCGGTGTTTCGGCGACCAGCGCAACGAAGTCGGCGGGCGAGAGGGGGGCGGGCACCGCGGGCGCCGTCCCGGGCACATCCTGCAAGTGCAGGCGCTGGATGCCACCCTCGGACACGATCCACAACGCGTTGACACCGGATGATCGCAGATAGGTTTCGATTTGTTTTCGGCCCGTTTCGGTGGCGGCTGGGGTGAGGAGGAGTTCCAGCGCATCGGATTGGGCGGCATCGGCGGCAAATTAGGGCAAAGCACGGGTGGTGGCCTCGATCCAGTGATTGAGCAGCTGGATGCGTGCGCGCCGGTCATTCGCGACCATTTGCTCGAGCTCCCGCCGTTCCAACGTCCGCACCGCCACCAGCGCGGCCAGAAATCCGAGCAGCAATAAGCCCAGCAGGGTTGCGAGGCGAAGTTTGATGCTCATCGAATCACCGATTGCGGTAGTGCATGCGCCGCAGGGTGCCAAGCGAAAGACAGTTTTTAGCCGGACTACCCCATTTCCAGTCACGCATCGGCCGGATCGAGCCTCATGACAATACCCTTGACTCCCCCCGGTGCGTTTGAGTCCTTGGCCGGCTCCGAATCTCCGAACGACCATGGCCAATACGAAATCTGCCATCAAAGCAGCCCGCAAATCCACCCGCCTCCAAGACCGTAATCAGGGGGTCAAGACCCGCTTGAAGACGTTGCGCAAACGTCTGGAAACCCTCCTCGTGGCCAAGGATGTCGCCGGCAGCAAGACCGCCGCTTCCGCCTTTGTTTCGGCGATGGACAAGGCCGTAAAGTCCGGCGTGGTTCACCGCAATGCCGCGGCGCGGGCGAAGTCGCACGCCGCGAAAGTTTTTGCGGCCAAGTAATTTTCGGGCTTGGGGTTCGTCTGCCCGCAGACCGGGTTCCCGCACAACTCTAGGATTGTTTCGCGGGGTGAAACAGCGGTGCCGCTGGTAGGTTCTGGTTTCTGCGCGGGTTGCCTTTTTTACCGCTCGGAGCCGGGACTACTCCACCCGTTCGGTGCGGAGCCGGGAAAAATTCCGGATAGGGTTTGAGTCGTATCCGGTCTGCCCGTGCAATCGGTGTCCATGGATTCGCCGCCTGCGAACGTCCGCCGTCATTTTCTTGCCTGGGATCAGCCATTGCTGAACCAGGCGGCGGCGTTTTTGGCGGGCGAGTGGGATGGACGCGGTCCTCTCGATCTGTCGCGCCTGCTGGTGGTCGTGCCGACCCGCCAGTCGGGCCGCCGGTTGCGCGAGGCGCTGGCCGGTTTCGCCGCGGTCCACCGTCAAGCTGTCCTGCCTCCGCGGGTGCTGGCGCCCGAGGCGTTTGTTTCCCGGCTCATCGCCGGGGGGGTGGCGTCGCCGCTCGAATCGCAGCTCGCCTGGACCGAGGTGTTTCGCGGGCTCGAATTCGGGGAATTCCGCGACGTTTTCCCAGTTGATCCGCCCGAGCGCACATTTGCCTGGGCCGTGCGTCTGGCCCAGCAATTTGTCCGGCTGCAATCCACCCTCGCGGAAGCCGGGCTCACCCTTGCCGGGGTCGGAGCAAAAGCCGGCGAGAATTTTCCCGAGGTCCAGCGCTGGCGCCAGATGGCGGAGCTCGGGCGGCGGCAGGCCGAAAAGCTCGCGGTGCTGGGCCGGGCCGGCGGCCCGGCGGCCCGGCTGGCTGCCGGGGAAAATCCGCCGCCCCCCGACGGCGTTGACCGTATCGTATTGCTGGCGACGCCCGACCCCCTCCCGCTGGCGCTGGCCGTCATGACGCAGTATGCCCGGGTGCTGCCGGTGCAAGTCGTGGTCTTCGCGCCGGAGCAGGAGGCCGCGGCTTTCGATGGTTGGGGGCGGCCCCTCGCGGCGGCGTGGGAGCAACGCGTGCTCGCCCTGCCGGATTTCGAGCCCCGCGTGCACCTCTGCGCCGATCCGGCGGCGCAGGCGGAACGCGCGGTGGCGGTGGCGCGCGGCTATGGCCAGTCCGACGGCGTGCTCGGCATCGGCGTCGCGGATCCCGAGGCGCTGCCGCTGCTCGAACGGGAACTCCGGCATGCCGGTCTGGCGGGGTTCAATCCCGAGGGCCGCGCGCGCCGCGGCGACGGGCTTTTTCAATTGCTCGCGGCGCTGGCCGGTTTGGTGCGCGAGGATTCGTTTGCGGCCGTCCAGACGCTGGCGCGCTGTCCCGACTTCTTGGCGTACCTCCGCGCGCGTCACGGCGAAGATTTTTCGGTGGCGCGTTTTCTGGCCGAGCTGGATGCCTTGCACGCCGCGCACCTGCCGGCGGATTTGGCGGCGGCGCGCCGCCACGCGCCGCACAGCCGGGCGCTGGGCGCGGTGGCCGAGTTGCGCGCGCTGCTGACGACCGGGACTTTTCCCCAGACGGCCGCGGCGGCGCTCGGCGCGATCTTCGCAGCCCGCCGTTTCGACCTGATGCGGCCGGCGGACGCGCACGCCGCCGAAGCGGCCGGGACTTGGGCGGAAGTGATGCGCGAGGTACGGTCGGTCGCGGGGAGATTTGACGACGTGGCGGAGGCGGAGTGGTGGGACGTCGCGCTCCAGCTTTACGGCGAAAGCAAACGCACCGACGAAAAGCCGGCCGGTGCCGTCGAGCTGCAGGGCTGGCTCGAACTTCTCTGGGAGGATGCCCCGCATCTGGTGGTCGCCGGACTGAATGACGACTGCGTGCCCGAGGCGGTGGCGGGCGATCCGTTTCTGCCCGAGTCATTGCGCGAACGGTTGGGCTTGAAGACCAACGGCGCGCGTTTTGCCCGCGATGCCTACCTCCTGCAGGCGCTCGCCGCCTGCCGCGCGACGGGGGGCCGGCTCGATCTCCTGCTCGGCAAAACCTCCGCGGCCGGCGATCCGTTGCGGCCGTCCCGGTTGTTGCTGCGCTGCGTCGACGCGGAGCTGCCGCGGCGCATCGCGTTTCTGTTTGGTGCGGTCGAATCGGCGCCGGCGACTCCGGCGTGGCACCGGGCGTGGCGACTCCGGCCGAGGCTCGCGGCGCCGCCCGCGCGCGTGGCGGTCACGGCGTTACGCGCCTGGCTCGACTGCCCGTTTCGCTTCTATCTTGAGCGGGTGTTGCGCATGGAAGCGGTGGATCCGACGAAGACCGAGCTCGACGCGCTCGACTTCGGCACGCTCTGCCACGCCGCGCTCGAGGCGATGGGCAATGAGCCGGTGCTGCGCGATTGCACCGAGGCGAAGGTGCTGCGCGAATTTCTGCTCGCGGCGCTTGAGCGGGAGGCCGCGCGACGTTTCGGGGCGGAGCTCACGCTGCCGCTCATGGTGCAGCTCGAATCCGCCCGCCAGCGGTTGTCGCGGGCCGCCGACGTGCAGGCGCAGGCGCGCGCCGAGGGCTGGGTCGTCGCGGCGGTGGAGCGGAAGTTTAAACTTGAGGTGGGCGGTCTGATCGTGAGCGGCAAGATCGACCGCATCGACCGCCACGAGCGCACGGGGGCGGTCCGGGTACTCGATTACAAGACGTCCGACCAGCCGGCGCAGCCGTGGGAGGCGCATCTGCGCACCGCGCGCCGCGACGAGACCGCTCGTGCTTTTGCGCGCTTCGCGTCCGGCGATGAACGCGAGCAGGTGTGGCGTGATTTGCAGTTGCCCCTCTATTTGCGGGCGATGGCGGGGGAGTTTTCCGGCGAAGCGGAGTGCGGCTATTTTAATCTGCCGAAGGCGGCGACGGAAACCGGCATCGCGCGGTGGGACGGCTACACGCCCGAACTGGCCGCGGCTGCCTGGCGGTGCGCCGAGGGGGTGGCGGCGGCGATCCGGGCCGGTGAGTTCTGGCCGCCGAATGAAAATGTCCGCGCTGACCGCGATGCGTTCGCCACGCTGTTCCACCGCGGCGTGGCCGAGAGCGTGATTTTCCCCGGGGCGGAGGGGCCGCGATGACCGCGATCGGCCACGTGATGATCCTGGCCTCCGCGGGGTCCGGAAAAACCTACGCGCTGACGAACCGTTTCTTGCGGTTGCTCGCGCTCGGAGCAAAGCCCGAACGAATTGTGGCGCTGACGTTCACGCGCAAGGCGGCGGGTGAATTCTTCGAGGTGATCCTCCACAAGCTCGCGCGCGCGGCCGGGGATCCCGGGTTTGCGGCCGAATTGGCCCGCGACATCGAAGTGCCGGCGTTTGGTCCCGCGGATTTTCTCCGCATGCTGCGCGGCGTGGCCGATGCGATGCACCGGTTGCGGCTGGGCACGTTCGACGGCTTCTTTGCGCGCGTCGCCCGCAATTTTCCGCTTGAGCTCGGGCTCGCGGGTGAATTCGAGATTTTGCAGGAGCACGCCGCCCGGAGGGAGCGTGGCCGGGTGTTGCGCCGGATGTTCGAGCGGGTGGGCGGACTCGCTGCTGCGCAACGGGAGTTCATCGAGGCGTTCAAGCGGGCGACGTTTGGCGGGGATGAAAAGCGCCTGGGGGCGCAGCTCGACCGTTTCATCGACGAGCATCAGGAGATCTTTCTCGAAGTGCCGGAGCGTGATCGCTGGGGTAATGCGGCCCGCATCTGGCCGGACGGTGGTGAATGGTTTGGCGCCGCGGCACGGCGCGAGCCGGCGGCGCAGGCGCTGCGGACCGCGCTGGCGACACTCGAGTTGAGCGAAAAGCAACGCGCGCGCTGGGCGGCGTTCTTCGCGGAGCTGGGGGATTGGGCGCCGGGGGCGCCGATGGGCGCCGCGCTGGAGTATATTTTCAAGAATGCGCTCAAGGCCTGGCCCGAGTTGGCGGAAATCATGGTCGAGCGGAAAAATCATGCGTTGCCGCCCGGGGCGCGCGCGGCGTTGCGCCTGCTGCTGCAGGCGCTCATCGGCCAGGAATTCGATCGGCGGCTGGAGGTCACACGGGGCATTTATGCCGTGCTCAGCGCTTACGAGGCGGTCTACCACGATACGGTGCGACGCGCCGGCAAGCTCACGTTTGGCGATGTGCAGCGGCTGCTCGCGCCGGGCGAGGGTGGCGCGCGGTCGCTGTCGCGGGTCGCGGCGGAGGAGGGACGGCTCTTCATCGATTTCCGGCTCGATGCGGAAATCGACCATTGGCTGCTCGACGAATTTCAGGACACCAGTTTCGGCCAGTGGTCCGTGCTCAAGAATCTCATCGACGAGGCGGTGCAGGATCCGACCGGCGCGCGAAGCTTCTTTTACGTCGGCGACGTGAAGCAGTCGGTCTTTGCGTGGCGCGGCGGCGACCCGCGGCTGTTCCGCGAGATCTTCAACCACTACAATGACGGGGCGCCCGGGACGATCGCCGAGCAGCATCTGGTAAAATCGTACCGTTCGGCTCCGCCGGTGATCGCGCTGGTCAATGCCGTTTTCGGCGCCGCGCCGGCGATCGCGGAGTTGTTTCCCGGCGCCGCCTCGGCCGAGTGGAACCGCGAGTGGCGCGACCATGAGTCTGCCAGGCCACAACTCGGCGGCCACGCGGCGTGGTTGTACGCGGACGATGAGTCCGACCGTTTTGCGACCGCGTTGCGGCTGCTGCATGAAATCGAGCCGCTCGAACGCGGTCTCACCTGCGCCCTGCTCGTGCAGAAAAACGACACCGCCGCCCGGCTGGCGGACTATCTCCGGCACGAGGGCGGATTGCCGGCGGTGGCGGAATCCGATCTCCACGTGTGCGTGGACCACCCGCTGGGTGCCGTGTTGCTCGCGCTGGTGAAGGCGGCGGCTCATCCGGGCGACACGCTGGCCCGCGAGCACGTCCTGATGACTCCGCTGGCCGCGCGGTTGGCGGAGGAGGGTCTGGCGGCGCCCGAGGTGCTGACGCAGCGGGTGCTCGGGCAGATTCACGCGGAGGGTTTTGAGCGGACGATGGACACCTGGTGGCGCCGGCTCGAACCGCGGCTGGCGGTGGATGACGCGTTCACGCGCGAGCGGGCGCGGCAGTTCATGGCGGCTGCGGGGTTGTTCGACGCGACCGGCAGCCGCGATGTCGCCGAGTTCATCCAGTTCATGGAACGACACACGGTGCGCGAACCGGATGCGGTGGCGGTGGTGCGGGTGATGACGATCCACAAGGCGAAGGGCCTCGGCTTTGACGTCGTGATTCTGCCCGATCTCGAAGGCACGCGGCTCGACGGGCGGCGCGACGGTCTCGCGGTGCAGCACGCCGCCAACCGCTCGGTTGCGTGGGTGCTGGATCTGCCGGGGAAACTTTTTGCCGAACAGGACGCGGTGCTCGCGGCCCACCTGCGAGCCGCGGAGGCGGACGCGGGTTATGAAAACCTGTCGTTGCTCTATGTCGCGATGACCCGGGCGAAGCGTGCGATGTATCTCGTCACAAAGCCGTCGGGCAAGTCGACGTCGCGTAATTTCCCGAAACTGCTCGCCGAAACGCTGGGTGAAGCGGGCGAGAGCGTGGGCGTGGGAAAACTAGAGCTCGCCGGCGCGTGGGCCGTGGGGGACGCGGACTGGCATACGCGTGTGGCGCCACCGCCGGTCGCATTGCCGCGCACGATGGAGCTGCCGCGACTCGACCCGGCGGCGGGTAGTCGATCGCGGCGCCTGCCGGCACGGCGGCCGTCGGATGAGAAAGACGGCACGATTGCCGCTGCCCCGATTTTCGCGCTGGGGGACCGGGTGAGCACTGAATTCGGAACGCAAGTGCATGCACTGCTGGCTGAGGTGGAATGGCTCGACGCAGGAGAGCTCGCGGTGCTGGGGCACGCATGGGCCGCCCGGAAGATTGAAACGGGCGTGCGTGAGCAGGTGCTGGCGTGTTTGCGGGATCCCGGCCTCGCGGCGGTGTGGCAGCGGCCGGCTAGGGTTGCTCGGACGGAAGTCTGGCGCGAGCGAGCTTTCGAGGTGGTGCTGGACGGCATGTGGGTGACGGGGGTACTCGATCGCGTCGTTGTCGAGTGGGGCGCCGACGGCAGGGTAGAGCGTGCGACGGTCTACGACTTTAAAACCGGCCTGGTGGCGGATGAGCCGGCGGTCGAAGCGGCGGCGCGCCGTTACGCCCGGCAGCTCGAGCTCTATCGGCGAGTTGTCGTCTCACTCGCTGGCGTGAGTGATTCCATGGTTGGGAGCGAAGTTGTTTTCACTTGGGTGCGCCGCCGTATCGTCGTCGAGTCGCGGTAAATTCTAGCTTTACAGCGCGGCGGGGGCGTCGCACGGTGCCCGTTCGCTAACTCTCACCACCATGGGCAACCTGAAAAAGAAACGTCGTTTGAAGATGAACAAGCACAAGCGCCGCAAGCGCTTGAAGTCGAATCGCCACAAAAAGCGCACGTGGCAGAAGTGAGCCTGCGCGCTCGCTTCTAGGTTGCTTCCAGTCAGCAATCGAACCCGCCGTATCCCGAGGCCGGTTTTTACTTTTTAGGTCCACGTCTTATCTTCGCAAGTAGTTGATGATTAATTGTATGCATTATTCGATAGGTCGATGAACCGCCAGGCGGTGAGGCTTCTCAAGCCTGAAAAAACGCGCTTATCCGGTCGGGCCTGGGGCCGTTCCACTCCCCGATCGCTTCAGTCGTACTTCGTCGTCGCGCTGCTAGCCATGGCGTTCGCCGGCCGTGGATTTGCCCAAGCGGCGGCTCCGGCCGCCGATGCCGCCACCCCGGCCGCCGCGCCTGCCCGCACCGCCGCCGAGAAGGGGAACGGTGCGGGCGTGGCGCCGGGCAGGCCGTTGGGATTCGGGCGACCCGACTTCGAGGCCTGACAGTCGTCGCGCCAAAGTTTTCCCAGATAGATTCCGGCCGCGGTCAGGGCAAGGAGGAGCAACGGATGGTTCATGCGGTTCGTTTCCAGTATTGATTGGCCATTTCCGATTTGGCACCTACCGTCCAGCCAACTATGAGGAGCATCGCGCGCGCCGAGCCCATGAAACGGGCTGCCTCTTCTGCTGACTCTGCTCTGCGGGAGGGCGGGACGACGCAGGCTTCTGAGGAAGCCGCCGTTCCGCCCCACGCGTTTGCGGGGGTTTTCGCGATGCTTACCCCGCATCTGGCGGCGCTCGACCGCTATCTGCGCGACCAGTTGGGCGCGTTCGAGCCCGAGATCCGGACAATGGTGGATTACTGCATCGACACCTCGGGTAAGCGGATTCGGCCGGCGCTGGTTTTTCTCAGTGGCTGGCGCGGTGCGGAAATCCGGCCGGAACTGGTCCGGGTGGGGGCGGTGGTCGAATTGGTGCACCTCGCCACGCTCGTGCATGACGATATCATGGATGCGGCAGAAGTCCGACGCAGCCGGCGCACCGCATCGCGTAAGTTCGGGCCGACCGCTGCGGTCTTGCTGGGCGATGCGCTGTTCGCGCATGCGTTGCATCTGGCCACGCAATTTCCTACCACGGAAATTTGTGCGGCCGTTTCCGAGTCTACGCGGCGGGTGTGCGCCGGGGAAATTGTCCAGACCCTGCGCCGCGGCTCTACGAACATCAACCGTGCCGATTACCAGCGGATCGTCGACCTTAAGACGGCCGAGCTTTTTCGCGTCTCTTGTTTTCTTGGCGCCCGGCTTGGAGGATTCTCCGCGCGTTACGTTGAAGCGGCCAGCCGCTTTGGCCGGCACATGGGGATCGCGTACCAAATTTACGACGATCTCGTGGATTTTTTTGGCGAAGAGCAACGGGTCGGCAAGACTTTGGGGACCGACCTGGCCAGTGGTAAGCTCACCTTGCCCTTGATTGCTCTGCTTGAGCGGCTCCCGGTGGTGGAAGCCTCCGCTCTGGCCGCTGAAATTTCCGGAGCTTCTCCGCCTCACCTCGGGCTGCGGTTGCGTCAAATGCGTGAACTGGGTGTCTTCGGTTTGGTTAAGGAAGCCGTGCAATTTGAGATTGAGGCCGCTCGATCCGCGCTGGCGGAATGGCCGACTGAGCCTCCGACGCCTCTCTTGTTAGGTCTTTGCGAGGTCTTGCAGATACAGGTCGCCAGTCTCCAGCCCAAGGAGGCATAGGTGGGGCTGCGTCGGGCTGCCGTGGGCCGGGTCGTTCGGGGCAGGAATCCCGCCGGAGGCCCGGTCGGCTTCTAATCTGTGCACTTTCCGTTTGCGCCTTCCGGCCGATTGCCATTTTCTACGGGCTTCATGGATGCGATCAAAGCACGCGGAAAGGCGATGGTTGCCTCGCCCGAGCGACGGCAGGAGGCGGATGCCGACCTTGTTGTCGTCCGGCAGGTCCAAGCCGGTGATGTCGCAGCTTTTGATCGTTTGATTTCCAAATATCGCGAGCGGGTTTTGGGGATCGTCTACAACATGACTTCGAATCGCGAAGATGCGGCCGACCTCACGCAGGACACGTTTATCAAAGCCTTTCAGTCGATCCAACGCTTCGGCGGGCAGTCTTCTTTTTTCACCTGGTTGTACCGGATTGCGGTGAATTCGACTCTCAGCCACTTGCGCAAAAGCCGCCTCCGGTCATTTTTTAGCTTGGAAGGCATCGATGCCGATGAACCCGTGTCTCGCGAAATCGTTGCTGCGTTGACAGATAAAACGGGTGTGGACCGGGACTCGTATGTGCGCGAGCTTCAGGAAAAATTGAACGAAGCGATGCAAAAACTGTCTATCACGCATCGCACCGTGGTTACTCTTTTCGAAATCGATGGCCTCAGCCATCAGGAAATTGCCGAGGTCATGGGCTGTTCCGTGGGTACGGTGCGTTCGCGTCTGCACTATGCGAAACAGCTTCTGCAGTCCGAGCTACAGCCCTATCTGCGCCGATGAATCAAGATAGCAACAAACGCCCTGTCACACTCGAAGATATTCTCCGCCTGAAGCGCGCCGAGCGTCCCCCCGCCGAGTTCTGGGATGGTTTCGACCGGGAGCTCCGGGCCAAGCAGTTGGCCGCCTTGGTCGAAAAACGGCCGTGGTGGCGCTCGGCCCCGGCCCTGTTTAGCGGGTTTTCGCGTTACCATCTTCCTTTGGGCGCCACGGCCGTTCTCGCGATAACGTTTTTCGCGACGCGCGATTTTCATGCGACAAGAATTCCGGTTGCGATGGATACAGCCGGCGCCCATGTCGTCCGCGAGACGACTTCAGTTTCAGCTTCCCTCCCTTCGGTTGATGGACTGGATGCGGTTGCGACCTCTCCCGCCGCTGCGCCGGTCACGGAGTCTGTTTTCGCCGGGGTGACTGCGAGCGAAGTATCGGCCAGCGCCGAGGTTGCCGCGGCCGGTGGGATTTCGGCTTCGCGGTTGTCGGATGAACCGCAAAATGCGAAGGAAGAAAGCAGTCCCTCGGCCCGATATATTCAGGCCAATCTGGTGGCGGCCCAAGCGGCCGCACCGGTGGTGACGCGCGGATTACTTGGCCTTTCCCGCGGATTTGAAGCGCGCGCCTTTTCGACCCGCGTTGCGACCGTCGAACCGTTGCAACAAATGGCGACGCCGGCGCAGACCCGCAGCGCCCGCCTGATGTCGGCCATGGTTTCCATGTCGAATGACCTGCCGGCGCGCACGAGTGAGCGCGTCGCCAGCCGGATTTCGGGCGACCAGCTTTACGATGGCGCCAGTCGCTTTGGGGCAAAGGCCGATCGCTTTCTGCTTAAGTTTTAAGCGGCATCCATTCCGACCTTGACCAAAGCCCCGCCTGCGCGGGGCTTTTTGCTTTCTTTTCGTCGAGTCTCATACTGTCACCATGCGCTTAGAAAAAGACTCCATGGGCGAACTGCCGGTGCCCGCTGAGGCGCTCTACGGTGCGAGCACCCAGCGGGCGGTGCTCAATTTTCCGATCAGCGGCCGGCGCCTTCCCGAGGGCTTCATTCGTGCGCTGGGCCTCGTGAAACTCGCCTGTGCGATCGCGAATGAGGAGTTCGGGCTTCTTGCTCCGCACAAAAGCCGCTCGATTCAGCAGGCGGCGAGGGAGATGGCCGATGGCCGGCTCGCGGCGCATTTCCCGCTCGATGTTTTTCAGACCGGCTCCGGCACGTCGACCAACATGAATGCCAACGAGGTCATCGCCAACCGCGCCAGCCAGCTGGCGGGCGAACCATTGGGTTCAAAGCGCCCCGTGCATCCCAACGATGACGTCAATCTCAGCCAGTCATCCAATGACATCATTCCGACGGCGCTCCACGTGAGCCTTGCCGTGGCACTGCAAACCCGGCTGGCGCCGGCGCTGGATGGACTCGCCCAAGCACTGGAGGAAAAATCGCGCGCGTTTTCCGGCGTGGTGAAAATCGGCCGGACGCACCTGATGGACGCGACACCCCTGACCCTCGGTCAGGAATTTTCCGGCTATGCCGCACAAATGCGCAAAGCCTCGGAACGCGTGCGCCGAGCGATCGTCGTGCTCGGCGAACTCGCGGTGGGCGGCACCGCCGTGGGCACGGGATTGAATTGCGATGCCCGTTTTGGCGCCAGGGTGGGCGAAATCCTGAGCACCGAAACCGGGCTTTCGTTCCGCGAGGCGGCCAACCACTTCGAGGCGCAGGCGGCGCGCGACGATTGCGTCGAAGTGGCCGGGGAACTCGCGACGGTCGCCGCGAGCCTGACGAAAATCGCCAACGACCTCCGCCTGCTCGGTTCCGGCCCGCGTGCGGGCTTCGGGGAGTTGCGTCTGCCCGCCACGCAACCGGGGTCCTCGATCATGCCTGGCAAGGTAAATCCGGTGATGAGCGAGATGCTCGTGCAGGTCGGCCTTTACGTGCACGGGCTTACGCAGACCGCGATGCTCTGCGGCCGCGAGGGGCATTTCGAACTCAACGCCACCCTGCCGTTGCTCGCCCACTGTTTGCACGAGTCGATTCACTGCCTGACCAACGCCGTCTCGACCTTCACGGGGCGGTGCGTTGCCGGCCTCGAGGCCGACGCCGGTCGCGCCCGCGAATTCGTCGACCGTTCGCTCGTGCTCGTGACCGCGTTGAATCCCCACTTGGGATATGACGTGGCTGCGGCGATCGCAAAGGAGGCCCTGGCGACGGGCCGCACGCTGCGGGCAATTGTGCTGGAGCGAAACCTCATGGATCCCGGGGCACTGGACCGGGTGCTGGACCCCACGGCGATGACCCAGCCCCGTGCCCCCGGCTCCGGGGCCACGGATCATTGATTTTCCGAAGACGATCATGCCGGTCCAGCAGGAGATTCTTACGCTTCGCGCCGCGGGGCGCGGTCTGCACGAAATTACGGAAGCGGTGGCACGCGAAGTGACGCGCAGCAAACTCACGTGCGGGGTGGTGACGGTTTTTTGCCAGCACACCAGTTGCAGTCTCGTCTTGATGGAAAACGCCGATCCATCGGCCCGGCGTGATCTTGAAGCCTGGCTCGACCGGCTCGTGCCGGAGAACGATCCGGATTTCGAGCATACGATCGAGGGATCGGACGATATGCCCGGTCACATCAAGATGGCGCTCACCCGCACCAGCGAAATCGTGCCGTTCGCCGATGGGCACATGTTGCTCGGCACGTGGCAGGGCATCTTTTTGTGGGAGCACCGGCGTGGACCGCACGTCCGTCGGGTGGTGGTGACGGTGCTCGGAGAGTAGTAAAAATGACCGGCGGACGGCGCATCGGTCATCCGGCTGCGGCCGATCACTTCTTTGCGGGCAGACAGGCGGCGCAGCCGTTCGCAAAGAAATCGTTCCCCTTGTCGTCGACGAGGATGAAGGCCGGGAAATTCTCCA
>CANEVO010000057.1 GCA_947442255.1 Opitutia bacterium
TCCGGAGTTTGTCGCCAAGGAACTCCAGCGCTGGCTGGCGGAACAGAAAATCAAGACCATCTACATCACCCCGGCGAGCCCGTGGGAGAACGGCTTTGTGGAATCGTTCCACTCCCGCTTCCGCGACGAGTGCCTGAACCGCGAGCAACTCTGGACGCTGACCGAAGCCCGTGTCGTCATCGAAGACTTCCGCCAGGACTACAACGCCGAGCGGCCGCACGGCTCGCTCGGCTATCTCTCTCCGCAACGCTTCGTCGCGGGAAAATCTTTACCAATCCCAAGCTCCGGGCCGGACCGCAAAGCCGGTCCGTCCCTCCGCCTGGGATTGCCAACCACCATCGAAGTCATCATATCTACCCGAGCCAAAGACTATCACTTCACTTGGCCCAATTTTCGGGACCAGCTCAGTGAAGATGTGATTCCGGCGGAATGCATTACGTCGGTCCGTCCGTCTCGCGCTGGTCAGGGAGATGTGACCCATGCTGCGGCGTGCAGCCTGCCGGTTCTTCACTTCACCATCGCACCGTAGACGAGGTTCTTGAACGTCATGCGGCTCTGAACCCGCGTGGTCGGTCCGTACGTCATGAGGATTCCGACAAGGCCTTCGTGGGGATCGATCCAGAAGCTCGTGCCGGCAGCGCCGGCCCACATCGCGTCGCCCTTAGATCCCGGCACCCAGGCCATGCCGTCGTCGAGGCGCACGCCAAAGCCCAGGCCGAAGCCGTAACCGGGACCGGTCGTTGCCATCGTGGTGCCACCCATGCCGACCGTGTGCTGCGAGAACATGAACTCGACGGACTTCTTCGAGAGATAGCGTTTCCCGTCAAGGGTGCCGCCGTTGACCATCATCTGGGCGAATTTGAGGTAATCCTCGGCCGTGCCGAGCAGGCCGCCGCCGCCCTTGAAGTAGGTCCGGCCCGAGGGATTCTGCTGGAGCCGCGGCGTCACCGGCGCGCCGGCCAGCCGCGGAACATCATCCGGAGTGACCCACCACACGGTTGATTTCATCCCGAGTGAATCGAAGAGGCTTTCCTTCAGCAGCATGTCGAGCGGTTGATGGGCGACGCGCTCGATCAGCAGGCCGAGGACGTCGACCGTGATGGCGTATTCCCAGAACGTGCCGGGCTGGTGGAGAAGGGGAATTTTGCCGAGTCGCTTCAGCATTTCGTCGCCGAGGATGTCCTCGCGGGCCTCGATGTTGGCGTCTTCGTAGAGCCGCTTCAGTCGGGGCGAGGTGGTGCGATCCGAATAGGTGAACCCGGCGGTGTGCCGCATTAAATCCTGGACCCAAATTGGTCGCGCCAGCGCGACATCGCCCGTCGGTGAATCCACCTTCAGGTCCTTCAACTCGGGCAGCCACTTCGACACCGGATCGTTGAGCGACATCCGGCCCTGCTCGACGAGCATCATGGCCGCGACGGTCACGATCGGCTTCGTCATCGACGCGAGCCGGAACAGCGCATCCTTGCGCATCGGCTTCGACTTGGCCTCGTCGAGGAAGCCATGCGTCTCGAAGTGCACGACCTCGCCGTGACGCGCCACCAGCGAGATCGAACCGGCAAAGAGGTCCTCCTTGATTTGAGCCTGCATCGCCGGCGCGATCCGGGCCAACCGCGGTCGCGACATGCCCTGGACATCATCGTCGGTGGCGGTGGTGGTGAACGGTGCGGCCGAAACGCGCGGGGCGAAGAGCGACACGGCGGCGATCAAGCTGAACGTTGCGAAACGCAGGCGGGGAAATGAGGCCATGGGGTGGGGCGCTGGGGTTGCGGGGCATGTCACATCAGCGCGCGACGTCCCGGCTGTCCAGACCGCTGCAGCCGGAGTTGAACAGGCGACTTCGCGTCTTGGCGTGAGAATAGATCGAGCCGCGGTGTCGACGGCTTTCGGTCGGCGGCGCTGTCCGAAACATTTTGATTGGGCGATGACTCACGCGAAGCCGCGAAGCTGACAACCGGTCGAGCATCCGGCGTCCGATTCCTGGTTTCCAAGTTTCAGGCTCAACCCCGCTCGGGATTTTAGATTTTGGATTCTCGATTTTCGATTTGCCATGCCCCCCCGACCCGCGATCGCCGAGCCGGATCAAACAGGAACGCCGGGAAGAGCGGGAAGGATGGCCAACTCTCCCCGAACTTCCCGATCTTCCTGTTCAACTCCGATGGCTCGGGATCGTTCCGACAATCGAAAATCGAGAATCCAAAATCGAAAATCCGAAGGCGCGGCGGCGAGCGCCGGCTCTACAGACTCGGTCCCATTCGGCAATCGGCATTGAGAACCGGGTCGACAAGGCGGCGGCAGGCGGATCATTCCTTTCGCGATGCCCTCGGTTGCCCCGGTCCGTCGCTGTCTCCCCCTGTTGGCCTGGTTCGGTTTGTCGGCCGGACTCGCGTTGCTCTCCGCGCGGGGCGCGGAATCCGCTTCCGCTTCCGGCGGCGGAACCGTGACCGGCCGGGTGCGTTACCAGGCGGATGCCGCGCGTCCCTGGCCGCTGGGGCGCTATTATCTCAGCGGCGGCGCCCTGGCGGAGGCGGTCGTGGCCATCGATGGTCCCGGGCTCAGCGCGCCGGCCAGCACGCCGAAGACGATCTGGATGGACCAGAATAATTTTCAATTCGTGCCGGAGATCGCCGCGATTCGCGCGGGGGATTCCGTGCGGTTCACCAACAGCGACGAAGCCCTGCACAACGTGATGACGTTCCACGGCCCTGAGCCCTTCAACGTGAACCTCATGCAGGGCCGCGAGCACACGCATCTTTTCGCCAGCGGGCGGGGCCTCGATCAACAGATTCTCCTGACCTGCGTTTATCATGCGGCGATGCGGGGCTGGGTTTACGTCTTCGAGCATCCGTTCTACGCGGTTACGCCCAAGGATGGAGCGTTCCGCCTCGAGAATGTCCCGCCCGGCGACTACCAACTGCGCGTGGTGCACCCGGCCGGCGAGCTGAGCTGGCAGCAGACGGTCACCGTAAAAAGTGGGGCGCCGCTCGAAATCGAGATCGCCTTGAGCCCCGATCAGAAGAAGAAATGAATTGGTCAGGCCAGCCCCTCCGGCCTGTTCCCCGAGTTACCCGAACCCAAATCCCCCCATGACCCGTCGTGATCTCTTGAAAGCCGGCTTCGCCACTGCCGCCGCCGGCATGACTCTCCCGCTGTGGAAAGCGTTCGCGCTTCCGCCCGCCAAGCCCGGTGAGGAGCTCGTGCCCTTTCTCAACATGCCGCGGACGCCGCCGAACCGGCTCGATTGGGAAATGTTGCAGGACTGGCTGACGCCGCAAGACCAGGTGTTCGGCGTGCAGCACTACGGCATTCCGGAATTCGACGAGTCGAAGTTCCGCCTCGAGATCACCGGCCTCGTGAACAAGCCGATGACCTTCACGATGGAGCAGCTGCGGGCGCGGGCGAAGAAGGACCAGTTGATGACGCTGGAGTGCTCCGGCAACGGTTCGTCGCCGGGCTTCATGAACGCCGTCTACAACAGCAAGTGGACGGGCACGCTGCTGGCGCCGATTCTGAAGGAGTGCGGGATCAAGCCCGGCGCGAAGGAGATCGTGTTTTTCGGCAAGGACAAGCAGGAGGAACTCCTCCGGCCCGCCACGAAGCGCGAGCTCAAGGTCGAGGTGCCGTTCGGCCGCAGCATGTCGGTCGACGACGCCCTCAGTGAAAACCTGATGCTCGCGTACGATCGCAACGGCGCCCCGCTGTTGAAGGCCAACGGCGCCCCGCTGCGCCTGATCGTGCCCGGCTGGTACGGCGTCGCCAATGTGAAGTGGCTGACGCGGATTGATGTCCGCAACCGCCGCTACATGGGCAAGTACATGGGCCGCGATTACGTGACCGTGCGTGGCGAGCGCCGGGCGGACGGCATCGAATATGTCGAGTCGTCGGTCACCCGCATCCGCCTGAAGTCGGTGATCGGCCGGGTCACTCGCCAGCCGGCCCAGAACGGGCAGATCCCGCTGCGCGCCATTGGCGCGGCCTGGAACGACGGCACCGAAATCACCAAGGTCGAGGTCAAGGTCGACGGTGGCGAATGGCGTCCTGCGGTGCTCGACAAGACGCCGCACGAGAAATTCTGCTGGCGGTTCTTCTCGATCGATCTCGGCAACCTTACCCCCGGCAAGCACACGCTCGTGTCGCGGGCCTTGGACGCGGCCGGCCATGTGCAGCCGGCCGCCGAGGACGACGAGATCGCGCTGAAGAAGACCTATTGGGAAGCGTACCAGCAGTGGCCGCGCGAGATTGAGCTGGCGTGAGACGTCGGGCTGACGCCCGGCGGTAGAGAGGACAAAACCGAGAGCCGGGGACTCACGCGAAGACGCGAAGCCGCGAAGTGAGTGGGCGGTCGCGGGATCTGGCGTACGATTTCTGGCTTCCTGGTTTCAGGCTCAACCTCGGTAGCTGAACGAAAACTGCCCGTCTTCGCGGCTTGGCGTCTTCGCGCTTGGTCTGGGCCCGGAGCTTACTTCGCCGTTTGCAGCTCTTCCGGGATCCAGGTCTTCACCACGCGGGCGAGTTCGGCCTTACGCACGTTCAGCGCCTGATGGAGCGCCTCGGCCGAGGAACGGAGCGTCGTCAGGAGATCGCGCTGGCGGGTTCGGAGCGAGTTGTCGATCAGCAGATCCGCGGAGCCGATGACGCCGTTCAGGTGGGCGCGAATCTCGCGACTCAACGTCGCGAGCATCACGCTCTTCGACTGGCTCTCGCGGGCGACGGCCTCCTTCTCCTCGAGGAGAAGCCGAACCTTGTCCTGCTCCTCGGACACCTGGTGGGCCTGATCGGACAGATCAACCGAGTACTGGCGGCGGGCCCGCCAGAGCTGCCACGCCAGAAAGGCGACCGCGCCGAAACCGACGATCACGGCGCCCGACCACACCGTGCTGGCCTGGGCCAGAACGGTGGCCGGAGGCAGACCGGACGCGGACGGCGGGAACGTGAGGAATCTTCGTCAACTCCCGGTCCTTACCTCAAATCCATAATCGACGATTACTGCAAATTGATGAGTCGCAGGTTATACGACCTCGTGGCTTTCCATCGAATGGAAAGCCCGAGACAGAGGCGGGAGCGGCTCGACGCCGTGATTGCCGCGATCAGCGCAGCGCAATGGTCGCGGCCCAACGCCGCCCCCACGCTTCGGATTGCGCCTAGGAAGCAGGGCCTTCCCGGCAGCGCTTTGACCGTCGCTCAGGCCTGACCGAACCGTGCGACGGCCGCGGCCATGCCTGCCGGGTCCGAGGATCGGAAGAACGAGGTGCCGGCCACGAAGATATCGGCGCCCTCCGCGTGGCATTCGCGGGCCGTGGCGAGATCGACGCCACCGTCCACCTCGAGCCGAAAATCGAGGCCGCGTTCCCGGCGCCAGGTGTCGATCTGCCGAATCTTGGGCAGGACGTCCCGTCGGAAGGGTTGGCCGCCGAAGCCGGGCTGGACGGTCATGACGAGGACGAGATCGACGAGCGGAAGGACGGATTCGATCGCGGCGGCGGGAGTGCCGGGATTCAGCACGATGCCGCACTGGCAGCCCAGCGCCCGGATCCGGGCGAGGGTTTCGGCGTGATTGAAGGGGGGCTCGATGTGGACGCTGATGAGATTCGAGCCGGCCTTGGCGAAGGCGTCGATGTAGCGCTGCGGCTCGTCGAGCATCAGGTGCGTGTCGAAATACAGCTTGTTCCCGGCGCGGCGGAGCGCATGCAGCGTTTCCGGCCCGAAACTCAGGTTCGGGACAAAGTGGCCGTCCATGATGTCAAGGTGCAGCCAGGGCAGGCCAACGGCTGCCACGTGGGCGGCGCTGGCGGCGAGGTGGGCGTGATCGCCGGCGAGGAGGGACGGATTCAGCAGTGGCGGATGCATGGCCACCGCAACAGGTGCAAGGAGAGGCCCGACGGCGCAAGAACAAGGATGCCGGCTGTCGGACACGCCGCCCGGAGCCGTTACCAGACGTCGAGCGTCGCGTGCAGGATCCGGGCGGCGAGAGCGTCGGCCAACAGTGGGAGGGTCTGATACTCTGCCTGGAGCTGGCCGCTGTCGGTGAACACCTCGCGCTGCGCGCGGACGGGGCGGTTTTCGAAGATGGTCTTGCCGCTGCGGCGATCCTGCAGGCTGCACAACGCGCCAAGCGTGAGATTGAATTTGCGGGCCAGGCCGGTGTCGTCCGCCCGGGAGGCGGCCACTTCCCTGTGATAATCGTTCAGCACGATGGTCAGCGTGGCATCGGCAGCCTCGGCGGAGTTGACGAGGGTGACGCGTCCGTCGCGGAGGAAGGCCTCGCGCAGTTGAGTGCTCATCAAGGCCTGCGACTGGGGCAGGAGCGTCTGGTTTGCCACCGGCGCGACGTACAGCGTCCGGAAGGCCGGGGTGGCTCCGGTGCCGAGCTGATAATGGGCGCAGCCCACCCAAGCGATCAGGCAGGCCAGCAGCGCGAGTGAGGGGATGACCGCCCGGACGCCAGCCCAGACGGAAGGAGATCCGGTCGCGGCCATGGCGCGCCGGTCAAAAAATTCCGAAACGCTTTTTCCGGGCGGGGGCGGTAGCCGCCGGCGCAGACCCATCGGTCGATGCCGTGACCGGCACGGCGGCCGCGGCCGTTGCCTCGACTTCCGTCAGACGCTCGCGGGCCCGGATCGCCACGCCGGAGTCGGGATACGCGGTGATGGCCTCGTTATAAAACACCCGCGCGGCCTTGAAGTTGCCCCGCTTGTAAAAGTAGAAATCGCCCATCCGCATTTTGCTCTCGGCGAGCATCGTCTTCATGCCGTCGAGGCCTTTCTCGGCCGGCGCGATATTGGTATCGCTGGGGAAGAGCAGCATGAAATCCGTGAAGTAGGTGATGGCCTCCTTGGTTGAAGCCTGATCGTAGTAGGGACCCTCGACCATCAGGGCGTGGGTCTGGGCGAGCCTCAGATAAGCGTCGGGCGTGAGCAGGCTCTGCGGGTAATTATTGATCATCCGGTCGAGCGAATCGATGGCGCCTTCGGTTTCCTTCATCTGCTCGTAGCCTCGGGCGATGTTCATCAACGAAAGTGGCGCGTAGTCGCTGTAGGGCGCATTGCCCACGATCGCCTCGAAGAACCCGAGCGAGCGTTCGCGCTGGTTAAAGCCGGGCAGGAGTCCCCATATCATCCGGTCGCGGGCGCCATCGAGCATGGCGCTGGCGATGCGGTACTGTTCGCCGATGATTTCGTTGAACCGCTTGGTATTCGGATAGCGGGTCAGGACCGTCTGGTAGGCCGTGAATGACCTGCTGTATTCCTTGCGCGCCAGGTGGAGCCGGGCGGTGCGATACACGGCCTCGGGCGCATAAACGGAATTCGGGTAACGCCGGCCGATGACGGTGTAGCCCTTGATGGCGGCCCGGGAGCGACCGGCTTCCTCGTCGGCGCGCGACTTGTTCATCTGATCGAGGGCAGTGCCGCCCTCGGCGCCCGACAGTCCGGAAAGGGCTCCACCCTCAACCCGCCAGCCGGTCGCGGCGCTCCAGACCAAGTCGGCGTGCAGGACGGACGTCAGCAGGCCCAAAACGGAGCAGCAGAGGAGGAGGGCGCGGAGCGAACGGGCGAAGGAAAGACGCATCGAAAAGGAGTCACCAACGAATCAGCGCGCTTCCGTAGGTCAAGCCCGCCCCAAATGCCACGAGGAGCGTCACATCGCCCGCCTTGATCCGGCCGCTGCGGCGCGCTTCATCCAGGGCGATCGGAATGGAGGCCGCGGACGTATTGCCGTAGCGGTCGACGTTGACGAAGAACCGCTCCATCGGGATTTCGAGATACTGGGAGATGGCCTCGATGATGCGGAGGTTGGCCTGGTGGGGAATCACGAGGGAAATTTGATCCGCACGCAGATGGTGTTGTTCCAGAATATCGCGGGCGGCCTCCTCCATGACGCGGACGGCCAGCTTGAAGACTTCCTTGCCCTTCATCCGCATACAGTGGTGGCGGGCCGCAATCGACTCCGGCGTCGTCGGGGCGCTGCTGCCGCCATGAGAAATATAGAGGAGGTCCACGCTGTCGCCGAAGGCCCCGAGCTTTGTCCCCAGCAGACCGATGTCCGGCTGCGGGGTGGTGCCAACCACGACCGCGCCGGCGCCATCCCCGAACAGGACACAGGTGGTTCGGTCCTGCCAGTCGACGATGGGCGAGAGCTTCTCGGCCCCGATGACGAGGGCCTTGTGATACCGTCCCGAGGACAGCATGGCACAGGCGGTGTCGAACGCGTAAACGAAGCCGGTGCAGGCGGCATTCAGGTCAAAGCAGGCCGCATTCGAGCGAACTCCCAGCTTGTGTTGGATGATGCAAGCGGCCGCCGGCATCGGCAGGTCGGCGGTCATCGTCGCCACCACGATCAGGTCGATTTCCTCGGCCTTGACGCCCGCATCGTCGAGCGCCCGTCGGGCCGCTGCCACAGCCATGTCCGACATCGCCTCGCCCGGCGCCGCGATTCGGCGCTCGGTGATCCCGCTGCGGGAGAGAATCCATTCGTCCGACGTGTCGACCGCTTTCGCCAGCTCCGTGTTGCTCAGGACACGCTCCGGAGCATACGAACCGGTGCCAAGGATGACGGTGGAACGGGTGGACATTTCAGCGGCGAAGAAAGGTGAAGCGGAGGGTCGGAAGGGGAAAGCGGTGGCCTCAAGGCGGCCGCCGGGGAGGCGGGAAGCGAGTGGTTCAGGTATAAACCGGCTGGGCCAGCAGGGCGTTCGCCTTGGCGATGTCACCCTCGATGTGCTGGTTCATGTCGGCTTTGACCATTTCGTTGGCGGCCCGGATGGCGCTGCGGATGGCACGACGGTTGGACGAGCCGTGGGCCTTGAGCACGTTGCCATTGAGCCCGAGGAGGGGAGCGCCGCCATAGCGCTCGGGGTTGATCCGCTCCTTGAAAGCATGGAAGGCGCCCTTCGACAGGATGGCGCCGACGAGCCGCAGCGGGTTGGCCTGCAGTTCCTCCTTCAGCATGCTGGAGAAAAATTTCACGAGCGACTCCCAGCTCTTCAGCATAATGTTGCCGACAAAGCCGTCGCAAACGACGACGTCGACATGCTCGGCAAAAACGTGGAAGCCCTCGATCGGGCCGGCGTAATTGATCAGGTCGCCCACGCGGCGAAGGCTCTCGTTGGTCTCGGTGATGAGGGCGCTGCCCTTGCCCTCCTCGGTGCCGATATTCATCAGGCCAACGCGCGGACGCTTCACGCCCAGCATCACGCGGCAGTAGTGGCTGCCGAGGATCGCGTTGTGCACGAGATGCTCGGGCTTGGCCTCGGGGTTGGCGCCGGCGTCGATGAGGACGAAGTGGCCGCCCTCCCGGGGACAAATCGCCGCGAGGGCGGGACGGGCGATGCCCTCCATCGGACGCAGCCGGAGCGTGCCGCCGGCCATCAGGGCGCCGGTGTTGCCGCAACTGAGGACCACCCCGGCCTCGCCGGACTTCACCAGTTCGATGGCGCGAACCATCGAGGAATCCTTCTTTTTCTTCAGCGCGTTGAGCGGCTTGTCATCCATCGTGATGACCTCGGACGCATGGTGCACCGAGAGGCGCTCATTCTTCGTCAGCCCGAACTCCTTCATCAGGGGAGTGAGGATGCCCTCGTCGCCGACGAGCGTGATCGGGTTGAGGGAGGGAAACTCCTTCAGGGCGAGCTGGACGGCGGCGACGACTTCCGTCGGCCCCAAGTCACCGCCCATGGCATCGATGGCAATGCGTTTGCCGGCCCTTGGATTGGTGGGCATCGCTTAGGAGACCTCGAAGCGGTACGCGCCGGGGACCAGCGGGCACTCCGGGAGGGGAGTCATGGCAGCACCAGGAAAGGCAATTCGGGCTCTCACCTTCGTTGCGGTCCCGACATGCGGGAGGACCTTAGACCTCGACGTTCAAGACCTGGCGCCCGCGATACATGCCATTCTTCGGGTTGACCCGATGGGGGCGGAACAGGGTGCCGTCGGTCGGATCCTTGGCGAATTCGGGCGCGATAAAGGCGTTGGCCGCGCGGCGGTTGGCGCTGCGGCGTTTGGACTGCTTGCGTTTCGGATTGGCCATGGAAGGAAGTGATTTGGGTGCGAAGGGTTAATCAAAAGCCCCCCTACGCAGATGGTGAAGGGGTCGGAGTAAAGGGCGGGCTCCAGACTCGTCAAGCGTCATCCTTGGGCCCGCCGGTCAGAGGTAAAACGCGGCCGCGAGGATGACGGCCAGCGCGATGCGGTACCACGCGAAGAGAACGAGGCCGTGGCGCGTCAACCAGTGGACCAGAAACCGCACGCAGATCGCGGCGGTGACTGCCGCAACCACTGCCCCGAGCAGTACGTTCGACCAGCCGAAGACCTGGATCATCGCGCCGCCGCTTTTGTACGATTTCAGGCCGGCGGCCCCGGTCAGGGTGATCAGGCCGAGGAGAAAGCTGAATTCCGCCGCCCGCCGCGGGTCCAGGCCGGCAAAATAGCCACCCACGATGGTGGTCATCGAACGACTGGTGCCGGGCCACATGGCCAGGCACTGCAGAGCGCCGATTCCCAGGGCTGAACGGGGCGTGAGTTCCGCGATCGTCTCCGGCTCAATTCCTCGGCCCAAGGGTGGGCTCGTCCCCATGCGCGTCGCGACAAGCCGCCGGCGCCGCCACGATTCGGCATAGAACATCAACAGCGCGCCGGCGATTTGCGCGACGATCACCGCGCCCACGGAAAAAAGATGGGTGTCGATCCACTCGTTCAACAGCAGTCCGAAGACCGCGGCGGGCAGGAAGGCCACGAACAGGTTGATCAGGAGACGAAGACCCGTCGGATCGCGCCCGAAAAGACCGCGGAGCATGGCGGCGATCTGAGACCAGTAGAGAATCGCGACGGCGGCGATGGCACCGAACTGGATCACGACCGCGTAGGTCTTGGCCGCGAGGTTGAGGGTGAGCGGCTCGCCGGCCGGATTCTTCGTTGAAGGCTTTCGATACCAGAGTGGCTGGCCGTCCGGGCCCCGCAGGGTTTCGTCGGAATCGAGGTCGAGGAGGCGGTTGCCAACAATCAGGTGACCGGTGGAAGAGACGGGCAGGAACTCGGTCACGCCTTCGATAACTCCTAGAATTATCGCGTCGGTGGCGCTCAATTCCGCCGCGGGCATCGCGAGATCCTCGGGTGGCGGCGGGGTGGCGGTCGGCGTGGAGGCAGCCCATGCCAGCCAGGGTGCGAGGAGCAAAACGAGGGAAGCGAGACGGAGCGTTCGCACGGCGCCGTGGTTTCAGCTTTGCCGGGGTGGTGCAAATTTATTTGCCCGGGAGCCGGACGCTCCGGGCTTCGCTCTTGCCCACGGCGGGGTTCGCGGCAATCCATCCTGATCCAGCGCTCCCCGGTGTCTGCCGGAACATCGGGCGGGGCTTCAACCGATCCGAAACGATGACGATACTCACCGATCTCTCCTCTCAATTGGCCAGTCGAGAACTCAATGCCGCGGAGGTCGAGACGGCCGCCGCGGTGCTGGCGGACAGCGCCGTGAGCGAGGACGCCAAAGCCGCGTTTCTGACCGCGCTGGCCCTCCGGGGCGAGACTCCGGCCGAGGTCGCGGCGTTCGCGGAAGCCTTTCGCCGTCGCGCCGTGAATCCCGGGGTGGAGGCCTGGTCGGACCAGGCGATCGACATCGTCGGGACGGGCGGGGACCATGCCGGCGGTTTCAACATCTCGAGCGTGGTGGTGCTGGTACTCGCGAGCGTGGGGGTGACCGTGATGAAGCACGGCAATCGTGGAATTACATCCAAGTGCGGGAGCGCAGATCTGCTGTCTGCGATCGGCGTGAATCTCGAGGCGCCGCCGGAAAAATTGCGCCGCGCTCTGGCGGAGCTCGGTTTCGTCTTCTTCTTCGCGCCGGCCTACCATCCGGCGTTCAAGCACATCGCCCCGGTGCGCAAGGCGCTCGCGGCGCGCGGCCAGCGCACCGTCTTCAACATCCTTGGACCCTTGATTAACCCCGGCCGCCCCGCGCACGTGCTGCTCGGCGCATTCTCCGCTGCCTGGGTACCCAAGCTGGCGGGCGCGCTGGAGGTGCTCGGCACCCAGGCCGGATTGGCCACCCACGGTGTGATCGATGCGACTCGCGGGATCGACGAACTCACGACAGCGACCACGAACCGTGTGCGGGGCTTCGGCTGGCGGCGCGAGATCGACGGTTACTGGCGGGCCGACGACTTTGGACTCCGACAGTCGCCTTTCGCCGATTTGGCGGGCGGCGACCTGACCGCGAACCTGGCGATCCTTGATCGCGTGCTGGCGGGCCACGGTCCGGCGGGGCTTGTCGATACGATCGTGCTGAACGCCGCGGTGGCCATGTGGCTCGTGGGCCGCGTCCCGGAGGTGCGCGACGGGCTGGAAGCGGCCCGCGAGATGTTGTTGGGCGGGGCGGTGAAACAGAAGATGACGGCGACCCGTGAATTTTATGCGTCATAGCCGGTCCGGACGGCACATGCGGCTCGTCTCAGCAGTCCTGCCGGGATGACAACTTGGCCAAAGCCTATCCATGAATCGAAAATATTTTGGGACTGACGGGGTGCGCGGACTCTACGGTGGGCCGGTGATGAATGAGGCGTTTGCGCGTCGCCTCGGCCTGGCGGTCGCCAGCTGGCTGCCGCCCCAGAGCGATGTCCTGATGGGGCGCGACACCCGTTACTCCGGCCTGTCGCTCGAGCGGGCGATGGCCCAGGGGCTGCGCGCGGGTGGGGCCAATCCGATTTCGCTGGGCGTGGTGCCGACGCCGGCGGTGTCCCGGGCGGTTCGCGCCCGCGGGGCGGCGCTCGGTGTGGTCATCACGGCCTCGCACAATCCCGCCGAGGACAACGGCATTAAATTATTCGGCCAGGGAGGCGTGAAGTTGAAGGAGGTCGAGGAGATGCGGATTGAGCAGCTCCTGCCGGCTGACGGGGCGGTTCCGGCGGCCGCCGAACCGGCGATCGCCGAGCCCGGCCCGGTGGCGGGCCTCGACGACTACATTACGGCGATGCTCGGTCTGTTGCCGGCCGGCGCGCTGGCGGGATGGCGGATCGTGGTCGACACGGCCAATGGGGCCACGTGCGCGACCACCCCGGTGGTGCTGCGCACGCTCGGCGCGGAGGTGATCGGGATTGGCGACGCGCCGGATGGCAGGAACATCAACGCGAACATCGGGAGCGAGCATCCGGAGCAGCTCGCCCTCCGCGTCCGGGCGGAGAAGGCGCGGATCGGCATCGCGCACGATGGCGACGGCGATCGCTGCGTGTTGTGCGACGAGACCGGCACCGTGCTGGACGGCGACGAACTCCTGACGCTCCTCGCGCGCCATCAGCTGCAGGACGGCTTGTTGATGAACAACACCCTGGTGGTTACCCGCCAGAGCAATCTCGGGGTCGATTCCGCGCTGGCGGCGCTTGGCGGCCGGGTGGTGCGGACCGAGATTGGCGACCGTTATGTGCGCGAGCGAATGCGCGAGGAGGGTGCAACGCTCGGCGGCGAGTCGTCCGGCCACATCATCTTCTTCGATCTCTCGCCGACGGGTGACGGGCTCATCGCCGCGTTGAAGGTGATCGATGTCATGCTGGCCACCGGCCAGCCCCTGTCGGAACTGCGTGGCGTGCTGAAGAAATTTCCGCAGGCGACCGCCGCGGTCAAAGTGCGCGAGAAGCCACCGCTGGCTTCGCTGGTGAAATTGACCGCCGCAATTCACGCGGTCGAGACGGCCCTTGGCACCCGCGGCCGGGTCATGGTGCGTTACTCTGGCACCGAGCCGAAGCTGCGCTTCCTGGTCGAAGGCCCGGCGGACGACGCCGTGCAGGCCGGGCTCACGACGCTCACCGAGGCACTGAAGGCCGAGGGCCTGGTCGCCTGAGTGGTCGCGGCGAGCTGTAGGATTGTGTTGGGGGGCCGAGCGCCCTTGTGTCCGCGGCGGTCGTCACCCCGCTGGGTGTCCCTGCGGGCGGCGATCCCCGCTTTCTCCCATCACGTTCACCCCATGTCCATGCTCCTGCGATTCCCCCGTTTCGTTTCCCTGCTTCTCGTCCTGTCCGTCGCCGCCCGCGGCGGTTCGAAGGACGGCACGCTCGACGTCTATTGGATCGATTCCGAAGGCGGCGGCTCGACGCTGATTGTCACGCCGGCCGGCGAGTCGGTGCTCATCGACACGGGCAATCCGGGCGGTCGGGATCCGGGCCGAATCGTCGCCGCGGCCCAGGCGGCCGGGCTGACCAAGATCGATGCCATGCTGCTCACGCACTACCATGGCGATCACTTTGGCGGTGCGGCGGAGGTCGCGGCCGTGTTGCCGTTCGGTGCGATCTACCAGCGGGCGATTCCCGAGCAGGATCCGGATGGCCGGGCGGCTTCGCCCTTTCCCCGTCAGATTCAGCCGTACCGGGAGATTGCCGCGCCGCGCGTGGCGCTGACGCCCGGGACGGTCATTTCCTTGCGGGCGGCCGCAGGGGCCCCTCGGTTGTCGCTCCGCTGCGTGGCGGCGGATCAGAAATTCGTCGAGCCGACCGCGGCCCAGCGCGTGGTGCGGAATCCGCTGACCGGATCCGTTCCCGGCCAGCCGGTCGACAAAAGCGACAATGCGAACAGCGCGGTGTTCGTGCTGGAGTTCGGGGCGTTTCGATTCTTTGACGGCGGTGATCTCACCTGGAACCTCGAGGAGAAGCTCGTGACCCCGCACAACCTGGTCGGGAGCGTGGATGTTTATCAGACGAACCATCACGGACTCGAGGTGAGCAACAACCCGGTTCTCGTCCAGAGTCTCGAGCCCACGGTCGTCGTCATGAACAACGGCCCCAAGAAAGGCGGGCAGCCCGGAACGTTTGCCGCGATCAAGTCCGCAAAGTCCGTGCAGGCCACCTATCAACTGCATCAGAGCTACAATGTGACGGCCGAGGAGAACGGACCGAAGGAATTCATCGCGAATCACGACAATCTCACGGGTCCCGATGCCGCCAAATGCCCGGCGAACATCATCAAGATGGTCGTGGCGGCCGATGGGAAGAGCTACACGATCAGCATTCCTTCGACCGGGCATAGCCGCACGTACAAGACGAAGGGGACGTAAGGGAGTCCGGCGGCTGTTACGGGCTGGCCTCGTTGGTCGCCCCGCCTTCAGGCGGTGCCTTGGATGAATGCAAGCCGCCTGAAGGCGGAACGACCAACGCTAAGCCGGGCGCTTTTCCGCGAGCCACACGGCGGCGGCCATGAGCGCGAAGCTGGCGCCGAGCGAAGCGAGATTCGTCCGTTCGCCAAAGACGAGCAGCGAAACGGAGACCATCAGCGGCACCTTGGCGTTGTTCATGACGGCGAGCCTCCCGACTCCCACCCGCGTGGCCCCGATGTTCCAGAGGAAGAAACCGAGGCCGGAGGCGACGATGCCCAGGTAGGCGAGGGTCGCGAGGTGGGTGGCCGTGAGCGTGACGGTGACATCCCGGTTCAACAACGCCACCACTGCCACCGCGAAGCCGCCCGCGCAGAGCAGCCAGAAGATATCGCGGTCGCGCAGTCCGGCGTGGCGGGCCCGCAACCGCTGGTAGAGGACCTGGCCGACCGCGAAGGCGAGGTTGGAGAGCGTCACGAGCCCTAGGCCGGTGAGCGAAACGCTGAGCCGGCTCGACTTGACGAGCACCAGGGCAGCGCCGACGACCGCAAGCAGCGCAGCGAGGAGCGCGCGGGGTCGCAGCCGGCGCTCCAGCGCATCGGCGAAGAGCGTGACCAGGATGGGCGTCGTGAGGGTGAACAGCGCGACCTCGTAGGCCTGCAGGTGGCGGAAGCTGGCGTTGTAGGCCAGGTACATGAGCCCGAACTGAATCGCCCCGATGGCCCCGAAGCCCGCGGCCGCGAGCGAGGCGAGGCCCTTCAGGCGTACGAAGGGTGCGAAGACCAGCAGCGCCAAGCCGAGCCGCGCGGCGGTGATGAACGCCGGGTCCAGCCCGCCGAGCCGCCCTTTGATCAGGCTGGGCGAAAAAGCGAAGATGACGGAAGCGAGGACGAGGTAGATCATGCTGGCGCTGCTTGGAGCCAAGCGAACCACAACGGCACAGAGACACAGAGATCAGGGCAATGGCCGGAATGGGCCTTTGCGCCTTGGTGTCTTGGTGGTGAATCTGCCGTTGGAGCGATTTGGTTTCACACGCGGAAGATCGCGCCGAGCTTGCGGCCGAGCACGAGGCTAAGGCCCGCGATGGTGACGCCGAGAAAGAGCATGGCCCAGACGCCGAGCGCGCTGGCGATGAACTTCCCGTCCCCGAGCAACTGGAAGAGCTCCATGATGGCCTTGGTGATCGGGTAATAGAGCTGCTTCTGCGCGAGGATCAGCGAGTCGCTGACCTCAAGCATCGCGAATGCGAAAGCCAGCAGGCCGCCGGCAATCAGGTTGGCGGTGATGAGCGGCAGCGTGATCTTGTAGAGCGCCTTGAGCGGCGGCGCGCCGAGATTCTGGGCGGCCTCCTCGAGGGTCTCGCTGGTCTGCTGGAACCCGGCGGCGGCGGAGCGCACCACATAGGGAAGGCGCCGCACCGAATACGCGATGATGAGGAGGATCGTGGGATCCCGGGTGGGATTGAGAAAGCTGAAGAACTTCCCGTCCTGCGACATCGCCAGATAACCGAAGGCCAGGACGAGCCCGGGCACGGCCAGTGGGAGCATCGCGAGGAAGTCGAGCACCTGCCGGCCCGCGACCTTCGAGCGCACGATGACGTACGCGATGGCCACGCCGAGCACCAGATCGACGAGCGTGGAGATGCTCGCGAAGCGCAGGCTGTTCGCGATCGACGAGACGGTGAGGTCGTGGCCGAGCGCGAGGTGGAGGTTATCCAGCGTATACGAGTGCGGCACCACCGTGCCGTACCAGTCCTGCGAGAACGCGACCAAGACCACGCCGAGGTGGGGCAGGACGGCGACGAACGTGACGCCGCCGAACAGCAGGGTGCAGAGCCACGCCCGGCCCCGCGGCAGGGCCCGCGCGCCGCCGGCCTGCGTAGCCTTCGCCATCATCGCGTAGCTCGTCCGGCCAAAGAGCGTCTTGCTCAGCGCATAGATCGCGACCGAGCTGAAAAGCATCACCGCGACGAGCGCGAACGGGAATGGATTCGCGCCGATGTCCCGGAGGCCGTAGTAAATCTGGACGCTGGTGACGCGGTCGTAGTCGAAGATGAGCGGCGTCCCGAGCTCGGTGAACGCCCAGATGAACACGATCGTGCCGCCGGCGAACAGGCCGGGCCGAATCAGCGGCAGCGTGATCTTCCAGAAACGCCGCAGCCCGGTGCAACCGAGGTTTTGCGCCGCCTCCTCCATGGCCGGGTCGATGTTCGCCAGCGCGGCGACGGCGTTGAGGTAGATGATGGGGTAGAGCGAAAGTGCCTCCACCAGCGCGATGCCCCAGAACTGGTGGGCGGCGAACCAGTCGATCGTGGCGCCCGGCGCGAGCAGGTGGAGATGGTGCAGGAGCGCATTGAGCGCGCCGTATTGTCCGAAGATCTGCTTGATCCCGATCGCGCCGACGAACGGCGGCAGGATCATCGGGATGAGCACCAGCGAACCGAGCAGTCCCTTGGCCGGAAAGATAAACCGGTCGCTGACGATGGCGAGCGGTAGCGCGATCAGCATCGCGAGGGTCGTCGAGGCGCAGGCCAGCAGCAGGGAATTGCGCAGGCCGCCCAGGTAGATCGGGTCCGCGAGCACGGCCGTGAGGTAGGCGAGAGTGAAGTGGCCGTCGGCGTCGATGAAGCCGCCCTTGAGGATCTGAAGGACGGGCCAGATGAAGAAGGCCGCGAAAAACACCGCGGTGACGGCGAAGACCATGCGCGCGAACGAATGCGACATCGGCCGCAGTGTGGGATCCGGGCGAAGTGCGCGGCAAGGGGGAAAGCGCCGTTTGAACTGGCGGGCGCGGCAGAATTGAGCCTTCACTCCCGCGATGTTCGCTCCCGTGTCGTGCCGCGCGTGGCACCGGCTGGTTTTCTGGCTCCTGCTCGGTGCCCTGACGCGACTGGGAGCGCAGGTCACCGAGACGCCATCCACGATGGCTCCGGGCCGGTTCCTGCTGCGCGTGGACGCGATCACGATCGGGGTGGATAGCGATCACTCCTCGCCCAAGACGTACACCGCGCTCGGGCTGGCGTCGGCGCTGCTCTCGACCGGCGTGACCCGCGATCTCGACGTGCAGTTCGGCATGCAATTCTTCCTGCGGCAGACCTACCAGTATCAAGGCGCGAGCCGGACGAGCTCAGGCCGCGGCGACACGACAATCCGGGCCAAGTATACGTTCTGGCGGGATCCGGCGCGGGGCGCCGCAATGGCGGTCATCCCTTATGTTAAATTGCCGAGCAACACGGGGGGCGTGGGCAACAATCACACCGAAGGCGGACTCATCGTGCCGTGGGCAATGAGCCTGGGCCACGGGACGGAAGTGGGAGCCATGGCCCAATGGGATGTCCTGCGGGATGCCTCCAATACCGGCTACGATTCGCGCTGGCTCGTGACGGCCTTCGCAAAGCAGCACCTGGTGGGGAGCCTCGGCGTTTACGCAGAGACCACGCTCGCCGTTTCCTCGGCGAGCCTGTCGAGTTTCACGGGTGGAATCGGTGGCGGTGCGACCCTCGACGTGTCGAAATACCTCCAATTCGACTACGGCTTGAGCCGCGGTTTGGGAAATCGCGCGACCGACTGGATCAACGTGCTGCGGGTTCGCTGGCAGTTTTGAGGTTGAGTCCGCGTTGACAGCCATCGTCCGGAACGCTGCAACTGTGGCCAATGCGTTGGTTTCGTAACCTCACGGCGCTCGTGCTCATGGTGCTATGGCTCCCTGCCACGCAGCACTGTGATTTGGAGGCCGCAGGGATCCTGTCCGACGCCGGTTGCTGCTCAGCGGAGGAGGGCTGTGCCCAAGACGACTGTGTCATGGTCGAGAGCGGCCATTACAAGTCGGGCGTGGGGATGCTGAAATTGCCGCCGCCCATCTGGACGATTCTGACGGGTTACGTACCGCCGGCCGCCTCGCTGCTGGCGATGATGGAAGACTCCTCGTTCCGTGCCGGGGCCGTGCCCTTGGCCGGCGAAGGCTGGTTGCTGCCGTGGCGGTTTGCGCGGCGGGCTGCACCTCTTCCGGGGGCGCCCTCGCTGGGTTGACGGTCGTTTGCGCACGGGCCTTGGCCCGTCGCCTGGCCTGCCCGCGTCGACCGCGGGAGGCGTTCGTGTCTGTTCGAACCTTTGTCCGATTCCGCCTGTTGATCCCATGAATTCACTTTCTTCTTCCGTTCCCCTTGTTGGCCTGCTCGCCGGGTTTGTCCTGGCCGCGACCGCGGCCCCGGCCGCCGAAGTCGTGCCCTCGATTTCGCTGCCGGATCTCGTCGTCGCGGTCACGACGGGCAACCCCGAGCTGAAATTCTACGAGGCCGAGGTGGCCGCCGCGCGGGGTGGCCGACAGCAGGCCGGCAGCCGCGGGGACACCGAGGTGGCGCTCGAGTTCGGCCGCAAACGCGTCCGCGATGCGGCCGGTGGCGTGGCGGCCGAGGGTGGGGCGTGGTCGGTTTCCGTGCTGCAGACCTTCGATTGGCCCGGCCGGCTCGCACTGCGCAAGGCGCTCGCGAATCAGCAGGTGACGCTCGCGGAACTCGGACTCGAACGGTTCCGCAGCGCGCTCGCGGGCCGGGCCCGTTTGCTGGGTTATGGCCTCTATGCGGCGCAGGCCCGCGCCGATGCCATTGCGGAAGTCGCGGGGCGGTTCGCCGCGCTGAAGGAGACCTTGTTGGCGCGCGACCCGGCCGGAATTACCCCGTTGCTCGAGATTCGGGTGATCGAGGCCAACGAGCTGGCGATTCAGCGCCGGGCGACGGAGGCGCAGCTCGCGGTGGCGGCTGCGCTCGTTGAGTTGAACCAGTTGCGCGGGGCGGCGGCGGAGGCTCCGCTCCGGGTCGCCGCGACGCGATCGAACCTCGGCGAACTTCCAGCGGTGGAGGCGCTGCTGACAGCGGCGTATGAGAATAATTTTGAATTTCGGCTCCGTCGGGCCGAGCTGGAACAACAGGGTTTTGCCGTTCAGCTCGCCCGGCACGAACGCCGGCCCGCCATCACGGCCGGACCGACCGTCAGCGGCGACAACGCTGGCGGGGGTGAAAGTTTTGTCGGCTTCAGTCTCAGCCTGCCGGTGGCGCCGGCGGCGCGGAGTCGGGGTGCGGTGGAAGCCGCGGAGGCCCGGCGGCGTCAGGCGGAAATCTCGCTGACTCTGGCCCAGCGTGAACTGGAAAAGGGCGTGCGGCTGGCCCGGCTGGCCTTTGACACGCATCTGGCGGAGGTGCGGCGCTGGGCCCCTGATTCCGTGGGGCGTTTCCGGGAGGCAGCGGAACTGGCGGATCGCCACTACCGGCTCGCCGCGGTCCCGATCGGGACGTACGTCGAACTGCAGCAGTCCTATATCACCGCCATCGAGGCGCTGCTCGACACCGAGCGCGATGCCCTCGAGGCCCGGTTGCAGCTGCGCGACCTGACCGGCCTCGCTTTGGAGCTGGCGGAGGCGAAGCCATGATCGATCGGATTCTCGAATTCGCGCTCCGGCAGCGCGCGGTGATTCTGCTCTTCACGGTGGCGTTGCTCGGGGCTGGTTTATGGTCGGCCTTGAACCTGCCGATCGATGCGGTGCCGGACATCACCGGCGTGCAGGTGCAGGTCAACACCGAGGTGACGGCGCTGGCGGCGGAGGAATCCGAGAAGCTGGTGACCCAGCCGATCGAACTCGAGCTGGCCGGGTTGGCCGGCGTCGAGGAAATGCGATCGATCACCAAATTTGGGCTTTCGCAGGTGACGCTCCAGTTCAAGGACGGCACGGACATCTATCGCGCACGGCAACTCGTGGCCGAGCGGCTGCAGGGCGTCCTCGACCGGCTGCCGCCGGGCGTGCAGCCGAAACTCGCGCCGATCAGCACCGGGCTGGGGGAAATCCTGTACTTCAGCGTGAACTATCGCGCGGACGCCAAGGACAAGCCCGCGACCGAACTCGAGCAGCTCATCGCTCTGAGCGAGATTCAGGAATACCTCATCAAGCCGTTGCTGCGCACCGTGCCCGGGATTGCCGACATCAACGGCACGGGCGGTTACGAAAAGCAGTTCGTCATCGAACCGAAGCCGGAGGCCCTCGCCGCAGTGAACCTGACCTTCAGCGAGCTGGCCGGTTTGGTCTCCCAGAATGTCGAGAACGCCGGCGGCGGGATCATCAATCGCGGCGGACAGCAGCTGACCATCCGGGCGGTGAGCCGGGTTCAGACGGCCGACGATCTCGGGAACCTGCCGATCAAATTCGGCGCCGGCGTCGCGCCGTTGCTGGTGCGCGATGTGGCCGAGGTGAAGATCGGCAGCAAGTTCCGGACGGGCGCGGCGACGCTCGACGGGAAGGAGACGGTCATCGGTACTACCCTGATGTTGGCGGGAGCGAACAGCCGCGAGGTGGCGGAGCGGGTTAAAATCCGGCTCGCGGAAATCCAGGCCGAGCTGCCTGAGGGGGTGGAAATCCAGATCCAGTATGATCGCTCCGAACTCATCGGGCGCACGATTCGAACCGTCGAAAAGAACTTGCTCGAAGGCGCCGTGCTCGTGGTGGCCGTACTGCTGCTGCTGCTGGGAAACTGGCGGGCCGCCTTGATCGTGTCGGCGGCGATTCCGCTGTCGTTCCTGTTCGCGCTGACGGGCATGCGGGAATTCGGAATCTCCGGTAATTTGATGAGTCTCGGGGCGGTGGACTTCGGCCTCATCATCGATGGGGCGGTGGTGATGGTCGAAAACATCGTCCGCCAACTCGGGACCAGGCAGCACCAACTCGGCCGGGTGCTGTCGGCGGAGGAACGCAACCGCGTCGTGTTGGCGGCGAGCAAACAGGTCGGTTCACCCATGGTCTTCGGCGTGCTGATCATCACCGTGGTTTATATCCCGATACTCGCGCTCACGGGCATCGAGGGGAAAATGTTTCATCCGATGGCGCTGACGGTGATGCTCGCTCTCGGCGGGGCGCTCGTGCTGGCGGTGACCCTGATGCCGGTGCTCTGTTCGCTGCTGCTGCGGGGCAGGGTGGCGGAGGGCGACAATGCCTTCATGCGCGTCGCCAAGCGGATGTACGCGCCTCTCCTTCAGGGGGCCCTGCGCTGGCGCTGGCTCGTCGTCGGTCCGGCGGTCGCGCTGTTCGCCGGATCGCTCTGGCTCTTCCAGCACCTCGGGGCGGAATTCGTGCCCAAGCTCGATGAAGGCTCGATCACGGCCATGCTCTACAAGCCCGTCGGGATGAGCATGGAGGAGTCGCTGCGGACCGACATCGAGGTGGGCAACCGGCTGCGGGCCGAGTTTCCCGAAATCACCCGTGTCTTCACGCGGATTGGTACGAGCGAGATCGCCTCCGATCCGATGCCGCCCAACGAGAGCGACGTTTATATCTCCTACAAGCCGGCCGCGGAATGGCCCGCCACCCCTGGCCGGCCCACGACGAAGGCCGAGCTGATCGAGCGGATTGCGGCGGCGTTGAAGCAGATCAACCCCGACTACGATCTGCTGTTCGCGCAGCCAATTGAAATGCGGTTCAACGAAATGCTCGAGGGCACCAAGGCCGAGCTGGCCGTGAAGGTCTTCGGGCCCGACTACGATGTCCTCGAGCCGCTGGCCGAGCAGATCAAGGGCATCCTGGAACGGACGCCGGGCGTGGCCGAGGTGGAATTCGAGACGGAGGGCCGGACGCCGCAGCTGCAGATCACCGTGAAGCGGGACGTGCTCCGGCGTCACAACGTCCAGGCCGCCGAGGTCAACCGGGCAGTCTCGGCGGCGCTGGCCGGCCAGGAGGTCGGCGCGATTGTCGAAGGCAACCGACGTTACGACGTGGTCGTCCGGATGCCCGAGGAACTCCGGGCCAACGACGGCGAAATCCGGAAACTGCCGCTGCGGGTGGGGGAGGCCGGACTTATCCCGTTGGGCCAGGCAGTGGACTTTGCCACGATCCAGACGGTCGAGCCGATCCAGCGCGACGATGGGCATCGGCGCGCGGCCCTGATGGTCAACCTGGCGACGCGAGACATTGAAGGCTTCGTGCGCACCGCCGCCGCCACCGTCAACGCGGAGGTGAAACTGCCGGCGGGTTACCTCGTCCAGTTTGGCGGGCAGTATGAGAATTTGCAGGCGGCGCGGGCGCGGCTGGCGGTGGTCGTACCCGCTGCGCTGCTGTTGATCTTCGTCCTGATCTTCATGGCCTTCGGATCGCTCCGGCAGGCCCTGCTCGTCTACTCCGGCGTCCCGCTGGCCGTGACCGGCGGCGTGGCGGCGCTGTGGTGGCGGGACATGCCGTTCAGCATCACCGCGGCCGTGGGCTTCATCGCGCTGACCGGTGTCGCGGTCCTCAACGGGGTCGTGCTCGTAAGCTATTTCAACCAACTGCGGGAGGAGGGGCGGTCGATGATGGAGGCCGTGGTCGAGGGCTCGCTCACGCGCCTCCGGCCGGTGCTCATGACGGCGGCCGTCGCGAGTCTCGGCTTCGTGCCGATGGCGATCGCGACCGGGGCGGGCGCCGAGGTGCAGCGACCGCTGGCCACTGTCGTCATCGGCGGAATCGTGAGTTCGACTCTCCTCACGCTGCTCGTGCTGCCCGTGCTGTACGCGTGGGGCGAGAAGCGGAAGAACGGATCGTAGACGGTGCGCGGACGCGTGACGTCCCATGCTCGCTGGCCGCTCGACCATATCTTTCACGGCCATGCTTTCACGCTGGTGGCGTTGCGCCGGCTGCCGGCCCATCGTAACGTAATACGTTACACACCACCAAGGGCAGTGGACCAGGTGCGGAGCGCTCTGCTCCAGCTTTGCCGCCAGGGGCAGATCGCACGAGAGCGTGCGGCCCCGGCGGTCACTTGTCCGGCTCGACGAGGATTTTGCCGGCCGCGGCGAGACTGAGGGGGACCGTGCGGCCGGCGGCTTTCCTGAGGGTCACCAAACCCGCGGTCAGGTTGCGGTCCGCGACGCTCAGGGAGGTGCCGGGTTGAAGTCCGTTTTGCTCCGCAAACTGGAGGAATTCCTTTGATTGCTCGGTCACACGCACAATGCGCACCGGTCGCCCGGCGGCGCAGGTGGCGAGGGTGGCGTAGACTTGGGAGCTGAGCTTGCCGTGGCGGCTGGGAATGGGATCGCCATGCGGATCCGCGGTGGGATGGCCGAGGAGGGCATCAAGGCGGTCCAGAACATCGTCGGAAATCGCATGCTCAAGCTGCTCGGCCTCATCGTGCACCTTCGCCCAATCCATTTTGAGGACGTTGACGAGGAAGGTTTCCACCAGTCGGTGCTTGCGCAGCACGGTCAGCGCCAGATGGCGGCCGGCGGGGGTCAGGCGGACTCCCTGCCGGGGCTGATGGGCCACCAGCCCATCGTCCGCCAGCGCCTTCACCATGGTGGTCGCGGTTCCGGGCACAACCGCGAGCGCGGAAGCGAGCGCCCCCATCGAGACCAGACCGTCGGCCCCTTCCGAGAGCAGGAGGATGTGCTTGAGGTAATTTTCAACCGTACTGCTGGCCATGACTTAGCGGTAATGATTGAGCAGTTGGACGCAACTAAAGATTAATTTTGACTAATCAAAATAGACGACCCCATGTTCCTGCCATGTCCTCCTTTGCTCCGCTCCTGGTCGCGCGCGCCCTGACCCTGGCGGCGCTGCTGCCGAGCGGGGATGGGCTCGCCGTGGCCGCCACCGGGGCCCGGCGCGAACTGACCACTGATCGGCCGGACTCGACCGAGAGTCCGTTCACCATCGAGCCGGGCCACGTGCAGGCGGAGATGGATTTTGCCAATTACACCCGGGATCGCTCCGGCGGAACCACGGCCACGCAGTGGGAGGCGGCACCGTTGAACCTGCGCGTGGGGGTGGCGGCGGATCTCGAAGTCGGGATCTTCGTGACGCCGTTTCAACGCCAGGACGAGCGGACGGCGGCCGGCCCGTGGACGCGAAGCCACGGTTTTGGCGACCTGGTCTGGCGGACGAAACTGAACCTGTTCGGCAACGACGGCGGCGGCCCGGCGCTGGGCGCGATCGCCGATGTGAAGCTGCCGACGGCGTCAGGAGGACTGGGCAACGGCAAGTTCGAGGCCGAGTTCATCGTCCCGGTGGCGTTTGCGTTGCCGGGCGGATGGAGCGCGGGGGCCATGACCGGGGTGGCGTTGGTGCACGACGGCACGAGCTACCAGGCGGTCTGGGGAAACACCTTCACGTGCGGGCGCGAACTGGCGACGGATCTGGCGGGCTTTCTCGAAGTGACGTCGTCGGCGGGTTTCGGTCCGCACGTCGCCTCGTTCAATGCCGGACTGACGCGACGCTTTGGCCGGGACCTCCAGTTCGACGTCGGCGTCAACCTCGGCCTGTCGCGCCAGGCCCCTGATTCCCTGATTTTCGCCGGCCTCGCGCGCCGGTTCTAGGCCCGATCATGCACTCCAGTCCTCCTCCCTCTCCGCGGCCCCGCACCGCCATCTGGATCCGCCGCGCGGCCGTGACTCTCGTCCTGGCTGTCGTGGGCGTGTCATCGCTCCACGCCGCCGCGGCGAAGAAGCGGATCGTGACCACCTTCACCATCCTGCAAGACATGGCGCAGAACGTCGCCGGCGACGCGGCCATCGTGGAGTCGATCACCAAGCCCGGGGCCGAGATCCACGGCTACGAGCCCACGCCCCAGGATATCGTGAAGGCGCAGCGCGCGGATCTCGTCCTGTGGAACGGATTCAATCTCGAGCGCTGGTTCGAGCGCTTCTTCGGCAATCTCCGGAACGTGCCCAGCGCCGTCCTGACCGAGGGCATCGATCCGATGGGAATCGAGGAGGGGCCTTACACCGGAAAGCCA
>CANEVO010000058.1 GCA_947442255.1 Opitutia bacterium
GCCCCGTGAACTACGCCCAACTTCCTGCTGCCTCGACTCCGGTCGGCCTCCGGCCTCCTCCGTCGGGACAGCTTTTACGACAACCGATAAATCAACCCATAACAACATCCCGGACTAACACTCGGGGTGGCTCAAAAAGTTGAGGCCGGTCACCTGCGGATATCGTAAGCGCGCTGGGCGCGCTTACCGTTCGGAGTTCTGGGTTCGGAGTTCAGAGTTTGGAGTCGTGGCCGGGATCGGCCCAACCCAGAACCCAGAACCCGCGACGCGGAACCCCAAACTCAGCCGGCGTGGCCCGCTGCTGTTCAGGCGGCGACGGCCTTGCGGAGTGGGGCGGTGGATGCAGCCTTTGCGGCATCGGCGGCGAGGGTGGCGAAGAAGGAATCGCGACGATCGCGGGCCACCTCGACGTCCTTGGTCCCCAGCGAGCGGCGAATGCGCTCTTTCGTGAAGGGCGTGGGGTGGATGGTGTAGTGCAGGAACCAGGTGCCGTGATTGTTCCAGAGATGGTGGTTCTGGTTTTCAGCGCGGACGCGGATGCCGGGGAGGGAGGATATGTTCATGATGCGTGATGTTCTTTGTGGGAGTTATCGCGCAGCAGGTTGAAAACAAAAAACCGACCTGAGCATCAGGTCGGTTTCGTCTTCGGGAGCGTTCTTGGTTCGCCGCCCCCATGGGCTGCGCACATCCGGGGTTTCCCCCGATCCACCGTGGCCGCTCCCGGCCCGGTTGGCGGAGCCGGCTTTTTAGGGCCAGCTCGTTCCTGATGCAGGGGCGAACGTGGCGGGACCTTTTTTATCCGTCCAGTCTTTTTTTACGTGATCCTCGTTTGCGCCGGGGACTGCGCTGGTCGCCGGGTTCGGCGACCGGCGGCGAATCGCGGCGGCGGTGACGCGACTACTTGGCGTGGCTCTTTTCGTAATGCTCGCGGAGCAGGTCGCGGCCGAAGTCGTTCTTGAATTCGCGAAACACGGAATGGACGTGGTTGCCGTTGTTCTGGGTGTTGTCGAATTCGATCAGGAACGTGGGTCCCTGGATGCGATAGTAGTGGAGGTCGCCGCGATTGAGGCCGCCGGCCCAGGCGAAGTTCAGGCCGTTGACGCCTGCGGCGGTGATAGCTGCGAGCGTCTCATCCGCCAACTCGGCCCGATGCCGGCCCGTGTACAATTTCACCAGGGCCAGCAACTGCGCGGACTGCGCGGGCGTGAGCTGGGCGGCGCTGAGGCCCGTGGGACTCAGCGGGTTGATGCGCTTCTGGTTGCTGGTGACGATCTCGGAGGGCGCCTTGGTGTCGATCAGGGCGGCTTTCAACTGCGCGGCATCGAGTGATTTCACGAGCGCGCGGCCGAGGTCTTCCTCTTCGCCGAGCACGCGCTCGCCCTGGCGTGGCCCGCTCCGCACTTCGGCGGGATTGCTGCCGATGAAGGACGGCACGAACTTGACGTGGGAGCTGTCGGCGACCGTGAAATTGAAGGAGAGATGATGCCCTTCAAAGCGCCAGCCCCACGGTTGGTCGGCGGCGGGCGTGCCAAAGATGGTCACGAAATAAAGCTCGGGATCGCGCCGGCCGGGAGGGGAGTTGTTCTCCAGTTCGCGGAGGACGTTCTCCAGCGAGATGATGGCCTCGGCGCGGGCGAGTCCCGCGTGGCTCAAGCCCGTGCGCAACAAGGCGCGGGCGAGGTCCTGCTGCTTTCGATCCATTTGCTTGAGCGGCAGACCCTGCCGGGGCACGGGAGTGAAGAACCAGTTTTCCCGCTCGGGATCGGCCAGCGTGAAGGTCGCCTGCTTCTTTTGGGCCGCCGAAAGCGATTCGAGCCACCCCTGGGCGGCAGTGAGCATATCCGTGGCGGGAGCGTGCGCGCGGGCGACAAGGCCCGGGAAAATAAGTACAGCAATTAGCAGCAGGCGTGGGGTGGGGCGCATGCCGTGGATTGAGCGCCAATCTCGGGGGCGTGCAAGCGACGAAACGGGCCCGCGCCCGGGAGCACCCTCGCACGCCATCCCGCGGACCCGACCAGGAATCTCGCACGGATCATGCCGCGTGAAAAAGTTGCGCTCGGCAGCGGGGTGGTTTTGGTGAGCGTAATGGAATCAGTCCTCGCCCCAAGCGTGTCCCCGGCCAGTGGTGCCGACGGCTTAGCGTTACCCGAGGGCGTGCGGGAGGGAAATGAGAACCTCGTCCTGCTCACCGCCCCTGCCGGCACGAAGGTCAACGCCCTCATCGCCCGCGAAAACCAGGGCGAGTTCCTGCGCGTGGCCATCACCGGCGGCGGCTGCAACGGACTCAGCTACAAGATGAAATTCGTCCCGGCGCCGAAGCGCGGCGACATCCTCGTCCGGACGGGCGGTGTCCGGGTGGTGGTGGACAGCAAGAGCGCCCTCTACCTCAAAGGCACTCATCTAGACTATTCCAACGCGCTGGTCGCCGGCGGCTTCAAGTTCAGCAACCCGAACGCGAAGGCCAGTTGCTCCTGCGGGGAGAGCTTCAGTGTATAGACCTGTCACCCGGGGCTTTCGCGCGGCGAAAACCCTTGCTCCCATGCGCCCTCCCGGCGAAAAATCACTCTGATCTAACTCCGTACAAATCTTATTTGATGGCCAATTCGTTTCCTCCCGCCGGAGGCGGCACCCGCTCCGGCAATTACCCGCGTCGCAATGTCGACCCGTTTGCGGCCATCCGCCGTAACCATCGAATCAAGGTCCCGCAGGTCCGCGTCATTTCCCCCGAGGGCAAGCAGCTCGGCATCCTGGACACGGCGAAGGCGGTGCATCTCGCGCTCGAGAACGGACTCGATTTGGTCGAGGTCGCGCCGAACGCCACCCCGCCCGTCTGCCGGATCATGGATTTCGGCAAGTACGTGTACGAGGAGCAGAAGAAGCACTCCCACGTGAAGGCCGTCGCGAGCAAGATCAAGGAGATCGAGTTCACGGCGCGCATCGAGCATCACGACTACGAGACGAAGCTGCGCCACGCCGAGGAATTTCTCGATCATGGCAATAAGGTGAAAATGCGGCTCAAGTTCCGCGGCCGCGAAATGGCGCACACCGAGCTGGGCTTCGGCGTCATGAAGCGGGCCGTGACCGCCCTCGCCACGATGGGTCATCCCGATGCCGATCCCAAGCTGATCGGGCGCAACATTCACGTCATGCTCACCCCCCTCTCGCCGAACAAGCGGAAGCCGAAGTTCCATGTCCGCAGCGACGAGGAAGAGGCGGCGAACCGGGCGGAGCACGAGGCCGAGCAGCGCGGCACGACCGATTCGGGTTCGAATCCGCCGCCTGCCAAGGCCTGAGTAGCCGCCGCCATGGCACCGGCGGCCCACGTCTCCCGCCTGTTGGCAATCCTAGGCGTGGCCGTACTGGCTCACGCCGGGATGGAAGCCGCCGGCGAACCTGCGGTCCGTTCCGCGCCCTTGCGGCCGGGTGCCACCTCGCCCGCGCTTTCGAGCGCCACCGCGAGCAAGCTGAAGGGGCGAAAATTGGAGACGCTCGAGTATGTGAACCTTGCCGAGGTCGCCGCCGAACTGGGCTTGAAGTTCCGTTGGGTGGAGCGGCGGCACAAAGCCGTCCTCACCGGGCCTTCGATTCAGGCGGAGATCGAGGCGGATACCCGTGACGTCACGATCAACGGCCTGCGCGTCTTTCTCGGCGACCCGGCGCTTGATGCCGATGGCCGGCTGTATGTGAGCCGGGTTGACTATGAGCGCTGCCTGACGCCCCGCCTACGGCCGGGCCATGGCGTCGCGCCACGGAGTTCGCCGAAGGTCATTGTGCTCGATCCCGGCCATGGCGGGCGGGACAACGGCACGAGCGTGAACGAGAAAATCTACGCGCTGGATGTGGCCCGCCGGGCCCAGAAAATCCTCGTGGCGGCCGGCTACCAGGTTATCCTGACCCGGGATGAAGATCGGTTCTTGGAGCTGAAAGAGCGGGCGTTGATCGCCAACACCGCCAACGCGGATTTATTCCTCAGTATTCATTTCAACGCGCTGCCGAAGGATTCGAAGACCTCGGGTATCGAGGTGTTCTCGTTTGCCCCGCGTTACCAGCGCTCGGCCAATGCGTGGAGCCCGCGAATGAAGGACGATACCGAGGATTTCGCGTCGCCGGTGAACCAGTTCGACCACTGGAGTTCCGCGCTGGCCCAAGCCGTCCATGGCCGCCTCATCCGGGAGCTGAAGGCGATCGATCGGGGCGCGAAACTGGCTCACTGGGGTGTCCTGCGCCCGCTGCAATGCCCGGGCATCCTTGTCGAGTGCGGCTTCCTCACGAGCGAGGCTGAGGCGCGCAAGATCGCAACGCCCTCCTACCGGCAGGAGCTCGCGGAAGGCCTGGCGGCGGGCGTGCGACAGTATGCGGGCCTGCTCAAGGGGCCCTGACGATTCGGCCCGATGGCGGCGGCAATTCTTCGCTTCGCCTGCGCTGGTAAAGGTGTCTAAGATTGGCCGCATGTCTTTTCGTGCCCGGCTTGGCTTCGCTTCCATCCTGTTCTTCGCCGCGGCAGCCCCCACCTTGCAGGCCTGGGATGTGGACGGGCATCGGATGGTGAACCGTTTCGCGCTGGAGGCATTGCCCCGGGATTTCCCGGATTTTGTCCGGAGCGCCCCCAACGCCGAACGCATTCAGCAACTCGCCACGGTGCCCGATCGCTGGCGGAACGTGGACCCCTATCTCCGGCAGTCGGGCGGAAGCTGGAGCGATCACTTCATCGACATCGAGGAACTGCCGCGGGCGGGACTCGATCCGCGTTCAGTGCCTTCGCTGCGATATAACTTCGTGCTGCTGTTTGCCGCCGGGCGGGTGGCTTATGCGGAAAAATTTCCCGCGATCGATCCGGCGCGGAATCTCGATCACGTGCGCGAGTGGCCGGGCTTTGCCCCGTGGGCGATCGCGGAGCACTTCCACCGGCTCCGGTCCGCCTTCGGCTATCTCAAGGCCTACGAGGATCTGGGAGGCACACCCGACGAAATCGCCAACGCCAAGGCCGACGTCGTCTATGCGATGGGCGTGGTCGGACACTACGTCGGCGACTGTGCCCAGCCACTGCACACGACGCTGAATTACAACGGGTGGGCGAGCGAGAACCCGAACGGCTACACGACCTGGAACGGCCTGCACAGCTGGATGGACAGCGGCTTTATCAACAAAGCGGGGCTGACCTTTGCGAACATCGCGGCCCGCGTGGCGCCGGTCAGTCCGCTGGATTTGTCCCCGCGGAAGGATGGTCGGGATCCCTTCTTTGTCGCGACGATGGACTACATTCTGACGCAATGGGAACAGGTCGAGCCGCTCTACCGGCTCGAGAAGACCGGATTGCTGGGCAATGGCGATCGCCCAATCACCGCGGAAGCCCGGACGTTCTTCGAGGGGCAGTTGGTGCGCGGCGGGACGATGCTGGCCCAAGTGTGGCTGAGTGCCTGGAAATCGGCCCCGATCGACACGTTCCTCCGCACCCGGCTCGGCGAGCGCGCGGCCGGCGGTGCCAAGCCAGGCCGGGAGAAGAACACGAAGTGACCTGCTGGAATGCCGGGCCAGGGTCGCTACGCTGACCCCAACCATGACCGCCCTTTCTCTCCTGCTCGTGGCGCTCGGCGGAGCGCTGGGATCGGTGGTTCGAGCGATCTTTGGCTGGTGGATTCCGGCGGGCCGGCTGCCGTGGGCGACGCTCGCGGTGAACGTCGCCGGCTCTTTTTTGATCGGGTGGCTGATGGTGAAAGTGGCGCCGCTGGGCGAGCGGGCGCTGCAGGGACAGAGCTTCGCCGTCGTGGGTTTTTGCGGCGGCTTCACGACGTTCTCCGCCTTCAGCTGGCAGACCTTCGAACAGATCCAGAAGGGCAACTGGCTGGCTGCGGCCGCCAATGTGCTGCTGTCAGTCAGCCTCTGTCTGTTTGCCATCTGGCTCGGCTGGAGGCTGGCCCGATGAAGCGGGGAAAGTCGGCGTGGCGGGCGGTGATCGCACGGGTCCTCCTCGTGGCGGGCGGGGCGTTCGCCGCCCTTCCAGCGCGGGCGGCGGCCGCGAACCGCGACGCGGAGGAAATGTCCGCGCGCCGCGTGGTCATCCTCGCCAATAGCGACGATGCCGATTCGGTCCGGATTGCGCGGCACTACGCGGAGGTCCGGGGCGTGCCCGAGGCCAATATCTTCGCCCTCAAGATGCCGCTTGGGAAATCGATTTCCTAGCGCGAGTTTGTCGCGACGATCTGGCAGCCGCTCCTCGCCGGCCTCGTCGCTGCCCGTTGGATCGATGCCATCCCGATGGCGGCCATCGATGCGGTGGGGCGGCAGAAATATGCCCCCTACGGGCACCGGATTGCGGCGCTCGTGGTTTGCCGCGGCGTGCCGCTCAAGATCGCCCACGATCCGGCGCTTTTCGCCGAGGTGCCCCCGTTCACGGCGCGGTCCGAATTCCGCATCAATGCCGGGGCGGTTGACGCCGAACTCAGCCTGCTCGCGCTGCCGAACTACCCGACCAACGCGTTCGTTCCGAATCCGCTGTTTCAGGATGCGAATCCCACCAAGTTTGAGCTGGGGCAGGTCGTGCGCGTGGCGCGGCTCGACGGTCCGACCGCGTGCGATGCCATGATGCTCGTCGATCGCGCGGTGGCGGCGGAACGCACGGGATTGCTGGGCCGGGCGTATGTCGATCTCAGCGACCGCGATCCGGTCGGCAACGCCTGGCTCGAGGCCGCGGCCCGTCAGCTGGGCGAACTGGGTTTCGATCCGGCGGTGGATCGCGCGCCGGCCACGATGGCGGCGGGGGCCCGCTTCGATGCGCCCGTGATCTATTTCGGCTGGTACTCAGGCAATATCGACGAGCCGTTCCTGCTGCCGGGATTCCAGTTTCCCACCGGCGCGATCGCGCTGCACATCCACAGCTATTCTGCGCTGACCCTGCGATCGGCGACCAGTGGCTGGACCGGTCCATTCGTCGCGCGCGGTGTCACTGCCACCATGGGAAATGTGAACGAGCCGTATCTTGCTTTCACGCACCAGCCGCAGTTGCTGCTGCGCGCCCTGGCCCGTGGCCAGACCCTGGCCGAGGCCGCCTACTTCGCGCTGCAGGCACTGAGCTGGCAGGCCATTCTGATTGGCGATCCCCTGTATCGTCGGTTCGCGGTTCCACTGTCCGCGCAGTTGGAAAAGACGGCGGTGCTGCCACGGGGTCTCGCCGGCTACGCGGTGCTGCGCCGCATGCACGAACTCGACGCCGCCGGAAAATCAGCCGAGGCCACCGCGCTAGTCCGGTCGGCCGAGCGCGAGGCGCCGTCGCTCGCCGGCGGCGTGGCGCTCGCGGAGCGGCTGCGCAAGGCGGGGGACCTGAATGGCGCGGCCAACGCCCTGGGCTTCGCGCCGTTGCTGGACTCGTTTCCGTCGGACCAATGGGGACTCGCGCACGATGCCGCCGCGTTGCTGGAGGCGTGCGGGCGTCCCGCCCGTGCCCTCGAACTCTGGCGCACGCTGCTCGCCACGCCGGATCTACCGTCCGGGGTCCGCTTGCCTTGGCTGCGGGCAGCCAGCGTCGCCGCGGCCGCCGCCGGAGATGCTGCCCAAGCGGCGTTGTGGTGCGTGGAGTTCGAATTCCGGATCACGGCCCTGAAGGAAGTGAAGAAACAAATCGGGACGCAGCGATCGGGCTGCCGGGCCCCTGAGATCGTCGTTGCTACGCCTGCTTCCGCGGAGGCGCCGCGGCCGTTTACGGCCCGGCGTTCAGCGGGAATCACCTCAGACCTTGTCGACGATCTTGTCGGCGAGGCCGTAGTCGATCGCTTCCTTGGCGTTCAGGTAGAAATCCCGATCGGTGTCCCGGTTAATCTGCTCGATCGGCTGGCCCGAGGACTGCGCCAGGATGTGATTCAACTCGGCGCGGAGCTTTTCCATTTCCTTCGCCTGAATGTTGATGTCGCTCGCCGGGCCGATCATGCGGCCGGAGATGAGCGGCTGGTGAATCAGGACGCGCGAATGGGGGTAGAGCAGACGACGACCCTTGGCGGCGCCGCAGAGCAGGATGGAACCCATCGAGGCGGCCATGCCGGTCACCACGACCGTGATGGGCGACGAGATGAGATTCATCGTGTCGTAAATCGCCATGCCGGCGGTGATCGAGCCTCCGGGCGAGTTGAGGAAGAAGGTGATGTCCTTGCCCGGCTCCGTGGTTTCCAGATACAGGAGCTTTTCGGTGATGTCTTTGGCGGTTTCGTCGGTGACCGCGCCCCAGAGGAAAATCTTCCGCTGATCCAGGAACTTCCGCTGGATCATCATCGCGACCGGGGTGTTCTTTCGTGCCATCTTCGCCGCTTCCTTTTCGTCCTCCTCATCATCGTCATCGTCATCGTCGAGATGCGGCACCGGGGCGGAAAGTCCGGGTTGAAGATTATCGAAATGCATAGTCCGCGAACGTTGGTGGACGTTTGCCGGATGGCAAGTGCGGCAGCAGGGAAGTACCCGGAGCGCTGCTCCGCGGACTAGTACGCGATCTTGTCCGGCTTGTCCCGCCACTCCACGAACGCCGCCTGGGCTTCGGGACGGAGCAGGGGCGTCATCTCAATCGCTCTTTGCTCCGGTGGCAGCGGCATCTGCTGGTAGATCCAGTCGTCATCGAACCCGATCGCGGCGGCATCGGTGCGGGTGTTCGCATAATAGATCCGGGGAATCCGGGCCCAGTAGATCGCTGCCAGGCACATCGGGCAGGGCTCGCAGCTTGTGTAAAGTTCGCAGTCGGGGAGGGCGAACCGGCCGAGCTGCTGACACGCCGCGCGAATCGCGGTCACCTCGGCGTGGGCGGTGGGATCGTTCTCCGACGTCACGCGGTTCTCGCCGCGTGCCACCACTTCGCCGCGGCGCACAATGACGCAGCCAAACGGGCCGCCACGCTCCGAGCGCAGCGCGGCTGTCGCCAGCGCGATCGCTTCCCGCATGAAGATCTCCGGCGGCATCGTCGTCATGACCTCCGCGTGCATGAGTCGTGCCCGCCGCGATGACAACGGCATTGCGCCCTTTTCCATTGCTTGCCGGAGCGCGCCTGGCGTGGTATCCGCCTGCCTTTTTTCCACCGTACCTTTCCCCAACCACCATGAAATCCACCGTCATCGGCGGGCTCGAGATCCTCGGACCCATCACCCCTCAGCACGCGGAAATTCTCACGCCCGAGGCCTGCACCTTCCTCGCCGGCATCTTCCGGAAGTTCGGCGCCCGCCGGCTGGAACTGCTGCAGCGCCGCGTGGCCCGGCAGCGCGAACTCGAGGCCGGCAAGCTTCCGGATTTTTTGCCCGAGACCGCGCACATTCGGAATGATCCGAGCTGGCGCGTCGCGCCGGCGCCGGCCGATCTGCAGGATCGCCGCACCGAGATCACCGGCCCGGTGGATCGCAAGATGGTGATCAACGCCCTGAACTCCGGCGCGAAGGTGTTCATGGCCGATTTCGAGGACGCGACCACCCCGACGTGGGGCAACCTGCTCGATGGGCACAGCAACCTGCGGGATGCGATTCGCCGCACCATCACCCTCGAGGTTCCGGGCGGGAAAAGCTACAAGCTGAACGACAAGGTCGCGACGCTGCTGATCCGTCCGCGTGGCTGGCACCTCCCGGAGAAGCACGTGAAGCTCGACGGCCAGGCGGTGGGCGGTGGGATGTTCGATTTCGGCCTCTATTTCTTCCACAACGCGAAGGAGCTCCTCGCCCGCGGCAGCGGCCCGTACCTCTACCTGCCCAAGATGGAAAGCCATCTCGAGGCCCGGTTGTGGAACGAGGTCTTCACCGACGCCGAGGCCACACTCGGGGTGCCTCACGGCAGCGTGCGCGGCACGATGCTGATCGAGACCATCCTCGCGACGTTCGAGGCCGAGGAGATGCTGTATGAACTGCGCGAGCACGCCAGCGGGCTGAACTGCGGCCGCTGGGATTACATTTTCTCGCGGATTAAGAAGCTGCCGCGGCATGGCACGTTCCCCGATCGGGCGCAGGTCACGATGACCTCGCCGTTCATGCGCGCGTACTGCCTGCATGTGATTAAGATTTGCCACCGCCGCGGCGCGTTCGCGATGGGCGGCATGGCCGCGCAGATCCCGATCAAGAACAACCCGGCGGCCAACGAGGCCGCGATGGCCAAGGTGCTCGCCGACAAGGAGCGCGAGGCGACCGACGGTCACGACGGCACCTGGGTCGCGCATCCCGGCCTCGTGCCGATTGCGCTGCAGGCCTTCGACAAGCACATGCCGCAGCCGAACCAGATCAACAAGCAGCGGCCGGATGTGAACGTGACGGCCGCGGAACTGCTGGCCGCGCCTCCCGGCAACATCACTGAGGCGGGCGTCCGGCTGAACCTCAGCGTCGGGATGCAATACCTCGAAGCCTGGCTGGGCGGGCTCGGCTGCGTACCGCTTTACAATTTGATGGAGGACGCCGCGACGGCCGAAATTTCGCGGGCGCAGCTCTGGCAGTGGCATCGTTTCGGCGCCACCCTCGCCGACGGCCGCAAGATCACCAGCGAACTCTACGACACGCTGATGGCCGAGGAACTCGTCAAGATCCAGGGCGAGGTGGGTGCCGACCGGTACGCCCGCGGCAATTACCCGAAGGCGGTCGAGATGTTCCTCCGCATGGTGAAGGCCGAAGTCTTCGACGAATTCCTGACGCTCCCTGCCTACGAGCAAATCGCATGAGGTCGCCGCGGCCGGTTTCTGACCGGGACGCCGGCGGGGTCCCGGCCCCTGGCCTGAATAAGATCTTCGAGGTCGTCATTCGGGGTGGCCGAATCGTCACCCCCGAGGGCATCCAGGATGCCGATGTCGGCGTCGTGGATGGACGCATTGCGCGGATCGCGCCCGCGATCGAGGACGATGCCGCGTTGGTGATCGAGGCGGAGGGGCGGTATCTGTTCCCCGGCATCATCGACGCGCGCGTGCATTTTAACGAGCCGGGCCGGGCAGAGTGGGAGGGATTCGCCACGGGATCCGCGGCGCTCGCGGCCGGCGGCGGCACGTCCTACTTCGATCTGCCGCATCACTCGGAGCCGCCGGTGCTCGATGCGGCCGCTTTGCGCGAGAAGCGCCGGCTCGCGGAGGAAACGTCATGCCTCGACTTTGCGCTGTGGGGCGGTCTCGGTCCGCAGAACCTCGACAAACTCGCCGCCCTGCGGGACGCCGGAGCCATCGGCCTGCACGCGTTCATGTGCCCGGACGGAACCGGCAGCCTGCCGACCGTCGACGCCAAGGTGCTGCGGGAAGGCATGAAGCGGGCGGCGAAACTCGAGATGATCGTCGCAGTGCACGCCGAGGACGCCACGCTGGTGGCCCAGTACTCGGCGATCCAAAAGGGAAAAAGTCGCAAGACCGCGGCGGCGTGGCTCGCGTCCCGGCCCGTGGAAACGGAACTCGCGGCCATTCGCCTCGCACTCGAACTCGCCGGTGAAACCGGGTGTGCGCTGCATGTCGCTCATGTGAGCAGCCCGGAGGGTCTGGGTTTGATCGACGAGGCCCGGATGCAACGGGTCGATGTCACGGCCGAGACCTCGCCGCACTACCTGCTCTTGAATGCGCGGGACGTCGCCCGCATCGGGGTGACGGCAAAGTGCTCGCCGCCAATCCGGGAGGAGGCATCGCGGGCGGAGCTGTGGCGCGATCTGCGCGCAGACCGGATCCAGAACATTGCGTCGGATCATTCGCCGGCCCCGCCCGAGCAGCGCTCGAAAGGCGACTTTCACTCGGCGTGGAGCGGTGTCGCCGGCTGCCAGCACGGATTTGCGCTGCTGCTCTCAGCCTGCGAGGCCACGGCCGATCAGGATCTGCCGCGCCTCGCCGCCCTGCTGGCCCGCAACGTGGCGCGCCGGTTCCAACTCGATATTCACAAGGGCGTGATCGCGGAGGGGAAGGATGCGGACTTCTCGCTGATCGAGTTTGGTTCCGCACATGCGATCAAGGCCGACGAACTGTGGACGCGCCATCGCAGCAGCGTGTACGTCGGCCGGCGTTCGAAGGCGCGGGTCACCCACACCTTCCTGCGTGGAGCCGCTGTGTTCGCAGACGGACGGTTGGTGAATCTGTCGGCGCCGGGTCGGTTCCTGCGACCGCAGCGCTAGAGGGGGGGTCCGTGGCTGCGAGCGTGAGCGAGTGGCACGACGGGCGTTTCGTCCACTCTCTGGCGCTCGTGGCTACGGGACTGGGCTTTGACTTAGCCAGCCGGGCGTGGACGAGCCACGCCCCTACCCGGAATTTAGTCCCGCCGCGTATTTTGTCCTGCGCGCATTCGTCCCGCGCGCATTTTGTAGGGGCGTGCCTCGTGCACGCCCACGACGTCGCGTCGGCTACACTTCCACTTCAACGGCGCTGTCGACCCTGACCCAACCCGATTACCCGCGGACCTGGCCGGTGCCCTCGATGATGAACTTGTACGAGCACAACTCGCGGAGGCCCATCGGACCGCGGGCGTGGAGCCGATCGGTGCTGATCCCGATTTCGGCGCCGTAACCAAATTCGAAGCCGTCGGTGAAGCGGGTGCTCGCGTTCCAGTAAACCGTCGCGCTGTCGATCTCCGCCAGGAACCGGCGGGCGGCCGCCTCGTCGGCGGTCACGATCGCGTCGCTGTGGTTCGAGCTGTCGCGATTGATCGTCGCGATCGCCGCGTCGAGCGAATCTACGACGCGGATTGCGATCACATAGTCGAGGAACTCGGTGGAATAATCCTCGACCGTCGCGGGCTGGGTCGGAATGTCCACCGACGCGAGAATCGCGGCCGCCGCGGCATCCGTGCGCAGCTGCACCTTGTTCGCGTGCAGGGCGCGGGCAATGGCGGGGAGAAATTGGGCGGCGACATCGCGATGCACGAGGAGCTGCTCGGCCGCGTTGCAGGCGCTCGGGCGCTGGACCTTGGCGTTGAGCGTGATCGCCTCGGCCATTGCGAGATCGGCTGCGCGATCGACATAGACGAAGCACACGCCCTTGTAGTGCTTGATGACGGGGATGGTGCTGTTCTGCGCCACGAAGCGGATGAGCCCCTCGCCACCGCGCGGAATCACGCAGTGGATGTAGGTGTCGAGCTTGAGGAGCGAAGTGAGCGCGCTGCGATCCGTCGTGGGCACGAGTTGAACCGCGTCGGCGGGGAGGCCGGCGGCGACCAGTGCGCGGGTGATGAGCACCGCGAGGGCGGTATTGGTGTGGAAGCTCTCCTTGCCGCCGCGCAGGATCGAGGCGTTGCCGCTCTTCAGGCAGAGGATCGCGCAGTCGATCGTGACGTTGGGCCGCGACTCGAAGATGATCGCGATGACGCCGATTGGCACGCGCACCTTGCGGATCAGGAGCCCGTTGGGCCGGCGTGTTTCCTCGAGCAGGTCACCGACGGGGTCGGGGAGGGCGGCGACCTCGCGGACCGACTCCGCCAGATGCTTGATCCTGGATTCGTTCAGCGTCAGCCGGTCGCGCGCGGCCGCGGACAGGACGGCCGCGTCGGGGTCGGCGAGATCCCGCTCATTGGCCGCCAGCAACTCCGCCTGCGAATCCTCGATCAAGTACGCGAGTTGTCTCAGCGCGGTGTCCTTGGCGCTCCGCGGGACCGTCGCCAGCACGAGCGCGGCCGCGCGGGCGCGTTGCGCAAGGGACAGGACAAGCTGGTCGAGGTCGGCGGACATGAAGTAAATAAACAACCAAGAAACCGGCGAAAGACACGACCGAAAATGTCCGGAGCCGGTCTGACTGGATGATCGGTCGGGAGACTCGTTCACGAACGGGGGTTAGTTTGTAACGCAATAAGTTACACTTGGATTCCGAAGCTAAACGGATCGGCGTGGCCCTGTTCGTGAGGACAGGGGCTTCTTGAACGCTTCGCACAAAGCCGTCCCGCTGCTCACGCAGCGGGCTACGAAGGCAACTACGGAATCTAAGTTGCGCTTTGGTTCGGGCGGTTGCGGCTGAGGCTGGCACCCGGTCGCTCAACTAGGACTGGCCTCCGTGCAGCATGCCCGCTGCCGCGGCCCGCAGGTAATTGCAGCCCGGGCGTCGTTGCGCGAGGCGATGTGCGTCGCACCTCGAGCCGACGTGTAACGTATTACGTTACACGTCGACTGGGCGAGATCGGACGGACGGGCGCTGCGGCCGTTCCGGCCACTTCGACGAACTCGCCTTCAAATGCGCTTGGCGTTGGAAAAAAGGCTGCCCAAATTTTGGCTTTCTACCGCCCGGCCGAAAGTGCGCCGCCCCTTTTCAGTCAATTACACCCATGAACGTTCCGCCCCTTCCCGCATCTGCTGAAATCCGTGCGGCCCTGCGCCGCCTTTCCGTCGTCGCCCTCGGGCTTGTCGGGGTCGTTGGGGCGTCCGCGGCGCACGCCGCCACCACCTTTCCTGAGGCCGAGGTCGCGGTGTTTACCGACCGGCATTGCTCGAGCTGCCACAACGACGTCGACAAGGAAGGAGGGCTCGACCTCACCTCGCTCGCCTACGCGCCGCAGGACGCGGGGAATTTTCTCACCTGGGTGAAGGTCCATGACCGCGTTCAGGCTGGCGAGATGCCGCCCAAGGAGAAGAAGCGTCCCGAGGCGGCGGACATGAATACGTTCATCCAGGGACTCGCGTCGTCGTTGATCGTTTCCGAACAGCAGTTCGCGCAGGCAGAAGGCCGAGCGCTGCGGCGGCGCCTGAATCGTTCCGAGTACGAGAATGCGCTGCGGGACCTGCTCTTGGCGCCCTGGCTGCAGGTGAAGGACCAGTTGCCGGAGGACGGCGAGGCCTATCGGTTCAACAAGGTGGGCACTGCGCTCGATGTCTCCTACGTGCACATGGCGCGCTACATGTCGGCGGCGGAATACGCCATGCGCCAGGCGATGAGCGTGGAAGCCGAGCGGCTGCCGACGACGAAGACGCGTTACTACGCACGCGACGATACCGCCATGACCCAGTTCACGCCGCGGGTCGGCAACGGCGGGCCGGATCGGTTGAAGTTTCCCGTGCTCGGCGTGCAGGCCCAGCCGGAGGTGCGGACGAAAAAGGCGCCTCTGTCGGTCGGTGACGCGGACCCCGTCGTGCGCGAGCAGGAGGCGGTCGGCTGGATGTCGAGTGACTACGTGACGGGCTTCGCCTCGAACTGGTCGACCTTTCGCGCGCCGGTGGCGGGCCGGTATCGTTTCAAGTTCAGCGGTTATTCTCTCTGGGTCGGGAGCGGCGGGCAGGCCTATCGATTTGCCAACGGCCAGGACCGCGTCGGGATGCCGGGGCCGAGCGAATGGTTCCGGCCGAATTTCGACGAGGTCACGGCCGGCCGCCGTTACGAGCCCATCACGGTGTATGCCAAGGGCGGCTCGGCTAATCGCCGGCTCGGTGGCTTCGACGTGACGCCGGAGCCTACAGTCTCCGAACTCGAGAGCGTCTGGTTGTTAGCGAACGAGTACGTCGTGACCGATGCGTCGCGGTTTTTCAAATCGCGCCCGACGGGCTTCAAGGGCGGCTTCACTAATCCGCTGGCGCAGCGCGACGGCATGCCGGCCGTGGCCTTCCGCTGGATGGAGGTCGAGGGACCGTTGTACGACGAGTCGAGCGGCGGTGGCTTTCGCCTGATGTTCGGCGATCTGCCGATCAAGAAGCCCGAGGTGGCGGCCGGTCGCGGGCGGGGTCGCGGCGGGGTGCGCCCGGCGCCGGAAGTCGCGGTGCTTTCCGAGAATCCCGAGCAGGACGCCGAGCGGCTGCTTCGACCTTTCATGGCGCGGGCCTATCGCCGGCCGGTGCAGGAGAACGACGTGCAGGGCTTTCTGGCGCTGATCAAGGAGCGCCTCGCGGCCGGATTGAATTTCACCAATGCGATGATCGCCGGTTACACGGCGGTGCTCGCGTCGCCGGAGTTTGTGTTTCTGCAGGAGTCACCCGGTGCGCTCGATGACCACGCCCTCGCGACCCGGCTGGCACTCTTCCTCTGGAACTCCGAGCCCGACCTCGCGTTGCGCGGCCGCGCGGCCCGCGGCGAACTTCGCCAGTCCGGCGTGCTGCTGGCGGAGGCGCAACGGATGCTCGACGATCCGAAGTCCGGGCGGATGGTCGATGCGTTCCTCGATTACTGGCTCGAGATTCGGAAAATCGAGGACACGACGCCTTCGACTTCGTTGTACAACGACTACTATCTCGACGATTCCCTGACCGAGGCGGCGCTGGCGGAAACCCGCCTCTACTTTGGTGAGGTGCTGCGCCAGAACCTGCCGGCGCGGAACGTCGTCGATTCGGATTTTACCTACGTCAACGACCGGCTCGCGATCCACTACGGCCTGCCGGATGTCACCGGGGTGGCGATGCGGCGCGTGACCCTGCCTGCGGGCAGCGTGCGCGGCGGCATGATGACGCAGGCCAGCGTGCTCAAGGTCACGGCCAATGGCACGACCACCTCGCCCGTGCTGCGCGGAAAGTGGATCATGGAGCGCGTGATGGGTTATGAAATGCCGTTGCCGCCGGCGGCGGTGCCCGCGGTCGAGCCCGATATCCGTGGCGCCGTCACGATCCGCCAGCAGCTCGACAAGCATCGGGCGGATGAAAGCTGCGCCGCGTGTCATCGAAAGATCGATCCCCCTGGTTTCGCGCTCGAGAGCTTCGACGTGATGGGGGGCTGGCGGGACCGTTATCGCGCGACCGCCGTGGACGCCGAGCCCGCCACGGGCTTCGGCAAGAACGGCTGGCCCTATGCGTTCCATCACGCGCTGCCCGTCGATGCCAGCGGCCAGCTCAACGACGGCCGGGCCTTTACGGACATCCGCGACTTCAAGCAGCTCCTGCTGAAGGACGAGGCGCAGATCGCCCGCAACGTGGCGCGGCAGCTTTCCGTTTTCGCGACCGGTTCGCCGGTGCGGTTTGGAGATCGCGCAAAGATTGAGCAAATCGTCGAGCGGACCCGTGCGAGCGAGTATGGCGTGCGCAGCCTCGTGCTCGAGATCGTCGAGAGCGATCTGTTCCGGAATAAGTAGCGCTTTCGCGATCGCCCCTTTGGTCACGCGCTCACGCTCGTGGCCACGGGATAGAACCGGTGGCGGCGAGCGGGCGGAGTCGTTTAGGTGGAAGGGTACCCGACAAGGCGTCGTGGGCGCGCACGAGGCGCGCCCCTACGAAATGTGCGCTACGAATGTAGGGGCGTGGCTCGTCCACGCCCGATGGCTACTGGCTATCCCCACTCGCGGGCGCTCGTGGCTACCCTGAATGAGCGCTGGGCTGAAACGGCGTTACGCTCCGCGCAGGGCGTGCGCCCGGGGCGCGATGACCTGCCAGTGCGTTTCGGGAATGATCGGGCCCATGTGCATCACGGTCTCGGCGCCGAGCAGGGAGGCGAGGGCACCGCAGGCCGGCAGAGACCAGCCGCGGAGATGCCCGTAGAGAAACCCGGCGGCCCACGCATCGCCCGCGCCATTGGTGTCGATCACGTCGGCAACCGCGTGGGGGGCGATCCGATGCAGTTCGTTTCCGTGCGCGATCCAGGCTCCATCTTTGCCGACCTTGACGGCGGCGAGGACGCCGTAACCGGCCAGCTTGCGGGCGAGGGTCGCGTAATCCGAGACCTGATCCTCGAAGAGGGCGCGGATCTCGTCCTCGTTGGCGAAGACGACATCGATCCCGTGGCGCAACTGGTTGAAGAGCCAGTCGCGGGACGCGTTCACCACCTCGAAGGACGAAAGGTCAAGGCTGGTGGTGCAGCCGGCGGCGCGGGCGGCACCGAGGACAGTGTCGGCGAGCGCCCGGTTGAAAACCAGGTAGCCCTCAATGTGTGCGTGGCGGCAATTGGAGAAATCCGCGACGCTCACTTCCGACGGGGCGAGGGTCATCGCCGCGCCGAGATGGGTGCGCATCGTGCGCTGGGCATCCGGGGTGACGAGGGCGAGGCAGCGGGCGTTGGGCTCGGCGCCTTCCTTGAAGCGCGTGCCATCGACCCCGGCGGTGGCGTAGGCTTGACGGTAGATCCGGGCGAGATCGTCGTTGCCCAGCTTGCCGAGAAACGTCGCGCGCAAACCGAGGCGGGCGGCGGTGTAGGTGGCGTTGGCGGCCGAGCCGCCGGTCGCGTACGCCGGCTCGCCGTCGAGGAGCCCGACGATGCGCTCCATCTCGTCGTGATCGACCAGAACCATGCCGCCTTTGTCGCCGGCCACGTGGTGCTGGAGGAAAGTGTCAGGGACCCGCGCGAGCAGGTCGATGATCGGAGAGCCGACACCGATCAGTTCAAAGTAGGTAGGCGATCCGGACATGATTGGAAGGGGGAGCGACTAGCGGGTGAGGGTGAGGTTGGTGACGAGGAGCGGTTCCTCGTCGATTTCGATGATCAGGGTGTACTCGCCGGGCTCGGCGAAGGTCAGGTTGCTGATCTCATTGATGAGGTTGATGGCGTGCAGGGGGCTGCGCGACTCGAACGGCCGCTCGAGCAGCGGCTGCGGGTGATTCGCATTCAAGCCCATCGAGATTCGCAAACGGTGCGGGCCGGGGGCGCAGTCCGCGATGCTGAGGAACCAGATCATGAAAGGATGCACGACCGGAAACTTTACGGCATGGATGTTCGAGAAAATGCCGAGGATGGTGTGCTTGCCGGAACCGGGATCGATATGGACGCCGTCGCACGTGAGCCAGGCGAGGAGCTGCGGTTTGGATTGCAAGCGAGGAGGAGGCCGACCGGCGCGGGGTGGAGCAATTCATTTTGTGGTCCGGCCGCGCAACCCTTCACCTTTTGTCCTTCTGAAGAAACCAGCCAGCGTCTCGCCGTTGGTAACCCGTGTTCGATGCCCGAGTATTCACCCGGTCTGCAACGGGAGCATCGCGACCAGGGCGGCAGTTTTGGCTTGGAGCCGTGCGGCTCGTCCGGCTTGGTAACCGCGTGTTTCTCGCGCTCGTGAAAGAGTCCGTGACGGTCGTGGATCTCAGCGGGTACCCGGATTGGCTGCTGGTCCTGGGCGGCACTGTCGGGGGCGCCCTGATCGTGTGGCTGCTGATCACGCTGTTGAAATGGACGCTGTGGCTCCTGTTCTATGGCGTCTTGATCGGCGGCGTGATGTGGGCGGGCTGGCTGTTGCTGCAGTAACGCGAAACTCCGCCCCTGACGGTCCACGTCGCGCCCGTCGAGCGCGGAGCGGGCTGCGGCGCGGGTATATTCCATGCCGGTGCCGAACTTTGGCTTGCGCGTGCAAATCACGCGCCCTCAACCTTTCCATCCGTGAAATACATTTTCGTCACGGGAGGCGTCGTATCATCGTTGGGCAAGGGGCTCACCGCGGCGGCATTGGGGGCATTGCTGGAGATGCGCGGCCTGGTCGTGCGCATCCAGAAATTTGACCCCTACCTGAATGTCGATCCCGGAACGATGAGCCCGTTCCAGCACGGCGAAGTCTACGTGCTGGAGGATGGCGCGGAGACGGATCTCGATCTCGGGCATTACGAGCGCTTCACCAGCGGCAAGTTGTCGCGGCTCAACAGCCTCTCGTCGGGCCAAGTCTACGAAAGCGTGATTCAGAAGGAACGCCGCGGCGATTACCTCGGAAAGACGGTGCAGGTGATTCCGCACGTCACGAACGAGATCAAGGAACGCATCTACGCGGGCGGCAAGGACGCTGACGTCCTCATCACCGAGATCGGCGGAACCACCGGGGACATCGAGGGCCTGCCCTTTCTCGAGGCCATGCGCCAGTTCGCCCTGGAGGCCGGACCGCGCGACGTCGTCTTCATCCACGTCACGCTCGTGCCCTTCCTCAAGGCGGCCGGCGAACTCAAGACGAAGCCCACCCAGCAATCGGTCGCGAAGCTCCGCGAGATCGGCATTCAGCCCCACGTGCTGGTGTGCCGCACGGACCATCCGCTCGACCACGACCTGCGGGACAAAATCTCGATGTTCTGCAACGTGCCCGTCAAGGCGGTCATCGAGTGCCGCGACGTTGAGCACTCCATTTATGAGATGCCCCTCGCGCTGCAAAAGGAGGGCATGGACCAGCTCGTGCTCGATCTCCTGGGGCTGAAGCACGCGCCGCCGGAGAAGAACATCTGGGAGCAGATCGTCCACCGGATTCTCAATCCCAAACACGAGGTCGAGATCGGCGTGGTCGGCAAGTACATCGAGCTGCAGGACGCCTACAAATCCGTCTACGAGTCGATCACGCACGCGGGCATCGCGAACAACTGCAAGGTAAAGGTCCGGCGCATCGACGCCGAGGATCTCGAGAAAAAGAACGGCCTCTCCCTCTTGCACGGACTCGACGGCATCCTCGTGCCGGGCGGTTTCGGCGATCGCGGGACCGAGGGCAAGATCGCCGCGGCGAAGTACGCCCGCGAGCGCAAGGTACCCTATTACGGCCTCTGCCTCGGCCTCCAGATCGCCGTGATCGAGTTTGCCCGCAATGTGCTCAAGCTCGAGGGCGCCAACAGCACGGAATTCGATCCGCGGCCCGCGCATCCCGTCATCAATATGATGGAGGAGCAGAAGAAGATCATCGATAAGGGCGCGACCATGCGGCTCGGCAGCTACGAGTGCGCGCTCACTCCCGGCACGCGCGCCCACAAGGCGTACGGCGTGGATCAGGTCCGCGAGCGCCATCGTCACCGCTACGAGGTCAACAACGCCTACGTCGCGCAGCTCCAGCGCGGCGGCATGGTGGTGAGCGGCCTCAATCCCCGCCGCAACCTCGTCGAGGTGATCGAGCTCAAGAATCACCCGTGGTTCCTCGCCACCCAGGCGCATCCGGAGTTCCAGTCGAAGCCCAACCAAGCCCACCCGTTGTTCGCCGCCTTCATCGCCGCCACCATCAAGCAGCACCGGGCCACGGAGTCCGGACGCCGTTCCAAGGCCAAGCGCCGCCGCTGAGGATCGCATCCGACCCCGGCCCGAATTCTCTGTCCACCTGCTCAGCGCCGCGTTCCACCATGCTGTTCGATCCCACGAAACTCCTGCTGATCGCGGGACCCTGCTCGCTGCAAAACGAGGGCATCTGCCGCACCGTCGCGGAATCGCTCCTCCACCTGCAGCAAGCCCAGCCGGACTTGAAGATCGTTTTCAAGGGATCCTACGACAAGGCCAACCGCACCTCGCTGGCTGGCGATCGCGGCACGGGACTCGAGGCCGGGCTGGCGCTCCTTGCGATGGTGAAGAAGGACTATGGGTTTCCCGTGCTGACCGACGTGCACGAGACGACGCAGGTCGCGGCCGTCGCAGCCGTGTGCGACGTGCTGCAGATTCCCGCCTTCCTTTGCCGGCAGACAGATCTCCTGCTCGCCGCGGCCGCCACGGGCCGTGTGGTCAACGTGAAGAAGGGGCAGTTCCTCTCGCCGCCGGAAATGGTCCATGTCACGGCCAAGCTCCGCGAGGGCCAGGCCCGGGAAATCTGGCAAACCGAGCGCGGCACGACCTTCGGTTATCAGAACCTGGTCGTCGATATGCGGACGTTCCCGATCCTGCGGCAGAACGGCTATCCGGTGATCTTCGATGCGACGCATGCGGTCCAGCTTCCCGGTGCGGGCGGGGGCAAGAGCAGTGGACAGCGGGAATTTGTGCCGCCGCTGGCCCGGGCCGCGTTGGCCGCCGGCGCTCAGGGCCTCTTCATCGAGACGCATCCCGATCCGGCCAGCGCGATCAGCGACGGACCGAACATGATTCCGCTGGCCGGAATGCCGGACCTGATGGCGTTATGCCTGGCGATCTGGCGGGCGGTTTTAGACTAAGCGACGGGAGCGGAAGTAGCGCCGGTCTCCGACCGGCGAGAACCGGATCGGGAAACGATCTTCGCCGGTCCGAGACCGGCGCTACCCAATCCGGAGCCTCAGATGAGGAAGCTCGCGTGAGCCCATCTCAACGCCACGCGATGTGACCGCCGCTTCCCTTGACCGGGAACCCCCGGGCCTCACACTTCTTCCAAACCCTTCTTGATGGAAACATTTCTCATCGACGTGCCGATGCCCTCAATGGGCGCCACGGTCAACGAACTGACCGTGATCGGCCTGAAAACGCAGCCCGGGGATCGCGTGACCCGGGGGCAGAAGCTCGCCGAACTCGAGAGCGACAAGTCGATCTTCGAGTTCGAATCGCCCTGCGACGGGACGATTCGCGGCATTCTCGTCCAGGCCGGCGATGTGAAGCCGGCCGGCGGACCCTTTCTGCAGATCGAAACCGCTGACGCCTCGCTTCGGCACCTGCAGGCGTCCGCTCCCGTGGCGACGGCGGCGGCGGCCCCCGCCACCGCCAAGGCCCTGGTCTGGACGCCCCGCGCGACGAAGATGGCCCAGGAAGCCGGGCTCGATCCGGCCACGCTCACGGGCATTGCGGCGACGGGACCCGGCGGACGTGTATCCGGCGACGACGTCACCCGTTACCTCGCGGAGCGGAAGTCTTGAATCGACGCCGCGACGGGCACGTCTTTCATTCCTGCTGATTGAGCACCAACGCCGACACGGTTTGCATCGCGGGAGTGGGGCATGCCGCGCCCGCCACCATCCGCGCCAATAGCGAAATCCTGAAGGCCTTTCCGCACCGCTCGGAGGACGAGATCGTCCGGCTGACCGGGATCAAGGAGCGGCGGCATGCGGCGGAGGACGAGAGCGCGACTGATCTGGCGACGATCGCCGTCCGGCACGCGCTCGGCCAGGCGGGCATGGAAGCGAGCCAGATCGACACGGTGATCATGGCGACGATTCTCCCCGATCAACCGGTTCCGGCGATGGCGAGCGCGCTGGCCCGCCGGCTGGGCATTCCCCGGGCGCTGGCCTTTGACTTGAATGCGGCGTGCTCGGGCTGGCTTTACGCCCTCGAAGTCGGGCGGTCGCTGATCTTTGCGGGCACGGCGAAGAACGTCATCGTGGTTACCGCCGAATTGTTATCCCGCATTACGAATCCGCAGGATCACGAGACCGCGTTCCTGTTCGGCGACGGGGCCGGGGCTGCGATCCTCACCCAGGCGGCGGGCGGACATCGGCTCCACCGGATGGGCCTGAGTGGCGACGCCGACCAGTACGATTCCATCCAGCGGCTGGGCGGTGGCGCCCGGATGCCGTGGCCGGGAGCACAGGGCCAGGACATGGACCAGTTTTATCTCAAGATGAACGGTACCTCGGTGTTCAAGCACGCCGTGATCGGCTTCGCCGAGCAGATCGAGCAGACCCTGAAGCGGGAGAACCTGAAGCCCGAGGATATCGCGTGGATCGTGCCGCATCAGGCCAATGCCCGCATTCTCAGCGCGGTGAGCAAGCGCGTCGGCATCCCTTACGACAAGTTCGTCGTGACCATCGCCAAGTATGGCAACACCAGCGCGGCCAGCGTTTCGATGGCCCTCGGCTGGGCGGCGGAGGAAGGCATCTTCACGCCGGGCGACAAAATTATCTTCTGCAGCGTCGGCGCGGGCCTGACCTTCGCGGGCGGGCTGCTGGAATGGTGAGGTTTTCGCGTGGCGAAAACCTTGGCGATTCTGGCTTCGCCAGAATCCGGAACAGTCTCGTTTTTTCGCGCCGCGAAAAAACCCAGGCTTTGGCAGGGCCAAAGCCCGCGTCAGCCGTTCTGCAGCTCGTAACTCAGGATGCTCAATGCGTACACCGCGGCGGTTTCGCAGCGCAGCACGAGCGGACCGAGCGTGACGGGTTCGAAGCCGGCGCTATGGGCGAGGCTGAGCTCCGCGGGGGTGAAGTCACCCTCGGGGCCGATCAACCAGAGGACCTTTCGCGGCGCCCGCTGCTGGGTTGCCGCGTAGGCCGCGAGCACGGTCTTCAATGACTTCGCCCCGGGCTGCAGGCTGGCGATCAACTTGAGGTCGTAGCCGCGGGAGGTCTCGATGAAGCTGTTCGCCTTCTGCGGGGGCAGCACCTCGGGGACGTAGGCATTGCCGCACTGCTTGGCGGCCTCGAGCGCGGCGGTCTGCCATTTATCCACCTTGCGGTCCGTGCGCTCGTTGCCGAGGTGGACCTGCGTGCGCTCGCTTTCGAGCGGCACGATCTGGCGTGCGCCGATCTCCGTCGCCTTGCGCACGATCGCTTCCATGAAGGGCCCCTTCGGCAGCGCCTGCCCAAGCGTGATCTCATACGGGAGCGGCTTGATCATTTGCTTGAACCGCACCTTGAGGACGGCGGCGTTCTTCTTGTCGTCCACCAGCTCGCAAATCCATTCGTGCCCGCGGCCGTCAAACGCCACCACGGTCGCGCCCGGATCCGCGCGGTTCACGATCACCAGGTGATGCGACTCCTCGAACGACAGCGTGAGGTGGGTGGGTTCGGCGGTGGCCGGCGAGCAGAAAGCGCGGAAGTCGGGCATGGGTTTCACCCAGCGAAAACCAGATCGGGATTTTGCGCAGCAAAATCCCCCACAGAAAGGGCTCCGGAATTTTACCCCGCCGCCCTTGCTGACTTGACCTGTAACGATGAACAAACTTGGCCGAATCAGAACCAATTGCCCAACCCGCGAAACACGCGCGGAGCGGACAGACGTTCAAAACGCGCGACCATCCACAGGGTAGGGGCGAAAATTGCGTGGACAAGGTCACTGCCCAACCTACTTTTCGCGGGCTGGCTCCAGCCCGGATGGCGGAATTGGCAGACGCAGCAGACTCAAAATCTGCCGCCGCAAGGCGTGTGGGTTCGATCCCCTCTCCGGGCACCAGCTTTCGACGGCTGTTAGAATCGTTTACCAGTGGATAAGACTAGAGGCGGGGGAGGGCTTCGGCGCATCATTGTCTAACCCCTCCCTCGATTTATGGCCCCAACGTCGCAGCGTTCCCTGATCCAGCAGTTGTCGGAGTACGACACCGCGTTGATCGCCAATACCATCGGCTACGTGGATCCCACGCCCGACCACGAATTCTACCTGGGGGGATCGATCGCCTCGGTCACGCCGACGCTCGGACCGACCGTCGGCCTGGCCGTGACCTGCGAGGTCGACACGAGTTCGCCGGGCGGGTCGTCCAGCATGGATTTGTATTTCCAGATGCTGAAGGAAATGCAGGCGATGAACGTGCCGGTGGTGCTGGTGGCGAAGACCGTCGGTTCCCGCCCCGACCACGAATGCGTCCTCGGTGACGGCATGGCGAAGATGCTGCACGGGGCCGGCTGCGTGGGTTGCATCACCGATGGGGGTGTCCGCGACGTCGAGGGCATGCTGACGGTACCGTTTGCCGCGTATAGCCGAGGCCGGACGATCCATCATTGCGCGATTCGCTTCAAGACGATCAATCAGCCGATCCAGATCGGCGGCATCACGGTGAATCCGGGCGATATGATCCACGCCAACCTCGGCGGCGTGATCAAGATCCCCGCCGCGTGCCTAGAGAAGTTGCCGGAGCGCTGCGCGGCGATGCGGGCGTTCGAGCACGATGTCCACTGCGTGTGGCGGCAGACCGCCCTGTCGATCGACGAGAAGCGCGCGGCGGTGGGACCGTTGCTGAAAAAATATCAACTCACGCCTTACCCGCGGGCCTAGGCGCCGGCCTCGCGGCTCGCCGATGGCACGGACTCGCCCGGCAGGCTGTTGGCGGCGCAGGCCAACCAGGCCCGGCTCGAGCAGGATGGCAGCGATGTCACGAGTCTGTTGGTGCGGGTCCGCTGAAGCGCGCACTCCCGCCAACAGCTCACGCCCTCGCGGAGATGGATTTCTCAGCGGACTGCTTGAGCGCTTCTCGGCGCCGGCGGTCCCTCCGGCCGCCAGCGCTCTCTTTTGCTCATCCGCCAGCGAACGGGAAGCGTCTCACAGTTGGTGATACGATCGCTGTTTGCGGTAATGGAGAGGCGTGCAGCCGACAATTTTCCGGAACACCGCGA
>CANEVO010000059.1 GCA_947442255.1 Opitutia bacterium
CCGGCCGACGTTCTGGACGATCATGTCGACGTTGATGTGGGCGTTCGCGAGGGCCTTGAAGACCTTGGCGGCCGAGCCGGGTTTGTCGGTGATATTGCTGACCAAGACCTTGGCCTGGTCCTTGTCGACGGCGACGCCGCGGACGAGCACCTTTTCCATGTAGGCGACTTCCTGTTTCACGATTGTTCCTGGGTTATTGTTAAAGGAGGAGCGGACTTCGAAAACGACATTGTACTTCGCGGCGAACTCGACGGACCGCGACTGCATGACCTTACTGCCGAGCGAAGCCAGTTCGAGCATCTCGTCGTAGCTGATCTCGGCGAGCTTGCGGGCATCCTTCACGACCCGCGGATCGGCAGTATAGACGCCGTCGACGTCGGTGTAGATCTCGCACTTGTCGGCCTTGATGGCCGCCGCCAAGGCAATGGCGGTGAGGTCGGAGCCGCCGCGGCCCAGCGTGGTAATCTGGCCCTCGTCGTTGATCCCCTGGAAGCCGGCCACGATGATCACGTTACCGGCGCGGAGGTCGGCCTCGAGCGGCCCGGCGTTGATCATCTTGATCTTCGCCTTGGTGTGAACCTTGTCGGTGAAGATCCCGGCCTGCGCGCCGGTGTAGCTGACGGCAGCGACGCCGATGCCGTGGAGGGCCATCGCGGTGAGCGCGATCGTCTCCTGCTCGCCGATGGAGAGGAGCTGATCCATCTCGCGCTCGCTCGGCATCGCGCAGACCGCCTTGGCCCGGGCGATGAGCTCGTTGGTCACGCCGGCGCGGGCCGAGACGACGACCACCAGTTCGTTGCCGGCGTCGCGGATCTCCTTGATCCGGGCGGCGACATTCTTGATGCGATCGACGTCACCCACGGAGGTGCCGCCATACTTTTGGACGATGCGGGCCATGCGGAGAGTTGAGGGCTGAGAGTTGAGAGCGGAGGGTTGGAGGTGAGAGGAAGTTGAGAGTTGAGGGCTGAGAGTTGAGAGCGGAAGAAAGGCCTTGGGCGCTCTCAACTCTCAGATCTCAACCCTCAACTAGATCTAATCAAAATCTCCAATGCGAATCAGCAACGGTGCCTCGAGCACGGCCCCCAGGCGGCCGAGCAGCTTGAGCGTGTCCCGCATCGCGCGCTCGTTGCTTTGGTGGGTGGTGAGAACCAGCGAGGCGGCGCCGGGGGTCGCCGCGGGACTCTGGATGACGCTGGCGATGCTGACCTTCTGGCGCGCCATGACGGAGGCGACTCGCGCGAGGACACCGGGCTGGTCCTTGACCGTCAGGCGAAGATAATAACGGCACCGGATGCTCTCCGGGGGCGCGAGCCGGCAGCCGCCGCGAGCCGGTGCCGATGCCTCGCCGAGGAGGTGGCCGCCCTTGCCGTGCTTGAGGAGGGCGGCGGCATCCGCGATGTCGCTGATGACAGCGCTGGCGGTGGCGTCCTGCCCGGCACCGCGGCCGCTGTAGAGCGTGGTGCCGACGACGTCGCCAGTGACGGAGATGGCGTTGAACACGCCGCTGACGTTCGCGATGACGTTGCTGGCCGGAAGCAAGGTCGGGTGCACGCGAACGGACAGTTCGTTGCGGGCCAGGTCGCGCGTGATGACCGCGAGGAGCTTGATCCCGAAGCCGAGGGTGGCCGCGTTCTTGAAATCGTCCGGGGTAATCCGCGAAATGCCCTCGACGATCATCTGCCCGGGTTTCACCCAGACGCCGTGGGCGAGCCAGGCAAGGACGGCGGCCTTGTGAGCGGTGTCCCAGCCATCGACATCGAGCGACTCGTCGGCCTCGGCGTATCCGAGCCGCTTGGCCTCGGCGAGGACCGGGGCGTAGGGCGCGTCGTGTTCCTCCATCTGGGTGAGGATGTAATTACAGGTACCGTTCAGGATTCCGTAGATCCGAGGAAAACGATTCGCGACCAGGCCCTCGCGCAGCGCCTTGATGATCGGGATGCCGCCAGCGACCGAGGCCTCGAAGAAAAAGTGCCCGCCATGCTTCTGGGCCGCGGCGATGATCTCGGGGCCGTGCTCGCAAATCAGGGCCTTGTTGGCCGAGACGACGACCTTGCCCTGACGCAACGCCGCCAGCGTGACCTGCCGGGCGAGCGTCGTGCCGCCCATGAGTTCGCAGACGATGTGGATGGACGGATCGTTCGCGATGGCGAGCGGATCGGCGGTGAGCTTGCGAGCGGGGATCTTCACGCCGCGCACCTTCTTCGGGTCGCGCACGGCGGCGCGGGCAAGGTTGAGCTTCACGCCCAGCCGCGACTCGAGTTCGGCCAAGTTGGCCGAGAGATGCTTCCAGACGCCCTGGCCAACCGTCCCAAAGCCGCAGAGCCCAATATTGAGAGTCAGAGGTTCGCTCATGGTTTCGATACGTTGCTCCGCCGGATCTTGCTTTCGGTGCCGGCCAGCAGGCGGGAGATGTTGGCCCGGTGGCGGATGATGACGAAGGCCGCCACGAGCCCGGAGGCGATGGCCAGCGTCGGCGAAGATCGGAAGAACCAGGCGCTGACGGGCAGCGACGCCGCAGCAAAGATCGAGGCCACGGAAACGTAACGGGTGACGATCGCGAGCGCGACCCAGACGACGAGGGCGATCAAGGCGCCCGGCGGGAACACCACCGCGAAGCCACCGGCGCCGGTGGCGACGCCCTTGCCGCCCCCGAACCGGGTGAAGCAGGAATAGCTGTGTCCGAGCATCGCACCCGCGAGCCCGGCGAGCCCGAGGCTGGTCCAGTCACCGCCGCTCACATGAAAGTTGAGCATCGCCGCAGCCCCATCGAAGGAACCCGAGGCGGCCGCGTTGGACCGGAGCCGCAGCAGCGCCCAAGAGGCTGCCACCGCACCTTTCAACGCATCAAGAACGAGAACCAGGTTGCCGGGACCCGAGCCCAGCACCCGGCGGACATTGGTGGCCCCGGGATTCCTGCTGCCAACTTCGAAGATGTTCACGCCCTTGGCGCGCGCCACGAGGTAGCCGAACGGCAGGGAGCCGAGCAGGTAGCCCACGACAACGACGATGACGAGCGGCAGGAGCATGGCTGCGGGTGCGCGCCGCGGAAACCTAGAGCTGGACGAACTTCGCCAGCTTGATCGCAGGATGGCCCTTGATCTCCTGGCGGGCGGCCTCGCTGGGCTCGCTGTCCACGCGCACGACCATGTAGGCGGTGCTGCCGGGTGTCAGGCGGCTCAGGGACATGTCCGCGATGTTGACCTTGTCGCGACCGAGGATGGTGCCGACTTCGCCGACCATGCCGGGACGGTCGACGTTCTCGAGCACAAGCAGCTTGCCCTCGGCGAGCACTTCGACCTCGCGGCCGTTGACGTTCACAATCCGGGGTTCGTTGCTTTTGCCGATCAACGTGCCCGCGGCGGAAAACTTGGCCCCATCCGGCGTGATCGCCTCGACCTGGATCAAATCCGTGTATCCGGAGTCGTTGGTCGCCTTCACCACCTGGGCGCGAATCCCGAGCCGCTCCAGCCGGGCCGGGGCGTTGACGAAATTGACGTCATCGCCAGCGATCCGGCGGAGGAAACCACGCTCGATTGAGCGAGTCACGGCATTGACTTCGAGGTCAACCAGCCTGCCCCAATACGTGATTGAGAGCATCGAGATCTGCTGCGGCGCGATCTGTTGCACGAGGGTGCCGAGCTTGGTGCCGAGATCGATATACGGCCCGAGGACGCGCATGGTCGCGGCGTCGATCGAGGGCACGTTGACGGCATTGCGGATGACGCCGCCGTTGAGCGCGTCGGCAATCTGCTCGGCAATCTCAATGCCGACGGATTCCTGGGCCTCAGCGGTGGACGCGCCGAGGTGCGGCGTCAGGACGACATTCGGCAGGGTGCGCAATTCGCTGTCCTTCGCGAGCGGCTCATCCTCGAAGACATCAAGGCCGGCGGCGGCGACCTGGCCGGTCTTCAGGGCGGCAATCAGCGCCGACTCTTTGATGATGCCACCGCGCGCACAATTGAAGACCCGGACCCCCTTCTTGCACTTCGCGAAGGCGGCCTCGTCGATCATGTACTTGGTGTCGTCGGTCATCGGCATGTGCACCGTGATGTAGTCCGACTGCTGGAGCAGCTCGTCCAGTGTCACGCCCTCGACCTGCATGGCCTTGGCCCGGCTGGGGGCGAGATACGGATCGAACGCGAGGACCCGCATGCCGAACGCCTGCGCCCGCTTGGCGACCTCGCTGCCGATCCGGCCGAGGCCCACGATGCCGAGGGTTTTGCGGAAAAGCTCGATGCCCGAGAATGTCTTTCGATCCCAGTGCCCGGCCTTCATGGAAGCGGCCGCCTGCGGCACGGGGCGTGCCCCGCAAAGGATATGGGTAAACGTCAACTCCGCGGTCGCGATGGTGTTGCCCGCGGGAGTGTTCATCACCACGACGCCGCGTTCCGTCGCGGCGTCGACGTCGACGTTGTCCACGCCGACGCCGGCGCGGCCGACGACCTTGAGCAGGGGCGCGGCGGCGAACACCTCGGCGGTGATCTTGGTCTCCGAGCGCACGGCAATCGCGTGCACGTCCTTCACTAATTCGAGGATCTTTTCCGGTGACGACCCGTAGGCCTCAACCACCTCGATGCCCGGCTGCTGGCGCAGATAGGCGATTCCCTTGGGTGAGATCTTGTCGGCGACGAGGACTTTCATGGAGACAAAATTGCCTCGGAGGGAAGTCGTCCCCCTCGCGGCAAGCAAGGAAAAGCTTTGGCTATGACCGATCTGCGGTCGCAGCGAAAAAAATCCCGGTGCCAAAGACAGGAGTTGCACGCCTCCCCGCGGCTTTCCACCGTCCTGCGTTCATCCGTGTTTCGCCGGCTTTCCCGCCGCCGATTCCAGTTACCTCCAATCTGGATTATCCGGCCCCTGCCGTCTTCCGAAACTTCCCCGCAACCTACCGTCGCCTGAACCGTCCATCCTTCGGCCGTACCCACCCCTCTTTGCTCGTTCCCAACTCATGATCCTTGCGCTTGTCTCTCCTGGCCGCCGAACCGGCCGAATCTACTTTTTTCTCGGCCTGTTGCCACTTTTGGCCGGTCTAGTCGGATGCGGCCAGAAGGCCGGCACGGGCACCGGGAAGGCGCGCAAAGGCGGCGGGGCCGCCCCGGTCATGGTGGCCAAGGTCGTCCGCAAGGTCGTGCCGGTGGAAATTGAGGCCATCGGCATCGTGGAAACCATTCGCGGCGCGAGTGTCCGTTCCCAGGTGACCGGCGTGGTCCAGAAAATCGCGATCCAAGAGGGCCAGGACGTGGTCGCCGGCGACCTCTTGCTCGAAATCGATTCGCGCCCCTTCCGCAACGCCCTCCGCTCCGCCGAGGCCGACAACGAGAAAATCCGTGTGCAACTCGAATACGCCCGCGGCCAGGTGGCGCGCTACAAGACCTTGAGCACCGATTCGATGGTCTCCAAGGAGCAGTTCCAAAAGATCCAGGACGACGCCCGGGCCCTTGAAGCCCAGTCCATGGTCTCCGATTCCTCGGTCGCCAGCGCCAAGCTCCAGTTGGAATATTCCTCCATCCGCGCACCGATTTCCGGCCGGTCCGGCAACATCAACGTTCGCGAGGGCGACCTCGTCCGCGCCAACGAGGCGGGAATCGCGCTGCTGACGATCAACCAACTCTCCCCCATCAACGTGACCTTCGGGGTCCCGCAGCAGTATCTCGCCGAAATCAACCGCTACCGCGCCCGGGGCAGGCTGGCGGTTCGCGTCGTTCCACCCGGCCTCAACGAACCACCGGAAATCGGCGAGCTCGGCTTCGTCGACAACGCCGTCGACACCACGACCGGCACGATCCGGTTGAAGGGCAACTTCGCCAACGCCCAGAACCGGCTCTGGCCGGGCCAGTTCGGGACCGTGAGCATCACGCTCGCGAATCCTGAGGCGCTGGCCATCCCCAGCAGTGCGCTCCAGAGCTCACAAACGGGCCAGCATGTCTTCGTCGTCAAGGCGGACAACACCGCCGAGAAACGGGATGTGGTCGTGGAACGCGCCCATCTCAAGGAAACCGTGATCAGCCGTGGCCTGGCCGAGGGCGAGACCGTCGTGACAGAAGGTCAATTGCGCGTCGTGCCGGGTGGCCCCGTTGAGATTCGAATCCCGGGCGGCGCCCCGGCCGGTGATGCCGGCAAGGCCAAAGGCAAAAAGGAAACGAAAACATGAACATCCCGGAACATTTCATCCGCCGGCCGGTGATGACCACGCTGGTGACCGCTGGGATCACGATCTTCGGCTGGATGGCGTACCGCACCCTTCCGGTCAGCGATCTGCCGAACGTCGATTATCCGATTCTTTCCATTTCGGCCAGCCTGCCAGGAGCCAGCCCGGAAACGATGGCCTCGGCTGTCGCCACGCCGATCGAACAGGGCCTCGCGACGGTGCCCGGCATCGAGTCGATGACCTCGACCAGCACCCTGGGCAGCACCCGGATCACGGTCACCTTCAATCTCGAACGCGACCTCGATGCCGCCGCCCAGGATGTCCAATCGGCGCTGTCCGGCGTGCAGCGGCGGCTGCCGGCGGACATGCCGAACCCGCCCTCCTTTCGAAAGCAAAATCCCGCCGACGATCCCATCCTGATCCTGGCGCTGAGTTCCGCCACCCTCCCTTTGTCCGAGGTCAACGAATACGCGGAGTCGATGATTGCCCAGCGCATCTCGACCATCGACGGGGTCTCGCAGGTTTTCATTTTGGGCGCCCAGAAATATGCCGTGCGGGTCCAGGTTGATCCCCGGGCCCTGGCGGCGCGGGGCATCGGCCTCGACGAAGTCCGGAGCGCTCTCAACACCAACAACGTCCAGCTCCCCTCCGGCTCCCTGCACGGCGAGCACAAATCGATGACGCTGCGGGCCACCGGCCAGCTCCGCAACGCCGCCGGCTTCGAGAACGTGATCGTCACGTACCGCAACGGCGCGGCCGTCCGGCTCGCCGACGTCGCCGAGGTCAGCGACAGCGTGGAAAACAACCGGGCCGCGGGCTGGTACGACGGTGAGCCCGGGATCATCCTTTACGTCCGGCGCCAGCCCGGCACGAACACCATCAAGGTGGCCGACGCGGTGAAGGATTTGATGCCCAGCTTTCGCACCCAGTTGCCCGCCAGCGTCAAGTTCGAGATCCTGGCGGATCGCACCGTTTCGATTCGCGAATCGGTTAACGAGGTGAAGCTCACGCTCGTGCTGGCCGTCAGCCTGGTGGTGCTCGTGATCTTTCTCTTCCTCCGTTCGGTCCGCGCCACGCTCATCCCCAGCGTCGCGATGCCGATCGCGATCATCGCCACGTTCGGCGTGATGCACTTCTTCGACTACAGCATCGACAACCTGTCGCTGCTGGCGCTGACGCTGTCCGTCGGGTTCATTGTCGACGACGCGATCGTGATGCTCGAGAACATCGTCCGGCACATCGAGAAGGGTGAACCGGTGATGACGGCGGCCCTCAAGGGTTCGAGGGAGATCTATTTCACGCTGATTTCGATGACGGTGTCGCTCGTCGCGGTCTTCATCCCCGTCCTCTTCATGAGCGGAATTCTCGGCCGACTGCTGCGCGAGTTTGCCGTCACCATCGCCGCGGCGGTCATCGTTTCCGGCTTCATTTCGCTGACGCTGACCCCGATGCTGGCCAGCCGCTTCCTGAAGCCCATTCCGCACGGCGCCCAGCACGGCTGGCTCTATCAGGTCATCGAACGGGCGTTCCAGGGAAGTCTGTCGCTCTACCGACGCACCCTGCAGTTCTCGCTCCGCTTTCGCGCCGTGCTGGTGGTGATCGCCTTCGCCATGATCGGCCTGAGCGTCTGGTTGCTGGCCATCATTCCCAAGGGCTTTGTCCCGACCGAGGACACGGGCCGAATCAATATCAACCTCGAGGCGGCGGAGGATGCCTCGTTCGACGCCATGGTTCGCCTGGCCCGCGAGGCCAGCGCGATCGTTGGCAGCAATCCCCACGTCGCCCACTATTCGACTTCGCTCGGACAGGGCCCGGGGGCGCAGGTGGGCAACCAGGGTTCGATGAACCTCACCTTGACGGACCGCGAAACCCGTCCGTCCGCCTTCGTCATCGCCTCCCAGCTGCGGACTGAGTTGGCCCGCATTCCCGGTCTGCGAGCTTTTCCCCAGGTGCCGCCCAACATCCGGGTGGGCGGCCGCGCCACGACCTCGCTCTATCAGTATACCTTGTACGGATCCGATCTGCAGGAGCTCTACGCCGTGGTGCCCGGTTTCGTGGAGAAGGTGCGCGAAATCCCGGGTTTGATTGACGTCAATACGGACCTCCTGATCACCAGCCCACAACTGGTCGTGGAAATTGACCGCGACAAGGCTTCCTCCCTTGGGCTCAACGCCCAGCAAATCGAGGACCTCCTCTTCAGCGCGTTCGGCTCGCGGCAGGTCTCGAGCATCTACACTCCGTCGAACCAGTATTATGTCATCCTCGAGTTTGCGGAAAAGTACCAGCAGGACCCCAACGCGCTGGGCCTGCTCTATGTGCGCAATCGGGAGGGCCGGCTCATCCCCCTCGAGGCCGTGTCCCGCATTCGTCAGACCGTCGGGCCGCTGACGGTCACCCACATGGGCCAGGTCCCGTCGGTCACCGTCACCTTCAACATCGCGGACGGCGTTTCCCTCAGCGAGGTGACGGGTCGCATCGAGGAACTCGGCCGCACCGAACTTCCCGCGACCATCAACGCGACGTTCCAGGGTGCCGCGGCCGCTTTCACCAACTCGCTCCAGGGCCTGGGCATCATGCTGCTCGTCGCCGTGCTGGTGATTTACCTCGTCCTCGGAATGCTGTACGAGAACTTCATCCATCCGATCACCATCTTGTCGGGCCTGCCGGCGGCGACCGCCGGCGCGCTGGTGACGCTGATCGCGTTCGGCGAGGAGCTGAACATTTATGGTTACGTAGGGCTCATCATGCTCATCGGCATCGTCAAAAAGAATGCCATCATGATGATCGACTTCGCGCTCGAGGCGAAGCGCACCCGGGGGGTGACGGCCGAAGAGGCGATTTTCGAAGCGTGCCTTGTTCGCTTCCGTCCGATCATGATGACCACGTTTGCCGCCCTGGCCGGAAGCATCCCCATCGCCTTGGCGATCGGTGGCGCCGCCGAAACGCGTCGTTCCCTCGGTCTCGCGGTCATCGGCGGCCTGATCATCTCGCAGTTCCTCACGCTCTACATCACGCCGGCGTTCTACATCTACCTCGACAAGTTCACGAAATACCTCTCGCCGAAGCCGGTCGCAGAAATCGAAGCCGAGACCGCGGCCGCTGCCGGGATGGCGAAGTAATCCTTCGCCGCGCCGAGCGGACAGGTGGCCCGCTCTAGGGCGGACCATCCAGGTGAACCGCTAAATTCGCGAAGCAGCGCGAAGGTTTAAGCCCATGCCCGGCTTACCCGCGCCGGGCACGCCGAGGCTGTTTGCGGGTGACGTGGAGTGTGGCTGGTAGTATCGGCTCCAATCAAAGGCACCCTGCCCCGGTCGGCACTCCGAAAAGCCGAATCTCCGTCCAAACTCACACCTGCGCCCTTGAGTCCGCCATCGATCCATTCCCTACTTCGAGCCGCGCTTCGCTTTGAAATTCAGGAGCAGCTTTTCTCCGCCATCGAACCCATCCCCCCGTGCCCTCCGACGCCCAGCTGAAACAGGATTTTGAACGTGACGGCTACGTCGTCATTCGCGGTTTTCTCTCGCCGACTGAAGCGGCCGAGCTCCTCAGGGAACTCGATCGCTACAAGCGCGAGGTCCTACCCGGCCTGCCGAACACCGAGCACTTCTACGAAATCAAGGGAAAGCCCGAGACCCTCAAGTACCTCCAATCGCTCGCGAAGCACGACCCCTACTTCGAGCGTCTCGCGCAGGATGAGCGTTTCGTACGGCTCGCCCGGCTGTTCCTCGACGACACCGTCATCTACAAGGACATCTCCCTTTTCGACAAACCGCCCCGCGTGGGCGCGATCACGCCGGCGCATCAGGACGGATTCTATTTCATGCTCGATCCCATGGAGGCCCTCACCTTCTGGCTGGCCCTCGATGTCGTCGACATCGGCAATGGCTGCGTCCGCTACGTGAAGGGTTCCCACCGCGAAGGGATGCGGCCGCATCGGAGGACGGCCACGCTCGGCTTCTCCCAGGGTATCAGCAACTATGGGACGCCGCACGATCAGCAGAACGAAGTCCCGATTCCAGCCCAGCTCGGTGACCTCCTGATACATCACTGCCTGACCACGCACCGCGCGGACGCGAATGCCAGTGATCGTCATCGCCAGGCCTTGGGCCTCGTTTACTACTCCGCGCGCGCCCGCCCCGACGAGAAACGAATCGCCGACTACCGCGAATCGCTCCAGCAGGAGTTGGCGGCGGCCGGGAAGATCTGAGCGAGAGGCCGTTGAGCCGGAAAGGGCCTGCACGAGGCAGACCCCTACAAAATGCGTGTAGGGGCGTGGCTCGTCCACGCCCGGATGGCAACCGGGCCCGGCGGCGAGCGCCGGCCCTACATCGCGGCACCCTGACGCTTTTCTATAACTGCCCAACGAGCTGGCTCGCGATCTCCTCGCCGATCGTCAGCGAGGCCGTGGCCGCGGGGCTCGGGGCATTGAGCACATGGAGCGCCCGCCGGCCGCGCACGAAACTGAAATCCTGCACGAGTGTCCCGTCGGGTGACATCGCCTGCGCACGCACGCCGGCGCCCCCGGTTTCCAGATCGTCGACCTGAACTTCCGGCACGAGGCGCTGGAGTGATCGGCAAAATAGTTCGCGACTAAAGGAGCGCCGAAGTTCGTCCCAGCACATGCGCTTGTGCTGCCCGAGAAACTTCCACAGCCCGCCAAAGGAAAGGGCATCGAAGAGGTCGACCGCGCTGAAGTCCGTCTTCGTGTAACCCTCGCGCTTGAAGGCGAGCACCGCATTGGGACCGGCCTCGACCCCGCCCTCGATCAACCGCGTGAAGTGAACCCCGAGAAACGGAAACTGCGGATCCGGCACCGGATAAATCAGGTGTCGCACCAGATGCTGGCGCGCCGGCTTCAACTTGTAGTACTCGCCCCGAAAAGGGACGATTCGCACCTCGCGCTTTTCTCCGGCCAGCTCGCTGACCCGGTCGGAGTGCAGGCCGGCGCAATTCACAACGAAGTCGGCCTCGTACTCGCCCGCCGAGGTGTCCGCGATCCAGCCGGAAGCCGTGGCATGCAATTTAGTTACCCTGGCCTCCGTCACGACTTGTCCCCCCTGCGCCGCGATGTGCCGCAACATGGCTGCGCACACCTTCGGATAATCGACAATACCCTCCTGAGGCACCCGCAGCGCGGCGACCCCGCCCACGTGCGGCTCGCGCTCCAGCATCTGGGAGCGACCCCACCATTCCAGACCCTGCAGTCCGTTCTGCCGCCCTCGTTCGTGCAGGTTCTTCAGCCGCCCAATCTCCGTGTCGTCCACGGCGACGACCAGCTTCCCGCAGATTTCGTGGGGGATGTCGTTGTCGCGGCAGAACGCGATCATCTCCTGCACGCCTTCGACGGCCATCCGGGCCTTCACCGAACCGGGCTTGTAATACAGCCCCGCGTGCAGGACGCCGCTGTTGTTGCCCGTCTGGTGACGCCCGACCTGCGCCTCTTTCTCAAGGACCGTGACCCGCGCGCCGGGAAACTTGCGACCGAGCTTCAGCGCGGTCCCCAAGCCCACGATGCCGCCGCCAATGATGATGATGTTTTGCTGGCCCACGGAGTCACGCATACCGAGGGGTACTCCCGGGGCAATAGCAGCATCGCCAGCCTCACCCGTTCCCCGCAGTTCGCTTTCCTTGCAGGAGCGCCGTCCTGCTGCGCTCTCGTCCCGCGATCTGGGTCCGGCAATCCTACCGATCGCGCACCGGAGGCAGGCCGAGGACGAACTGTTCGCCGGCCCCATCCGCCGGCGCGTATCCGAGCTCGGCCTTCGCCCGGCGGATGTCCCAAATCTTCCAGCGGTTGTCCGAGGTGGCGTAATAAATCCCGAAACGTCGCGGGGTCTCGAGCGAGCAGCGCATGATCTGACCCAGATCGCGCTGGCTCAGCCAGAGCGAGAGCGCGAAGGGCGAGAAGGTCGGATCGTTCTCCGACAACACCCAGCCGATCCGCAGGTGAATCGAGCTTAGATTGTGGTAGTCGAGATAGTAGCTGCCGAGTGCCTCACCGCAGGCTTTCGACACGCCGTAATAACCATCCGGGCGGATGGGACAGCTCTCGTCGAGCAGCGGATACCCGCCGTGCTGGAGCCGGCTGAATTCGCCCGCCACGATGTGCTTCCAAGGTTCCTCGCGATAAAAGGCGCCGGTGGCGTGCTGCGAACTGGCAAACACGACGCGCTTCACGCCGGTACGCCGGGCCGCTTCGAACACATGGTAGGTGGCCACCACGTTGTTGCGCAGCGCCGAATCCCAGAGTGCCTCGGCACTGCGATCCGCCGCGAGATGAACGACCGCGTCCTGACCGGCGAATGCGGCCTCGGTCGCCTCCATCTGCGTCAAGTCCCCCACGATGGAGCGGACTCCCGGCGCCGGTCGCAGATCGAACGAGGTGACCTCATAGTGCTCCTCGAGGCGCGGCAGCAAAATCGATCCGATCAAACCGGCCCCGCCCGTGACGAGTACCTTGCGGCGTTGGTTCATGCGCTCCTTTTCAATCGGCCCGATGCCGCATGTCGATCCGGTTCGCTTCGCGAGCAACACCACGCGATCCCGCTCGGCCACCATCGCGTGTCGCGGGCGCGCAACGAGGCGCGCCCGACAAAATGAGGGTGCGCCGAGACTGTGCCCGTTCCCGTCGCACGCCTGCCACCGCCCCCCAAGACCTTGACGCCCGGTCCTCGGCGGAGCCAACTCCCCCCACTCGAATGAACCGCCGCGAATTCCTTCGTACCACCGCGGCCACCGCCATGTTTCCCGCGGCCGCCCGTGCCGCCAGCGATGGCGCTCCGATCCCGGCCATCGACACGCACACGCATTTCTACGATCCAACCCGGCCGGAGGGTGTGCCCTGGCCCCGGCCGACGGAGACGGAGATCTATGCCCCGCATCTGCCCGACAAGTTTCGCGCCGTGGCCGATCCCCTCGCCGTGCTCGGCACGGTGGTCGTCGAGGCGAGTCCCTGGCTGGAGGACAACCAGTGGCTGCTCAATCTCGCCCGCGACACGCCCGAGATCGTCGGCATCGTCGGCAGCCTGAAGCCGGGCGATCCCGAATTCGCCACGCACCTCCGGCGCTTCGCCGCGAATCCCCTGTTCCGCGGCATTCGGGTTGGTCCCGGCACCGTGGCCAACGTGGCGCAATCCGCCGTGATGGCCGACTTCGGGCGCCTGGAGAGCGCCAACCTCTCGCTCGATGTGATCGGACGCAGCGTAATCCTCGAGGGCACGCAACAGATCGCCCGCCAGTGGACGGACCTTCGGATCGTCGTCAACCACCTGCCGTTTCCAGAGTGGGATGGCGACGTTGCCGCGCTGCGCAGAGGACTGGCCCCGCTCGCACGGCTCGGGAATGTTTTTATCAAGATTTCCCACGTCGTCCGGCGAGTTAACAATCGGATCGTCACCGACCCGGCGGCGTATCAGCCGGCGTTCGACGCGCTCACCGATCTCTTCGGCCCGGATCGCGTGGTGTATGGTTCGGACTGGCCAGTCAGCACCCGGGTCGCACCGTATGCGACGGTTCATCGCATCGTCACCGATTACTTCGGCGCAAAGGATCGCGCGACCGCCGAGAAATTTTTCTGGCGCAATTCTCACGCCGCCTACCGTTGGGTCCCGCGCGGACCCGCTGCCCTCCTTTACCCCGGATGAAATCCTCCCTCCGCCCTGCCCTGATTTTCCGCGGACTCCTGCCGCTCCTCCTCGCGCTGGTCCTGCGGGCCGCCGAGACTCCGTCCCTGCCGCCGCCCGCTGGCGCGCTCAGCGTCGTCCGCGATTCGGCCGCCAATTTTTGGGCACTTGTCCCGATCGACGGAAGCCGCCGGGAACTCATGTTGCTGCCGGCCCAGGATCCCACCGCGTGGATGCCAGCCCGGATCACTGGGATCGAGGCCGGCGCCTGGGATACTTTGGCGCCCCAGCCGGAACGCACCGTCCACGTGGCCGGTCCGGGCGGAACGCGAGTGTTCGATTTCCGCTATCCGGAGCGCGGCTCGTCCACGGTTACGCCCGGCGCCGCGCGCCCGGCCAACCCCGAGACGCCGTGGCGCATGGTTGCCCGGATGCCGGCCAGCAATCACGACACCTCCGCCGCGGTGGTGGACGGCCGTTTCTACACCGCCGGCGGCCACACTCACAATTGGGGCTTTCCGAGCCGCGACCACTTTTTCGACGAATTGTGGGAGTTGGATTCGAAGACCTGGACCTGGAAGGTCGCCGTGAAGCTCTCCCGGACGCGCGTCTACTGCCACACGGTCGCGTTCGCCGGACGGGTCTGGATCGTCGGGGGCGATGTCTTCGACGCCGAAGGCAAGCGCCAGTCCACCACCCTCGTCGAATCCTACGATCCGAAGACCGGGACGCTGACCCGCGAGGCGGACCTTCCCTTCGCCATTCCCGTGCCACTGGCCCAACCGGCCGCGGGTCGACTCTGGGTCGTGGGATCGCGCAATCGCGAGGATCACGCGGTGATGGCGAGCATCGGTCCCGGTGAGTCAACCTGGCGGAAAGAGCCCGACGCCCTGCGCGCCATGTGGGCGCTGTGCGGCACGTCGCTCAACGATCGCGTGTACGCGCTGGTCCCCGACACCGGCCTCGCCGAATTCGACCCGGCCACGGGACGCTGGACGATCATTCCCGGCCCAACCAAGCCGCGGTCCTCCCAGATTGCGGCGTGGCGCGGTGAAATCTGGATCGTCGGTGGCTGCGATCTCCCCGACTGGGGCGAAGTTTCGATCTACAATCCCACGACCCGCACCTGGCGCTCCGGACCGGCGCTGCCGATTCAGGTCGCGTGGGGAGCGGCGGCCGTCGTGGACGATCAGCTCGTCGTGGCCGGCGGCGCCGGCGTGCATCCGACCGCCGACGGGCGGCGCGAGTACGATTTCAGCGATCGCACCTTCGTGCTCGCCGCGAAGGATATCCCACCCCCGGCCAGCCTGGCCGAGGCGCCCACCCTCCCCCGCTGGAACGACTCGCGGCTCAGCGGCACCGGCGGCGCCGGCTATCCGTTCAAGACCGAGGAGCTGTTCCCGACCCTCAAGTTCAGCCAACTGGGTTCGATCGAGACCATCCCCGTCGCCCAACCCAACGAAGCCAAGCGCTGGCTGATCAGCGAGACCAGCGGCGCCGTTTGGACAATTCAGGAGGACGCAGGCGGTCCGCGCCGCGAACGCTTCTTCGATCTCCCGGCCCGGACCGGCCGGCAAACGTACACCCTCGCGGTCACGCTGCACCCGCGTTACCCGGCTGTCCCCTACGTTTACGTGCTCTACAACATCCGGCAGCCCAAGCCCGCCGAGGACGTCCTTTCACGTTTCACCGTTACACTCTCCGATCCGCCGCGCGTGGATCTGTCCACGGAACAGGAAATCCTGCGGTGGCCGAGCGACGGTCACAACGGCGGCGATCTCCAGTTCGGTCCCGACGGCTACCTCTACATTTCCGCGGGCGACCGCAGCGCACCCGGCGACCCGCATCATCTCACGCAACGCCTCGACATCATCACGGGCGGCATCCTGCGGATCGATGTGGAGAAAAGTGAAGCCGGCAAGAATTACGCCGTGCCGCCGGATAATCCCTGGGTCGGCCGTACCGATGTCCTGCCGGAGTACTGGGCCTACGGCCTGCGCAATCCGTGGCGGATGCGCTTCGCCCCCAATGGCGATCTTTGGCTGGGCGACAACGGCGACGACAGCTGGGAGATGATTCACCTCATCCGCAAAGGCCACAACTACGGCTGGAGCACCTTCGAGGGCACGCATCTCTTCAAACGGAATCACGCGCTCGCGGGCCCCACACCGGTGCATACCCCGCCGGTGATCGAGTTGCCCCACTCCGAGGCGCGCTCGGCCATTGGCGGGCTCGTCTACCGGGGGAAGAAACATCCTTCGCTTCAGGGCCAATACATCTTCGGCGACTATGTCACGGGCTTCCTCTGGGCCTTTCAGTGGAACGGCACCAAGGCGCAGAACTTCCGCAAGATCGCCGACACCCGGAGCGCGATCCTCGCGTTCTCCGAGGACCGCGACCACGAAATCGTGATGGTGCGTACGGATGGACAGGTCCACCGGCTCATCGCCGCGGAGCCGACCACGGCGCCAACCCAAGGTTTCCCCACGCGGCTCAGCGAAACCGGCTTGTTCTCGTCGACCGCGACCCACGCGCCGGCTCCCGGCGTCATTCCCTACGAAATTAATGTTGGCGTCTGGTCGGATGGCGCGCGGGCGCGGCGACTGCTGGCGATGTCGAACGGCAAGCCCATGGATTCCGCCGACCCGAGCGGCTATTGGAATCTTCCTGATGGCAGTGCCGTCGCACGGACCCTGGAACTTAGCACCTCGCAAGGACCCAAGCGCGTCGAGACGCAGCTCATGTACCGCGAACACGGCCAATGGAGCTTCCACACCTACGCGTGGAACGACGCGCAGACCGACGCGGAACTTGTGCGGGAGGACGGAGAAACGCGGCCGGCGCCCGGAATCCCCAATCGCACCTGGCGGTTCGCGAGTCGCGGCGAGTGCACGATTTGCCACACCACGCAGACTAACTTCACGAACGGACTCAGCACCGCCCAACTGAATCGCGACGTCGATTTGACCCGGCTCGGTCGCCGCGTGGAGAACCAACTCACGGCGTGGACCGAGGCCGGCGTGCTGAGCCCGCCGGGCGCCCCGGCAGTGGCCGCGCTCCCGCGCAAAGTTGATCCGCATGACGCCACCTTCCCGATCGAGGCCCGCGTTCGCTCCTATCTCGACGTCAACTGCGCGCATTGTCACCGCCTCGGTGGCGTGGGCGGGCGGGCCGGATTCCAGTTCGCCGAGTCCGTGCCTTTCGCGAAGGCCGGGATCATCAACGGCCAGCCCCTCGTGCCTCTGCTTGGCCCCGATTCGAAGATTGTCACCCCGGGCCGTCCCGACCGATCCGAACTACTCCATCGCATCACCCTCGAGGCCGGAGGTCGGATGCCGCTGGTCGGGAGCGAACAGACGGACAAAGCCGGCGCCGATCTGATTCGCAAGTGGATCGAACAGCTCAAACCGTGAGCGATTCACGGTCCAACCTCACTTCCCACTGACCCACCCCACCATGCCCGCCTTACTTCGACTTCTCGGTTTGCTAATCCTCGGCGTCGCCACTGCCGCCGCCCAGAACGCCACGGTCGCTGGCACCTTTACCGTCAATCATCCGACCCTGCTCAACCTCGGTTTCGAGTGGAGCATCTCGGGTGATGTAAATCGCAACGCCGAAGTCGCCGTGCAGTTTCGGGCCGTCGGCGAAACTGCCTGGCGGACGGCCATGCCCTTGGTCCGGATCGGCGGCGAGCGCATCTTCCGGGCCCGGGAAAATTTCGACTACACTGTTCCTCATGGCTTTGCGGGCAGCATCCTGAACCTGCAGCCCGGCACCGAATACGAATGCCGATTCCAGATGACCGATCCAGACGGGGTCAGTGGCGACGCCGCTCCGGCGGTGCGGATCAAGACCCGGACCGAGCCCCTGCCGTATGCCGGCGGGCGCACCCTCCATGTCTACGGACCGGACCATCAGGGACCGAAGCTCGAGCCAAACTTCACCAGCATCATGCAGGCGTACTACGGCGCCGGACTCGGCGACTGGAGTGTGGTCTGGGAACGCCGGGCTCAACCCGGCGACACGATTCTCGTGCACGCGGGCCTCTACCGGCCCGAGCGGTTGAACTACGTCGATCCAATGATGACTCCGTTCGACGGCACCATCTCGCTGACTCTGAAGGCCACGAAGGAAAAGCCGCTCACGATCAAGGCCGCCGGCGACGGCGAGGTGGTCTTCGACGGCGCGGGCAACCACATCCTCTTCGATGTCTCGGCTTCGGAGCATCACATTTTTGAGGGTATCACCATCCGCAATACCGACGTCGCATTCTCCGCCGGCCGCAAGGAAGCCTCTGGCGCCGTGGGCCTGACGGTGAAGAATTGCCGGCTTGAGAACATCGGCTTCGGTGTTTGGACGGAGTACGCGGGATCCAGCGACTTCTACATCGCGGACAACCTCTTCCTGGGCCGCGATGATCGCTTCCGCCTGATCGGCTGGACTGGTCCGCTTTGGGCCAGCGTCGGGCCCTATGGCTCACATCAGGTGACCAGTTATTACGCGATCAAGGTCTACGGGCCCGGCCACGTCATCGCCCGCAATGCCATCGCCTATTTCCACGATGCGATTGGCGTCTCAACCTACGGCACCCCGGAGAAGGATCCGGAGCGACGGGCGTCGGGCATCGATATTTACGGCAACGATATTCACCTCTCGAATGACGACTTCGTGGAGACAGACGGCAGCGTGCATAACGTTCGCGTCTTCGAGAATCGGGGCGTCAACGCATTTCACGGCGGCTACAGTTCGCAGCCCGTTTTCGGTGGGCCGATCTACTTCTACCGCAATCTCCTCTACCACGTGCCGAGCGGCGTGGCGTTCAAGTTCTCCGCCAAGCCCGCGGGACTCTTCGTGTTTCACAACACGATTGTGGGCGAGCAGTTGGCCGGCGATCCGTCCTCGAACGTCCACTGGCGCAACAATCTCTTTCTCGGTCGCAACACCCCCGATCGCGGAGTGATGCGCTGGGCCAACGCAACGAACGCCCACAGCTCGGACTACAACGGCTTCCGCCCCAACCCGGGCGTGAAGGCCCAATACCACTGGCTCGCGCCCGCGACCGGCGCCACGGCCTATGCCCCCGAGCCGACCGACTGGAAAAGCTTCGCCACGCTGGCGGAGTTCCGCGCCGCCACCGGGCAGGAAGCACATGGGATCGAAGTGGACTTCGACATTTTCGAAAAGCTCTCACCGCCGAATCCGTCTAATCGTCACGCCGTGTACCATGCGATGGATCTGAACTTCCGGCTCAAGCCAGGCAGCAAGGCCGTCGACGCCGGTGTCTCCATCCCAGGCATCAACGACGACTTTGTCGGTCGTGCCCCCGATCTCGGTGCCCTTGAGGTAGGCCGACCGGAGCCGAAATACGGCCCGACCTGGCTCACCTGGCAGCCGTTCTACCGGTAAGTCGGGGCTCCGGCGGTTCCTAGTTCCGCCTTCCGGCAAAAATTGAATCTTCCGAGGGCCGGCGTTCGCGCGTCCGGTTCGATCGCGACACCCGGTTGGTCCGACAACCTCACGATCCTAAAAAACTGAAGCCCGGGAGGAGCCCGGGCTTCAGCATTAAACTTTGAACTCTAAACCTTAAACCGCGCCGCGCCTCATGGCGCCTTTTAAGCTCAGGTCATCTCCAACCCGCGGCAGGTGCCGGTCGAACTCGAGAACTTGTCCCGCTGGATGCCCAGCCGGTGCAACACCGAGAGGTAGACGTTGGTCAGGGGATAGGGCTTGTTGACGTCGAAACCGATATGCTGCCCGTGCTTCCAGCCGCCGCCGGCAAGAATGAAGGGCAGATTGTTGCTCAGATGCGCGTTGGCATCCGAGAGGTTGCTGCCCCAGAGAACGTTCGTCGTGTCGAGCAGCGACTCACCGCCTTCGTTGGCCCCCTTCAGGTTCGCCAGCAGCCCGTTGAAGGCCTTGAAGTGCTCGCGGTCGAGCGCGTGATGTTGGGCCAGCTTGTCGGGCATCTTTCCGTGGTGGGAGATGCCGTGGTAGCCTTCGGTGATCGGGACGCCGAACTGGCCCGAGACCGCCGGGGTGCCGGCCGCATCGATGAAGAGCGTGATCGCCCGGGTGGAGTCCGTCTGAAGCACCAGCGCGGCGATATCATACATCACCTTGATCTTTTGGAACAGCTGGGCGGGATTCGTCGGATCAACCGGCTCCTTGTGGCTGACGACGGGCTTCGGTTTGCGCTCCCAGCCTTCGGAGGCCTTCAACCGGCCTTCGAGTGACCGCACGCTCGTCAGGAATTGATCCATTCGCTCGCGGTCCGGCGCACCGAGGTCGCGTTCCATCGCCTTCACCTGGCCGGTGAGGCGATCGAGAATGCTCCGGCCGTTCTCCAGTTCCATGACCTTCTCCTCAATTTCGGCCTGGGAACCCTGCACAAAAAGTTGTTTGAAGACCTCGGCGGCCTTGTCCTCGGGCGGGACGGCCACACCGCTGCCGGTGAATGACAGACTCCACGAGCGGGTGTTGACGGCGAGCGTCAGCGACGGGAACCGCGTCTGCGTCCCGATGTTGTCGGCCACGACCTGGTCGAGCGAAATGGTGTTCCGGAAGCCGCTGCTGGCCGGATTCGGCGCACCCGTGAGCCACGCGACCTGCGTGGGATGGCTGCCCTGCACGGACGGCAGAATGACGCCCGAGAAGACCGTGAAGTCGTTCCGATGATCCTTGATGAGCTCGATGTACTCGGACGGCTTGTAATCGCGTCCCGTGCCGACGGGCACGTAGTGGTTAATGACGTAGCCCAGATTGTTGATGATGCCGAGCATCCGCCGGGGCTTGGCTGCCGGGTCCAACGGCGACGAGGATGCTTGGGCGCGGGCCATGCGAGGGAGCATGACGTCGAGCATCGGAAGGGAAAGTCCGACGCCCGCGGCGCGCAGGAAGTGACGGCGAGACATCGGTTGCCGGGTGGACACAAACGGCGCCTGGATAAACCGGACGGGGGATTTTGTTTTCATGGGGCGTAAGACTAGTCTCTCTCCCAAAGCGGGAAATGCGACCGGTGGAAATCAGGGTTACTTGGTCAGGAAGAGTTCACTCTGCACGATTTCGTTGAGGATGCTTTGCACCCCGTACTCGCTGGAGCGCGTCCGTTTCACGATCGCCTCAATCTTTTCGCGATCGCTAAAACGAATGGGAGCGCCGGTAGCGTAAACGACCAGCTGGCGCGCTAGATTCCGCGCGATCTGTTCCTCATTTTGGAGGAGGATCTTCTTGAAATCGCGCACGTCGGCGAAGGCGTGTCCCTCCACGGTCTCACCGCTCGGATCGACCGGCAGCGCGTGGTAATAGGTCTTGGGCCAGCCGTTCTTGCCGAAACCGACCTCGGCGTCCTGGCCCTTGGCAATGCCTCGGTAGCGATCCCGCCAGGCTCCGAGCACGTCGAAGCTCTCGAGCGCGAAGCCCGGCGGATCGATGTTGCGATGACAGCCGGCGCAACTTTCGTCCGCGCGATGCTTGTCGAGCTGGGCCCGAATGGTGGTGGCGCCGCGCACATCAGGTTCGACCGCCGGGACGGCGGCCGGTGGCGGTGGAATCTCGTAGCCAACGATGCGCTCCATGATCCACTTGCCCCGGAGCACCGGGGAGGTGGTCGTGCCGTTCGCGGTCAGCTTCAGGACGCTCGACTGCGTCATGAAACCGCCGCGCACGCTATTGGCCGGCAGCGCCACCTTGCGGAGCGCGGATCCACTTACGCCCTTGATCCCGTAGTGAGTGGCCAGACGTTCGGTCAGGAAGGTGAAGTCGGAATCGACGATGTTCCGGGCCGGCATGTTCTTGTGCAGGAGTTCGGAGAAGAAGGCCCGGGACTCCTCCAGGCCGTTCTCCACGAGAACGTCCTCGTTGAAGTAGTCACCGTAGAGGTGCATGTCCGGCGTGGTGTCGTTCACCTTCCGGAGATCGAGCCAGTAATCGAGGAACGCCCTTACGAAGCGCTGCGAATTCGGATCGGCGAGCAAGCGTGCCGTCTCGGCCCGCAGCACCTCCGGCTTGCGGAGGTCGCCCCGGGCCGCCACGGCACGCAATTGATCATCCGGCCCCGCGTTGCTCAGCAGCAGCGCCAGGCGGGTCGCGAGGGCAAAGTCGTTGAGCCGGCCGTTGGCACCCTCGTCTAGGTAGACAAATTCCGGTGACGAAAGGATGCCGGTGTAAGTCGTCATCATGGCGGCCGCGAAGCCGATGCCCCGCGCGTGGCGTTCCTTGAACAAGCCGATGTAATCCTGCACGAGGGCTTCCTGCACGGGGCGGCGATAGACCTTGGCCAGAAAAGCGCGAATCAGGCGCTCGGCATCCGCGTCGGGCTGCTTCGACTCGACCTCGATGAGCACCGACACCCGCTTGCGGGTATAGACGCCATCGGCGCCGTTGACGTAGAAACCCTGCGGCGGAACCGGCTGCGCGATTTCGATGCGCACTCCGGCGCCCGGCGCGGCGCTTTCAAATTTCTTCATCGGCAGGTCGCCGAACAAGACCGCATAGCCCGGATGTACCGGACTGTCGTACAACGGACCTTCGACTTCCATCCAACGGAACGCCACGCCCGGCTGGCCGTCGCGTTGCGAAAGAGAATTTGTGAACTGCTCGTTGCCGGTGAGACCAGGACGCGAGCGGAAGAAGCGAATCGAGTCGGTGTTGATGTACTCGTCGGACAAAAGCTCGACATTCTTCAGTTCCGCGACGCCCGCCTCCGGGGTGACATCAAACGCGCCAAGCTTCGCACCTGGAAGGGGCGGCACGCGCGAATAAACATGGATGATCTCATCGCGCCGGCCGGGCGTAACGTCAGCCTGATTGGCGGTATGCCACTCCGGTGGCAGCAACTGCGCGGCACGGGGAGGACCGCCCCTTCCCTGCCCTGGTGCCCCGCCGCGACCGCCCTTGGCATTCTCATCCGGGCTGCGGGGTGCCGGCTGTTTCCAGTTCAGGTGGTCCGGGAGATAGAAGATCTTTCGCACGGCGTCACGCTGGCCAAAGGGCCCAACCCAAATCGTGTAGCCGCTGAACCGCAGATTGTACCGGCCCGTCACTGGCGCACGCCACTTCAGCCAGGTCGAGCTGAACGCAGGTCCGTAAACACTGTGCGTCCAGGCCATGGCCTCGAGTTCGCGTTTCGCCGGATCCTTGTCACCCACGGTGATGGGCGCCTCCCGGGTCAGCGCCGGCACATCCGGGCCGGAGCCGAGCACCGGGAAACGACCGCGCTCCGGGACGCCGTTGTTATTCCGAAAATCGATGCTGTCGCGGGCGTAGAAGCGTTGGACGGTGGTCGGAGGCTTCACGTACTCCGTCGCCATCGCCTCGCGAATCGCCAATTGCGCCGCGCTCATGTAGCGCGCCAGATGCACGTGGGAGACATCGAGCGCTTTGCTCACCTTGTTGAAGAGAGCGACTTCGCCGTCCTCCGGCAGTTGATCGCCCACGACGAGGCGTGGCAGGTGGAAAAGATCGCGCAGCGTGTTCTCATACTCGCTGCGATTCATCCGCCGGCGCTGCACGCGGCCAAACTGTGAGTCGGCCCGGGCCTCCTCGGCGACGAGGCGGGTGCTGATCATTTTCAGGAACGTCGAAGCCTCGCCCGAGCCGGGGCGCTTCTTTTCCTTCGGCGGCATCTCTCCCGTTTGCACCCGATCGTGAATCTTCACCCACGTGAGAAAATTCGCCGAGTCGGTCGGGGTGAAATTAAGCGTAGTCAGGTCGAGCCCGCCTTCCTTATCCACGTCGTTATGGCAGCTCGAACAATGGCGATCGGCAAACTCCGCCAGCTCCGGTCCGACTTCGATCTGTGCCGCCCACCCGGAACTCCAAGCACCCAGGAAGGCAAAGCCGGCGGTCAGCCACGATCGGGAACGCCTGCTCACGGCCGCGAAATCAAAAGACTGCCGCTCATTACAAAATAAATGAAGTTGTGGGACGCGCATGATAAGAGGTGTCACACCGCTATTCGCCTCGAACGGGGGGTGCGAATCGGGGTGTACATGAAGAAAGGGAGAGTGGAGGGCGAATCAAGGCGCTTCTTGGGTTTTCGGCTCGCGTGCGACTCGTTCGTGGGCACAATAATTCCCGCCAATCATCATGACCACCCCTGTCATCAAGTGCTGGTTCCTCGGCGCCGCCCTCGTCCTGTCCCCGCTGCCCATCGTCGCCGCTGAAAAAGCGCCGGAAGTCGATCCCGCCGTGGCCGAGATGGCGGTGGTTGATGCGGACCTCGCCCGCTTCGAACGTCTCCTCAAGGAGTACAACGATCCGCGCGACAAGGGATACGTCGGTGAAATCTTTGGGGTCCTGAAGGAACGCGTCGAGGGGCTGCGCCAAGGCTTCGATCAGCTCAAGGCCGACGATCTTCGCTTCGACATCAACACCCAGGCCCAGCGGCTCGCGCGGGTTTTGGCGCCACTGGACACGCCGCTCCCCAAGCGCGAAACCGTGCTCAATCTCGAAGAACTCAACCCGGCGCCCGGCAACCGGGCCGAGGTCAACGCCGCCTTGGCTGCTTTCGATCAGGCCATCGGACGCAAGGACCGCGCGGCCAAAGGGCTTGGAAACGGGCGCGAAGCGGCGGTGGCGCAGATCGAGAATCTCAAGAAGCTGCGGACCGGTCTTGCAGCGAAGTTCACCTCGGCCGGCTGGACCGCCGCGGTGAAGGAATTGAATCGGGAGTAGCTCTGCCGGGCCGTAAGCCATGCGAGGGCGGAGTCCCTCGACCGGCTCGGGAGCCTGAGTTCGCCGAACGGGCAAGACCTGCCTAGCAGGATCGTTGCAGAAGGGAATCGGAAGAGGCGAACTGTGCGGCCCGCGGGGTGAGCGGCGGGACTTCATCGAGCGGAGCAATGAAGAAGTTTCTGGTTCCGATTCTCCATCTCGATCGAGCCGGGTTTGAGCACGAATCCAGGAAGCCAGGAATCGGACCAACTCACTGCCCCGCCTTCCCGTTGCCCGTTCCAGTGCAACGCCTGCACTCAGGGCACTCGGTGGTGAAACTCGGCGTTCCAAAAACAAAAAGGTCGCGCGACGCCGGAACCGGCATCGCGCGACCCACAAATCAAACCCTAACCTGACCGCAGCTTAGTAGCTCAGCTTGGCGGTCAGCATGTAGCTCCGCGGTGGCTGCCAGTTGTAGCTGCCCGGGATGCTCATGACGCTGATGTTCGAGACATCGTTGTCCCGCGGGGCCAGCACCAAACTGTTCGCCGTCGAGTTATTGGTCGAACTGTTCTCGAGCACGGGCTTCGAGAAGCCGAACAGGTTATCGATCGCGAGATCGAACTGGATGGTCTTGGGCGTGAAGCGCGCGAACCGGCCATTCCGTTCCTTCACCCGATAGGTGTAGGAGAAATTGGCCGTGCCCTTGGCATAGCCGCCAGCCCAGAGATAAGTCTTGGCACCGGCATAAGGAGCGGCAATCGACCGAGCCGGGTTGGCGGGATCGGGGATGGTATCACCGGTCATCGAACCAAGGATCTGCCGGCCGCGATAATTGATCGCGATACCAGCGCGGAGTCCGTTGAGCGGGCCGCGCGTGAACCGGTAGTCGGTGGCAACGTTGCTGCTGAATTCCGGACCGCCGGTCTGGCGCGAGTCCGTGGACGCCGTGGCCAGAATCGAGGGAACGGTGGAGTTTACCCAGGTATTCCATGCATTAGCCGACGAGGTCACGCGATCGACGTTGATCTTGGATGGATCGTTCAGGGCCGGATTGATAAAGGCTTGGTTCGTGGCGGTATCGATCAGGATGCCGCCGTCGGCGAGGATCTGCCGGAGCAGGGAATCCTTGTCCTTAATCCAGCCCGGGACTTCAGGCATGACATTCTTCTGCACCGGCGCGTTGAGACC
>CANEVO010000060.1 GCA_947442255.1 Opitutia bacterium
ACGCTGGCTCGTCGAACGATCCTTCGGCTGGGCGGCTCGCTTCCGCCGCTTCGCCCGCGACTACGAACGCCTCGCCTCTTCCCTCGCTGGTCTCCACGGGCTCGCCTTCGCCTGCCTCATGCTCCGCAGCTTCCTCGACGCAGGTTCATTACAGCCTCTAGGGCGGGGCGGACCCGGTGCCGCGACCGGACCTTACTTCTTCTTCGACTTCTTAGCGGGCGGCTGACCGGAAGGCTTGATGAACTTGGAGGTGACGTGCTGCTTCTGGTGAAACCGCTGGCCCGCTTTCTGGTCCTTGATCGTCGGCAGGTATTTGGCGCCCATGCCCTCAAGGCCGTCGATAATCGCGCGCCCGGCAAATAGAATCGCGCTCATCGGTCGTGCTGTTCCCGCCTCTTTCGGCGGCCGGGCCTGCCCGCAGTGGGGATGCGATTGGCGAAATGACGGGATTTGACTATCGCAATGACTTTGGCGCGACGTTGCGCACCACTCATACCATGCAAATCGGCGTCGATAGTTTTGTCGCAACTGCGCCGGACCAGGCCCGGGAGGGCGCGGTCGGCGACGCGGGCCGCGTCCGGGAATTGCTCGAGCAGATCGAACTGGCCGACCAGGTCGGCCTCGATGTCTTCGGCCTCGGCGAACACCACCGGCCCGATTATCTGGCCTCGGCGCCCGCCGTGTTGCTCGCCGCCGCGGCCGCGCGCACGCAACGCATCCGCCTCGCCAGCGCCGTGACGGTGCTGAGTTCGGACGATCCGGTGCGCGTCTTCCAGCAATTCGCCACCCTCGATCTGATCTCACAGGGCAGGGCGGAGATTATCGTCGGCCGGGGTTCGTTCATCGAATCGTATCCGCTCTTCGGTTTCGACCTCGACGACTACGACGAACTGGCGGCCGAGAAGCTCGAACTGCTGCTGAAGATTCGCGAGCGCACCCATGTCACCTGGTCCGGTCGGCACCGCGCCGCGCTCACCGGGCAGGGCGTCTATCCGCGCCCGCTGCAACAGCCGCTGCCCATTCACCTCGGCGTCGGGGGCACCCCGCAGTCCGCGATTCGTGCCGGGACGCTCGGCTTGCCGCTGGTGGTCGCCATCATCGGCGGCCAGACCAGCCAATTTCGTCCGCTCATCGATCTTTACCGCGAGTCCGGTCGCCGCGCCGGCCACGCCCCGGAAAAGCTCACCGTCGGCATTCACCACCTCGGCTTTTTCGCGGAGACGACCGAGGCCGCGCGGGAAACCTTCTGGCCGGCCTATCGCGATGCCTTCGTCAAAATCGGCCGGGAGCGCGGCTGGCCGCCGCCGACGCGCCCGCAGTTCGATGCGCAATGCGGCCCGGCCGGCGCGCTCGCGGTCGGCGATCCCGAAACGGTTGCGGGAAAAATCCTCGCGGAGAATACGGTGCTGGGCGGCATTTCCCGGCTGACTGTTCTGCTCGACAATCGCGTGCTGACTCACGCTCAAATCCTGCGGGCGATCGAGCTCCTCGGCACCCGGGTGGCGCCGATCGTACGGAAGGCCGTGGCGGACCCGGCGGCGCCGAACGCCTCCGCCTGAAACACGTTCGGCCCCGGGAGTTCAGTCCGGGGTTGAACGGCATGCGGAGAGGTCCCCGGCCGCCGGCCGGCACACCGCGTTCCTGACTTTCGCCCGCCGCGCTCGGGCCGGGGCTCAGGCTTTTTTCACGAAGCAGGCTTTGAGCGCCATCGGGCTGCCGTCGATCTTGCAGTCGATCTCGTGGTCACCCTCGACGAGGCGGATGCTTCTCACCTTGGTGCCGCCCTTGAGGACGCCCGAGCCGCCGCGCAGTTTCAGGTCTTTGATCAGCACAACCGAGTCGCCGTCGGCGAGGACGTTGCCATGGGCGTCCTTCACGACGCGGGCGACCTCGGCGGCCGCTTCCTTGCGCCATTCATGACCGCAGGTCGCGCACTCCCAGTGGTCGGCGTGGCTGAGAACGTCTTCAAGAGTGCAGGCAGGGCAGGCAGGGTTGGGCATCGATGGAAATGGTGCGCGAGCCGGACAAAATGCCCGGTGTCGGCGGAATGGAGCAAGCGGGGAATGGGTGGTCCGGCGTTCTCGGACGGCCGTTACGTCGATGGTGAATTTTGTTGGCGGCGCGTTCTCACGGAAGGATAAGCGAGTCATCCCCGCACCGGGCGGCGGAGCCCCCACTATGAATCGCAGATCGTTTTTGACCACCGTGAGCAGTTTGGCAGCGCTCGATGGTGCCAAGGTACTCGCGGCGGACCGGGTCGCGGCGCCGAAGGTGACGAGCACGTCGGACCGTCCGCCCCGGAAGGTAATTGTCGGCACGGCCATGCAGGCGTTTTGGGGCGAGTATCCGGGGTTGGAAAAACGGCTCGATCAACTCGCGGGTCTCGTGGACCGGATGGCCGCGGAGGCCAAAGAGAAATATGGGCGCGGTCTCGATCTCGCGGTGCTGCCGGAAACGGCGATCACGGGTGAAGCGGGGAGCGATGCGCTGGCCCGGGCGGTGCCCTATGCGGGGCGGGTGCAGGACGTTTTTTCCCGCAAGGCGCGCGAGCATGGTTGCTACATCGTGGTGCCCACGTACCTGCTCGAATCCAGCGAACGGAAATCCTGTTCGAACGCGGCCGTCCTGGTCGGGCGCAAGGGCGAGGTGGTCGGAACCTACCGCAAGGTGCACCTGGTCGTTTCGCTCGAGCGCGGGACGATGGAGGGCGGAACCACCGCGGGCCGCACGCAGCCGGTCTTCGACTGCGATTTCGGCCGGCTCGGCATCCAGATTTGCTACGACATGGAATTCGATGACGGGTGGTCGGAACTGGCGCGCCAGGGCGCGGAGCTGATCGCCTGGCCCACGCAGTCGCCGCAGACGTCGCAACCGGCGTTTCGTGCCCGGCAGCATCGCGTTCATGTCGTTTCGAGCACGTGGCGGCACAACGCCTCGATCTTCGAGCCCACCGGGAAGATCGTCGCCCAGATCAAACCGCCGCAGAGCACGCTGGTCCACGAACTCGACCTGAGTTACGCGCTGCTCCCGTGGAGCGCCAAACTCCGTAACGGCGAGGCGCTCAAAAAGGCCTACGGAGACAAGGTCGGATTCCACTACTACCCGGACGAAGACTGCGGCATCTTCTGGTCCAACGATCCGAAGATCACCATCGGCGAGATGGCGCGCGCGCTCGGGGTGCTGGAACTCGAGGAGGAACGGAGGCGGGTGCGGGAGTTTTACCGGAAGGCCGGAGTGGCGCGGGAATGAGCCTGGCTCTTACTGGGCCGCTCGCCTCAAAGCCAAGGCGTCGGCGCTGCCGGGTGTCCGGAATGGCTGGGGTCATTCGTTGTAGCAGTGAAGACAAGTCCTCTCGCCCATTTTCCCATGCCCTCAAAAAACGAGACTCCCGCTGCAGGCACTCCCGGATCGGACCGTGAACTGCTCCTGACCCGCGTGCTCAACGCCCCGCGCGAGAAAGTCTACCGCGCGTGGACCGACCTGCAGCTCATCACGCAGTGGTTTACGCCGCCTCCCTTTGTGACGGTGCATGCGGAAACGGACGTGCGTCCGGGCGGGGCCAGTCTGGTGGTCATGCGTGGACCGGACGGGACAGAGTATCCGAATCGCGGTGTCTACCTCGAAGTCGTGCCCAACGAGCGGCTGGTCTTCACCGATGCCTACACCTGCGCGTGGCAGCCTTCCGAAAAGCCGTTCATGACCGTGATCCTCACGTTCGAGGACGCCGGCGACGGCAAGACGCGTTACACGGCCCGCGTGCGGCACTGGACCGTGGACGACCGTGAGGCGCACGAAAAAATGGGGTATCATGCGGGCTGGGGCCAGGCGACCGCCCAGCTCGAAGCCCTCGCGCAACGCATTTAAGGCCGCTCCACGACCACGCCCACTGGCACTCCGTTTCTCTGGTTCGACGACAACGCCGAGGAGGCCGCGAACGGTCGTCCCGCGGGTGATCGCCCGCCCGGTTTCCGCACCTCTCTTTCTCGAGGAACCACCCCTCACGTTCACCGCAAAAAACAAGTCCCAGGAGACTTCCCCATGCCCAATCCCTTCGTTCACGTTGAACCCGCCACCACGAATGTGCCCAAGGCGAAGGCTTTTTATAAGAGCCTGTTTAAATGGAAACTCACCGACCTCCCGATGACGGCTCCGGGCGGCGCCTACACGATGATCGACGTCGGTGACGGCACGGGGGGCGGGATGATGAAACAGATGGGTCCCGGTGTGCCCTCGGCCTGGCTGCCCTCGTGCTCGTGATGGACATCGATGCGGCCACAAAGAAGGCGGAAAAAAATTTGCGCCAAAATTATGAAGGATGTGGCCGAGGTGGAGGGCATGGGCTGGCTCAGCATTATCGTTGATCCCACGGGCGCGGTGCTGGGCTTGTGGGAGCCGAAGGACCGGTTGCAACTGCCCCGGTGCGGGTGGTGCCATTGGGCCTTGCGAGGGTGCGCGGCGAAGGCCAGTTGAAGGCATGATGAAGCTCACCGCTCTCGGCCTGCTCCTGTTGTCGCTCGGATTCACCGGCTGCGAATCGCTTTCCGACGCCACGAGTGGCGTGCGCGAAACACTGGCGAAGCGGAATGAAGGCCGTTCGAAAAATTATGCCGCGCCGGCCCGGGAGACCTACGAAGCCGTGCGACTGGCCGCGGCTCACATGGGCTATCGAATGGTGCGGGGTGGGGCGTCGCAGGGAGAATTCGAGGCGGTGAGTGCGGTGGCGGCGGGTGAAGCCAACCGCAGTTCCCGCCAGGTGGCGATGAAGGTGAAGCTCAGCCCGGCCCTCGATGGCGGCACCGAGGTGACCGTGCGCTTCACGGAAATCATCGAGGCGGATTCGGCCAACCGGGCGGGCCAGGCCACGGAAATCCCGCTGCGGGACACCCCGCAATATCAGGTGCTTTTCCGCCAGGTGCAGGAGGCGCTTTCCGCCGCGTCACGCCCGAAATCGTAGTCCGGTGCGTTCGGGTCGCGAGTGCACGGGCGCATCTCGGCACCTTTGTCGTGCCACGGCAGGGTCGATGGCGGACCTTTTACCGCCGGGAAACCCAGGCGGGTGCGCAGGCGCCGGGCTCCGCTCTGCCGGTTCGTTCCGGGAGCTGAAGCGGCGCGCAAAAAAAAGGCGGACCAAAAATCGGTCCGCCGGGAAAGGGAAGGGAAAGGAAGGGTTTAGCTCAGCGTCACGCCCTTGGCCTTGGCGGCGCGGAGCAACGCGTCGGCCATGTCGGACGGCGTGGCCGCCACCTCGATGCCGCATTCCTTGAACACGGCGATCTTGGCCGCGGCGGTGTCCTCGGCGCCGCCGACGATGGCGCCGGCGTGGCCCATCCGGCGGCCCGCGGGGGCGGTGGCGCCGGCGATAAAGCCCGCGACGGGCTTCGTGCAGTTCGCCTTGAGCCAGCGCGCGGCTTCGACCTCGGCGTTGCCGCCGATTTCACCAATGAGGATGATGCCGTGCGTTTCAGGGTCGGCGTTGAACAGCTTGACGACATCGAGGTGCGAGGTGCCGTTGACCGGATCGCCGCCGATGCCGACGGTCGTGCTCTGGCCGATGCCCTTGCTCGTGAGCTGGAAGACCGCCTCGTAGGTGAGGGTGCCGGAGCGGGAGACCACGCCCACGTGGCCCTGCTTGTTGATGTAGCCGGGCGCGATGCCGATGCGGCAACCGCCCTTGGAACCTTCGCCGGCGCCGGGGCTGACGAGTCCAGGGCAGTTGGGCCCGACCAGCCGGGTCTTGCTGCCCTGCATCGCACGCTTCACCCTCACCATGTCGCGAATCGGAATGCCCTCGGTGATCGCGACGGCAAGGTCGAGGCCGGCGTCAACGCACTCCAGGATCGCGTCGGCCGCGAAGGGCGGCGGCACGAAGATGGCGGACACGGTCGCACCGGTCGCCTTCGCGGCGTCGGCGACGGAATTGAAGATCGGCACCTTGTGCCCGTTGTGCTCGAAGAACTGGCCGCCCTTGCCGGGCGTGACGCCGGCCACCACGGCCGTGCCATAATCGAGCGAGAGCTTGGTGTGGCGTGCGCCGAATTCACCGGTGATGCCTTGGATGAGGATCTTCGTTTTGGGAGTGATCAGGATAGCCATTTGAGGAAAGTAGCGAGTAGCGTGTAGTGAGTAGCGAGTAGAAGTGGCGTGCAGCTTTCGAAAGTGCGGGAGCATGCTCGCTACCCGCTACTCACTACTCGCTACTGCGGCCGTCAGGCCGCGACCAGCTTCACGATCTTCTGGGCGGCGTCGGCCATCGTGTCGCCGGAGACGAGCGTGAGCCCGGAGGCGGCGAGGGTGGCCTTGCCGGCCGCGACGTTGTTGCCCTCGAGGCGGACCACGAGGGGGAGCTTGAGCCCGACCTCCTTGACCGCTTCGACGATGCCCTGGGCGATCACGTTGCAGTCCATGATGCCGCCGAAGATATTGACGAGGATGCCCTTCACGTTGGGGTCGCCGAGGATGATTTTGAACGCGGCGATGACCTGCGCCTTCGAAGCGCCGCCGCCGACGTCGAGGAAGTTGGCCGGCGTGCCGCCGTAGTGCTGGATGATGTCCATCGTGCTCATCGCCAAGCCGGCGCCGTTGACGAGGCAGGCGATGTTACCGTCGAGCGCGATGTAGCTGAGCGAGTATTTCGAGGCCTCGATTTCCTTTGGGTCTTCCTCGTTGAGATCGCGGAGCGCGACGATCTCGGGGTGACGGTAGAGCGCGTTGGAGTCGAAGGACACCTTCGCGTCGAGGGCGAGGACTTCACCGGTCGGTGTCGTGATGAGCGGGTTGACCTCGACCATCGCGGCATCGGTCTCCCAATACATCGTGTAGAGATTGCGGATGAGTTTGCCGGCGTTCTTGGCTTCGGCGCCGGTGAGCCCCAGCTTTGTGAGGAGATCGCGGACTTGGAAATCGGCGAGGCCGTAGGCGGGATCGACGATAACCTTGTGGATTTTCTCCGGGGTGTCGTGCGCGACCTTTTCGATTTCAACGCCGCCCTCGGTCGAGGCCACAATGACCGGCTTCGACAAAACGCGGTCGAGGAGGATGGCGAGATAGTATTCCTTTTTGATGTCGCTCGCGGCGGTGAAGTAGATCGTCTGGACCTTGCGGCCGGCGGGGCCGGTCTGGATCGTGACGAGGGTTTTGCCGAGCATGTTGCCGGCCATTTCCTTCGCGTCGTGCTTGGTCTTGCAGAATTTCACGCCTCCCTTGAAGCCATCGGTGAACGTGCCCTTGCCGCGGCCGCCGGCGTGGATCTGCGACTTCACCATCGTCGGGCCCTCGGGGAGGGAACTGAGCGCGTTGGTGAATTCCTCCGGCGTGGTGGCGGCGGCGCCCTTGGGAACGGGCACCCCGTATTTCTCAAACAACGCCTTGGCCTGATACTCGTGAATGTTCATTGGGAAAAAGAAAAGGAACGCGGAGTAAGTCAGAGGAAACAGGGGGGAGGCACGCAAAAAAGCAAAAGCGCCCCGCCGGCCGGCGACGGTTAGCCACCCGGTGCGGAGGATTGCGTTTCGCTAATGCGCCCGCACCATGCCCGCCCATGCAATCGCACGAGGTGATGAGAGAGGTTTTGAAGAAAACGAGCGCGAAACAGATCGCCGCGGACATGGCGTTGTCGCTCTCGCTGATCTACAAGTGGGCCGAGCCGCCCGAGGATGACAGCGGCAGCGGGGCGAGCAGCCCCCTCGACCGGGTCGGGCAGTTGATCCGGATCACCCACGATCCCCGGCTGGCACAGTGGGTCTGCGAGCAGGCGGGGGGATTTTTCATCCGCAATCCGAAACAACTGCCGCCGGATCAGCCGTTGATCCCGATCACGAACGACATCGTGCAGGATTTCGCCGACATGCTGGCCACCATCGCGATTTCCTCGGCGGACAGCGTCATCACCCGGGAGGAGGCGAAGAACATCCGCCGCCGGTGGGAGAACCTCAAGACGGTGACGGAGGGATTCGTGCACGCCGCGGAAAGCGGCAACTTCGGCGCCACCCCAGAGCCGGAGAAAAAATAATCCGGCGTGGAGGCGGCGAGCCGGGCCGAATGCTTTATCCGCGTTGATTAGCGCGGATTAGCGGTTCAAACGGATCGAGTTTTCCGTGCTCCCAAGCTTCGGAGTGGGCCGAGTCCGCCGTTAAGAATCCTCGTCCTCGATTTCCGGGGGTTTGATCGCCGTGAGGAGCCGGTCTAGTTCCGCCGGCGTAGGATTGCGGATGGAGCGGACAGTCAGGATCGCTTCGCCTGCGGGGAGGCGGACCTGGGTCTCGGCGTTGACGACGAGTCCGAGCGCGGCGGCGGCGAGGGGAGAATTGTGGGGCAGGCCCTCGATGCCCGACTCCTCGTCGACCGCGGTCTCGCCGTGCGTGGTTACGAGAAACGTGAACCGGTGCTTCCGCTTCGTGGCGACGTCCTGCTTTTCGAGCGCGACCACGTGGCCGAGCTGCAGCGTTTCGGTGGGCTTGGTGAGCCAGGTGGCGGGATCGACCTCGATGAAGGTGTTGCGGGCGACGAAGCGGTCGAGCGCGGTCATCTGGCGGTCGACGGCGCGGATGGCGTCCTTGGCGGCCTTGAAGCCGAAGTTCTCGCGCAGGTCGCCCTGGCTGTGGGCCTCGACCTTGTCCTTCACGAGGTCGACGCGCTTGCGCTTGAGGGCTTCGAATTCCTCCGCCAGCACGCGATTGTAACCCAGCCGCACGTAGATCGTGGCGGGCGCGGGTGGCGGGAGGCGGAAGATCTTTTTTCGGTGGAGCGGCATGACGATGCAAATTTCAACTAGGCACCCTCGAAACGAAAGGCAATCTGCCGGTGGCCCGCCGGCTGGCGGGCATGCTTACACGAATCGGGGGACGGCTCATGTTGCGACCATCCTCGACCGAGACCGATCGCATACCGTCTTGGAGTTGCCCCCCGCTGAACATCTCGAACTCGCCCGCCGATTGGTCGAGAGTGTCGTGGCCCAGCTGCCGTTGGCCACTAGGCTTCAACGGGTGGGGATTCGTAAACATCCACTGGAGATCACAGCCACCTATATTGGGGCCATACGTTCAAGCGATTAGAAGCTGTGAAAAAACTCTGTACCGAGGAGGCGCCGGATGTTTAGGGTGGTAGATGCAGGCGAAAAGAGAGCCGTATCCGAGCAGTGTAACGCAAAAAGAATGGGCGATGGTAAAGCCCCTGTTGCCGAAACCAGGAAGGCTAGGCCGACCGCCGCGCTACGGCCAGCGGGAGATGGTGAATACGATCGTGCAGGTGGTGAGGAGTGGCTGTACTTGGCGGATGGTGCCAAAGGATTTTCCGCACTGGCGGCTGGTCTACTATTATTTTGCGAAGTGGCAGGCGCTGGGCGTGTGGCAGCGGCTCAATGACACGCTGCGTGATCGCGCCCGGCTCCAAGCGGGTAAAAAAAGCTCCGACCGCTGCGATCATCGACAGCCAGAGCATTAAAATGGTTAGCCAGCCCGGAGAGCGCGGCTTCGATGCGGGCAAGAAGATCTGCGGACGAAAAGGGCATCTGTTGGTCGATACCCTCGGGCTGATTTTGGGTTGCGTGGTGCATCAGGCCGGACTGCAAGACCGCGACGGAGCGAAACTGCTGGAGCCTTTTCTGCTCCGATATGGCTGGCTGAAGGCCGTTTTTGTGGACGGCGGTTACGCCGGACGCTCCCCGACTGGGTGGCTGCGTTGCCTCGACATTGCAAACTCACCGCCCACGTCGTGCAAAAAATCCACCCCCATCGCTTTGTGGCGTTGCCCAAGCGCTGGATCGTCGAACGCACCTTCGCTTGGCTCGGCAACTTCCGACGTCTCTCCAAGGACTATGAAGTAAAAACCAGCCACTCCGAGGCCATGATCTATCTTGCTGCTTCCGCCCTCATGCTTCGCCGACTCACCAAATCTTGAGCATGAGAGTTTTTTCACAGCTTCTTAGAGGTGTGGACCGGACACCCGCTCCTGACCACCAAGGCGTCCGGGATTTCCACAATCTCAACACTTACCCTCGAAGCAGGCTCAGCCTAAGGCCGCAGGGTCATTTGCGAACCCTCGACAGTTTTCGGAGGACCACCTCTCCTCACTCTTCCTTCGCGCCACCGTTGTAGCGGATGGCGTGGCCTGCTTCGAGCAGGGCGTTGTTGAGGAACGTCGGCGCGGCGCCGGGCTGAAAGCCTGAAATTCTATCTCCAGGCTCCGAGCTCCGGGCTCCAAGCTCGCCGACGAACACGTCGGCGAGATATCGGTCATATTTATCGGGTTTCGTCGTGCTGATGATCACTTCGTCGCCGGGCTTGAGCCGGGCGTCGACGAACGCTTTGGCGGCGCGGCCGGCGGCGGCGGAAAGCTCGGGGCAGTCGAGTCCGCGCAGGCGGAGTTTCAACTGGTGCGTGTAGCCGGGCGCGATCGCGAGCGCGACGAGCAGGGTGTCGCCGTCGATCACTTTGCGCACCGTGGCGGTGTAGGTGAAGAGTTCGGCTTTCGTCGCGTTGTCCACTTTGCGGACGCCATCCTCATTGAGGCGCACAATGTCCTTCGTGGTGAGTTTGGAAGCCGAGCCGAGTTCACGGTAAATCTTGAACCCGAGATCGACTTCGGGCCCGTCCCCGAGGTCGACGACCGGATGCAGCCCCGGGGTGCCGCGGCGGGGCGTGAGGAGTTCCACGGGAGCGGCCTCCTCCGAGGCGAGCGCGACGGCGTTGCAGGAGCGAACGCGGGTTTCGAGTTCGGCCTTGGTCCAGTGATTTTTCAGGGCCTCCTTCAACAATTTCATTCGCTGCGCTTCGTCGCTCACCTGGCAAATCAGCCGGGCCTTCGACCAGTCCAATTCGGCGCCCGGGCGCCGAATGGGGAAATACCGGTGGAATTGGGCGCATTCCCGCAAGGTCCGGACGCTGATGGCGGTGTCCGCCGCGAGTTTTTCGTAAACCTTGGCGCCCTAGTCGGCGCGGTCGCGAAACAGCAGGGTATGTTCGTTGATGAGCCGGCCGGTCTCGTGATAGGTATCGAGCCACGCGCGATCGATTGTGCGGTGGCCATTGACGACGACGGCGACCACCGCATCGCGCAGCTGCGCGCAGGTCTTCGGCGTCGGGGTGATCGCGCGCGAGGGTATGGGGAAGCGGGGCGGCAGGATACTCGGATCGGGCGTGCCGAGTGACACCTGGCTTGTGACGATTCGCCCTAGTCTGAGTGGTGGGGCCGCTTCTCCGAAGCGGCCTGGGTTTAAGGGTGATCGTGCCCGCAGGCGGGAAAGTCGGGAACGGGAACCCAGACCTGCTCGGAGAGCCGGCCCCACCCACTGAGCCGGTCCGCCCGGGGATCAGCCGGATCAGCCCTCAGAACTTCAAAAGCTGCTGCGTGAGAAAGGCGGTCTGCAACGCGGCGATTTCCTTCAGGCCTTTTTGCGAGACCGCCAGGAGGGCCTGCAACTGGTCGCCGGAAAACGTCGTTTCCTCGCCGCTGCCCTGAACCTCCACGAATTGACCGCGGCCGGTCATCACGATGTTGGCGTCGACCGCGGCGTCCTTGTCCTCGATGTAGTTCAGGTCGAGCAGCGTCTGGCCGCCGAAGACGCCGGCACTCACGGCGGCGACGGAATCAACCAGTGGGTTCTCCGCGATTTTCTTGGCATCGAGCAGTTTTTGGATGGCGAGTCGCGCGGCGAGATAGGCCCCGGTGATCGAGGCGGTCCGGGTGCCGCCGTCGGCTTGCAGCACATCGCAATCGATCCACAGGGTGTTCTGTCCGAGCTTTTGGAGGTCGAGTACGGCGCGCAACGAGCGGCCGATGAGGCGCTGGATTTCGACCGTGCGCCCGTCGAGCTTGCCCCGGGAAATGTCGCGCGGTTTGCGGTCCAGCGTCGAGTAGGGGAGCATGGAATACTCTGCGGTGAGCCAGCCGCCGGGGACTTTTTGCTGTTTCATCCACGTGGGCACGTTGGCCTCGATCGTCGCGGCGCAGATCACGCGCGTCTGGCCGAAGGATACGAGAACCGAGCCCGTGGCATGGGGCGCGATGTTGGATTCGAAGGTGATCTTGCGCAGTTGGTCGGGCTGGCGGCCGTCGGCGCGGGAGGCGGGAGATGACATGGGCGGGCACCGTAGCCGCAGGGGCAGGCAGCGCGACTCAGAAATTGACGGATCCCGGGAACACCTCGCCGGCGCGAGGTTGTGGGCGCCACGCCGGTCCGGGACGCGGCACCGAAGCCGGTTCAGGTGCCGGGGGCGGCTTCTTCGCGTTCGACCGGCTTGATCTTCGTAACCGGTGGCTGCTTCGCTTGCTCGTTCATGAAGGCGATGAGGCGGTCGTTGAAATCACGGGCGGGGTCGTGCCCCATTTTCTTGAGCGCCTGCGTGAGCGCGGCGACCTCGACCAGTCGCGCGATGTCGCGGCCGGGACGGACGTAGAGCTCGATGTGGGGCACCTTCATGCCGAGGATCTCGTAGTAATTCTCCTCCAGGCCGGTGCGTTCCTCGATCGCGTCGGGGGTCCACTCCCGCAGCGAGACGACCATGTCGATCCGCTTCTCCAGCCGGACGCACTTCACGCCGAACATTTCCGCAACATTGATGATGCCGATGCCGCGGCACTCCATGTAACCGCGGTTGAGCGGGCGGCTAGAAGCCATGAGCTCGCGCTCGTCGAGCAGCTTGATGACCGTGAGGTCGTCAGCCACGAGCGAGTGACCGCGTTCGATCAGGGCGAGGGCGCATTCGCTTTTGCCGACGCCGGAGTCGCCGCGGAGCATCACGCCGACCCCCTTGATGTCGAGGGTGGTGGCGTGCTCAGTGCCGGCGGGGGCGAACTCGTTGTCGATGGCGAGGGTCGCGAGATTGATCCAGTTCATCGTGATCATCGGGGTGCGGATGATCGGCAGGTTCATCTCGGTCGCCACGGCGAGCATGGGATGAGTCGGATTGTAGTTCCGGGTCAGGACTATGCAGGGGATGCCGCGCTTCAGCATCTGCTGGAAGATCTCGATCTGCCGGGTCTGGGTGAGCGTCTTCAGGTAGGTCATCTCGGCGGCGCCGAGCACCTGGACGCGCTTGTTCGCGAAATACTTGAAGAAGCCGGTGAGCGCGAGGGCGGGCCGGTTGATGCTGCCCTCGTGGATCAGCCGGTGCAGGCCGGCTTCGCCGGTGACGAGTTCCATCTTCAACTTCTCGCGATAGAGCTCGAAGAAGTGGGCAACCGTGATGCCGTGGATCGCTTTCTGCATGGAGGGAAAAGAATCCTAATGTGGAAAACTGGAAAGAGAGAAAAGACGGCACGACTCGATTCCCTGTTTTCCGCCTGGCCGCCTTTAAACCGCCCGACCGGGAAGGGTTACAAATTGAAATCTTCGCCGAGGTAGAATTTGCGGGCCTGTTCGTCGCGGATCAGGAAGTCGCCGGTGCCCTCGCTCAGCACCTTGCCCTGGTGGATCAGGTAGGCGCGGTCGACGATGCGGAGGGTTTCCCGGACATTGTGATCGGTGACCACCACGCCGATGCCCCGCGACTTCAGTTCCAGAATGATTTTTTGGACTTCGGCGACGGAGATGGGATCGATGGCGGCGAAGGGCTCGTCCATCAGCAGGAATTTCGGGCGGGTGACGAGGGCCCGCGCAATCTCCAGCCGGCGGCGCTCGCCGCCGGACAGCGTGAAGGCCTTTTGCTTCGCGACGTGGGTGAGGTGCAGTTCCTCCAGATGGGTTTGCACGCGGCTGGCGCGTTCGCGGCGGGGCACTCCGGCGACCTCGACGATGGCGCGAATGTTCTCCTCGACCGTCAATTTGCGAAAGACCGAGGCCTCCTGCGGGAGATAGCCGATGCCGAGCCGGGCCCGCTGGTGCATGCGCAGCCCGGTGATATCCCCGCCATCCAGCCGCACGCGGCCGGAACTCGCGGGCACGAGACCGACGACCATGTAGAACGTCGTCGTCTTGCCCGCGCCATTGGGGCCGAGCAGCCCGACGACTTCGCCGGCGCGGAAGCGCAGGCTGACGCCGTCGACCACCGTGCGGGAGCCAAACGATTTGACCAGATTTTCGGTCTGAATCTCGGAAACCGGAGCGGCGGGCGCGGTCATTTGGGCGGTGCGGCCGGAGGCGGGGTGCTGCCGGCGGGCGCGGCCCCGGAGGGGGCGGCCGGCTGCTTGGGGTCGAAGCCGAGATCGCGGATCTCGGGGCCTTCGAATTCCGAGCCTTCGATCACGACGCGGCGCTCGCCGCGAAACATGGTGATCTTCCGGCCGGCGCCGCGCCAGTCGATGCCGCGGTCGATGACGACGGGCTTCTCCGTGAGCTCGATCTTGTCCTCGCGGGGGAAGACCTCCGCGCGGCCGCAGGTGGCTGCGCGGTCGCCCTGGACAATCTTCACGCGTCCGGTGGCGAGCAGGTATTTGAATTTCTCGATCGTGGGGACGGTTGCGTCGGTGCCGCCGACCGCGGTGGCGATGATCTCGAGGTGGTCGCAAACGATCGTGAGATTGGTGCCCGTGAGGGTGACCTGTTTCTCCGGCAGTCCGTCGAACACGGAGCGGGTCTCGTCGCCGACCGTCCGCATATCGAAATGCTCGGCGGCGACGGCGGTCCGGAGGGGCGGGGTGGACGGCACGGCGGAGTTCGCAACGACGGCCAGCAGGGCCAGGGCGGCGAACAAACCGGAAGCGTGGGCAATTTTCATTTCAGCAGGTCTTTGATCTCGGCGTTGAAGACTATCCGGACATTTCCGTCGAGCGTCACGTGTTTTTGGGCGTGGTCGTAAACCCAGCGCGTGCCGGTGGCCTCGAGGTCATTGCGCACGATGCGGACCGATTTGTCGCCGAGGGCCCGATTTTCCTTGGGTAGGAAAGTGGCCAGCGGGCTCAGAAAGATCGTCTCGACGCGCGATGCGGCATCGCCGGAAAAAATCGTGATGCTGAGGTCGGTCACGGCGATGCTGTTCTTATCGAGCGGTCGCACCTCCGAGCCACGGGCGGTGAGCGAGCGATGGCCCTCCTTGTCGGTGAAGATCGGCAGGACCCAGTTGGTCGCGGGCGAACTCCGTTCGACGGCCCGCAGGCCGGAGGCGAACGAGAGCAGCGGAAGGATGAGCTGGAGCCACTTCATCGGGAGCCCGGTGAGACCCGCGCGGCCAGGAGGTGTTCGCAGACTTCGCGCACGGCGCCGTGGCCGGCGGCCCGGGTCGGGATGTAGTCGGCGGCGGCGAGGGCCGAGGGCATGGCCGCGCTTGGGGCGATGCCGACGCCGGCCCAGGCGATGGCGGGCGTGTCGATGTCGTCGTCGCCCATGTAGGCGCATTGCCGGGCTTCGAGCCCGAGCCGGTGCGCGAGTTCCTGCAGGGCGGTGAGCTTGTCGGTGCGGCCCTGGATGAGATGGGGGATTTTCAGCTCGGTGGCGCGTCGCGTGGTGGCGACCGAGGGGCGCCCGCTGATCCAGGCGAGGGCGACGGCGGCCTGGTCGAGCCGCCGGAGGCCGAGGCCGTCGAGAATGGAAAACGCCTTGGCCTCGGAGCCGTCGGAGAAGATTTGCACGGTGCCGTCGGTGAGGACGCCGTCCACATCCATCGCGAAAAGGCGGATGGCGGACCAGCGCTGATGGGAGATGGGAGGCGGCATTTGAATCGTTATCGGTTTCTGGAACTCGGAAGCAAAAGAGAACGAGAACGATTCACCCCATCCAGCCGGCGATGCGATCGATGATTTTCTCCTTCGTCGGCCGGTGGGCGTGTTCGAGTTCCGGGGCGAACGGCACCGGCAGGTCAAGCGAGGCGATGCGCAGCGGCGGGGCCTTGAGCGACGAAAAAAGTTCCTCGGTCAGGCGGGCGACGAGTTCCGCCCCGAAACCGTGCGTGCGCCGGCCCTCGTGCAGGATGACCAGCCGGCCGGTGCGGGTAAGCGAGGCACGGATCGAGTCGAGTTGCAGCGGCGCGAGGGCGCGGAGATCGAACAGGTCGAAAGTGGTTTCATATTCCGACGCGAAATAGTCGCAGGCCTCATCCGCGAGATGCACCATTTCGCCGTAGGTGACGAAGGTCGCGTAGTCGCCCGTGCGCAGTTTTTTCGGCTGCCAGACCTCACGGTAGTTCGGATCCCACTGCACCGGCGCGCGGCCGCGGCGGTAGAGCGCCTTGTGCTCGAAGAGGAAAACCGGGTTGTTGTCCTCGTAGGCGGCGAGGAGCGCGTTGAAGGCATCCTGCGGCGTGCTCGGATAAAGCGCCTTGAACCCGGGCATGGAGAGAAAAAAGGACTCCAGTTCCTGCGAGTGAAACGACCCGAAGGTGAGTCCACCGCCGCAGGGCAGGCGCAGCACCAGCGGACAGGCGGCCCCGGAACGAAAATGCATCGTGGCGGCGTTCAGCGTGAGCTGGGTGGTCGCCTCGGTCGCAAAATCGGCGAACTGGAATTCCTCGATGGGCCGGTGGCCGTTGAGCGCGAGGCCGATCGCGTAGCCGGTGCAGGAACTTTCGGCGAGCGGTGTATTGAGCACCCGCGGCCGGCCGAACTCCTTGAGCAAATTTTCCGTGACCTTGAAGGCGCCGCCATACGTGCCGATGTCCTGTCCGAGCAGGAGCGATTCGGGCCGCTCCGTGAGGATCTTGCGGAGACCGAGATTGAGTGCCTGGGCGGCGTTGAGCTGAACCGGGGCGGCCGGTTCGGGCCGCCAGGCGATCGGCGGCGCGGGGGGGGCGTAGACGTCGGCCTCCATGCCCTCGGGCGTGGGCCTCGGCGTGGCGTGGGCGACGGCGACGCAGGCCTCGAGAAAGGCATTCAGTTCGTTTTCGATGCCTTCGATTTTCGCCACGCCCGCCTCGGCCACCAGTCTGGCCCGCAGCCGGGGCAGGGGATCGCGGGCGAAGAAACCTTCGCTTTCCCCCGGGAGCAAATAATCGCAGGTGTCGTACGCCGCGTGTCCCCGAAGACGCAGCGTGTGCGCCTCGATCAGGATCGGACGCGAGGTGGTGCGGACCCGCTCGATGGCGGCCGCGAGGGTGCGGGTGGTCGCCTCGACATCGGTGGCGTCGAGCGCGAAGCCCTCCATGCCGTAACCGGCGGCGCGCCGCCATAAATCCGTGCCGGCGGCGTACTGTTCGGCGACCGGGGTGGAGTAGGCGTAGCGGTTGTTCTCGATCAGGAAGATGACGGGCAGTGAAAGCAGCGAGACGAGGTTCATCGTCTCGTGCACGGCGCCGGTGCTCGAACCGCCATCGCCGAAAATCGCAAACCCGACGGCGGGCCGGCCGAGGCGGCGCTGGGAATCCGTAGCGCCAGCCACGTTGGAAAGCATGGCGCCGAGATGGCTGATCATCGGCAGGGAGCGTTTCGCCGGATCGCCGTGGTGGATGTTACCCTCGCGCGCCCGCGTCGGGCTGCCGGCGTTGGCAAAATATTGGTGGAGGTGGTCGCAGAGGTGGCCGCTCCAGATCAGATGCCCGCCCGAGTCGCGGTGGGAAAACGAGACCACGTCGATCGCCTTGTCGGCGAGCAGCGTGAGGGGAACAATGAGGCCCTCGTTGCCCTGGCCGCCGGTCACGGTGCCGCGGATGAGGCCTTGGCGGAAGAGTTCGAGGATGCGATTGTCCGAAATCCGCATGAGGTGCATCCACGCGTAGATGCGCAGCAGGGCGGCGGAAGGATCTTTCTCGAACTCCGCGGCACGCAAATCGTGCGACGTCAGAAGGGCGGGAGGAATGGGAAATGCCATGAACTTTGGCGCGACGGTGAAGACCCCGCCGAAGGTGGGCAAGCGAGAGATTGGGCTGCGGCCAGGCGCCCGGCGCGAGCGGCGGCAGGAGAGATTCGGAGGCAGGCCGGATTTTCGCGGGAAGTAAACTTTGCCGCTTTGCGTCCGCCGTTTTCCGGCCAACGCTGCCGGCGATGAAACAAGATCGCTGGCTGCCGTTACGTGCAGGCCGCAGGTTGATTCGCCGCTGGGGGACGCTTCTGGCGCTCGTGACCGGCGGGACGTTGCTGGGGCAGGACCCCCGGCCGCTCGTCATCGCCCACCGCGGTGCGAGCGGCTACCTGCCCGGGCACACCCTCGCCGCCAAGGCGCTGGCGCACGGGCTCGGCGCGGACTTTATCGAACAGGATCTCGTGCTGACGAAGGACGATGTGCCGGTCGTGTTGCACGACATTCACCTCGATACGGTGACGGACGTGGCGGCGCGTTTTCCGGGGAAGAAGCGGGCCGACGGGCGTTTTTATGCCCTCGATCTCACGCTGGCGGAGGTGAAGCAACTACGCGTGCTGGAGCGGTTCGACGCCAAGACGGGCAAGGCGGTATTTGCGAAACGCTATCCGTCGGCGACGCAGCCGGCGGAGTTTCGCGTTTCGACGCTCGAGGAGGAACTGCAGTTGATCCAGGGACTCAACCACAGCACGGGACGCAACGTAGGTATTTACCCGGAAATCAAGCAGCCGAAATGGCACCGCGGTCAGGGGCACGACATCAGCAAGATCGTGCTGCCAATCCTCGCGCGCCATGGCTACGCGACGAAGGCCGATGCGTGCTTTCTCCAATGCTTTGAACTGGCCGAGGTGAAGCGCATCCGCGGCGAACTCGGCTGGCAGGGGCGCATCGTCTTCTTGATGAGCGGCGGTAAGAGCGCCGACGGCACCGACTACAACTACTACGGCAAGCCGGCTGTACTGAAAGAGCTGGCGGCGCTGGTCGACGGCATCGGACCGTCGCTCGGCCTGATCGTGACCTGGCCGGACGCGGCGACGAAAGAACTGACGACCCTGGTGAATGACGCGCACGCCGTGGGCCTCGTGGTGCATCCCTACACGATCCGCGTGGACGAGCTGCCGAAGAATTGTCCCTCGGTGGACGCGCTGCACGCGGCGCTCCTGCGCGAAGCGGGGGCGGATGGCGTGTTTACCGACTTTACGGATGTGACGCGGGCGTGGCTGAAGAAGTAGGCGCGGTCGAAGCTAAATCTCCAGGCAGTCTCCCGCTTTCATGACGCGCACCTCGTGGCCGGCGGTGGCGGCACGGGACGCGAAGGCGTGCGGGTCCTGGCGGATTTTTTCCGTGGTGTCGTAGTGCATCGGCACGGCGATTTTCGGGCGGAGGAGATTGAGCGCCTCGACCGCATCGACGGGGCCCATCGTGTAGAAATCGCCGATGGGGATCAGGGCGACATCGAGGCCGTGGCGGCCGATGAGCGACATGTCGCCGAAGAGGGCGGTGTCCCCGGCGTGGTAAAGGGATTTGCCCGCCGCGCGGACAAGGTAGCCGGCGGCGACGCCCATGGCCCGGTTTTCGCCTTTGGGGAGTTCGAGCGAGGAACTGTGTATGGCCGGCGTCATCTGGATGCGGCCCGAGGGGAGATCGATCCCGCCGCCGGGCATCAGGTCGATGGTGGCGGGGCGCGAGGCGTCGGCGGCGAAGTGCTCGGCCAGTTCGTAGGGTGCGACAATCGTGGCCCCGTGGAGACGGGCGAGGGCGAGGGCGTCGCAGCTGTGGTCGCTGTGCGCGTGGCTGCAGAGCACGGTGTCGCAGGGGACCGAGGCGGGATCGACGGCGCCGTGGGGATTTTCGGAAAGGTAGGGATCGAACACGAGCCGCGCGCCGGGGAGTTCGACGAGGAAGCAGGAGTGGCCGAAGTAGGTCAGGCGCATGGCGGGCGGAAAAACGATCGCCGGGGTTCGCGACGCGAATGCGGCCTACGAGGCCACGGGGCGAGAAATCGCGTCGAGGCGGTCCATCACCGAGGGGGTGAGGCGATCGAGCACGTCGAGCGCGCCGAGATTTTCCTGCAACTGTTCCACGCGCGAGGCCCCGAGGATCACGGTGCTGACGTGCGGATTCTTGAGGCACCAGGCCACGCCGAGGCGGGGCAGCGTCGTGCCGAGTTCGGCGGCGAGCGCGGCGAGGGCGGGCACGGCGGCGATCTTCTTTTCGATGCCGGGCTGCTGGAGGATCAGATCGCGCAGCCATTCCATTCCGGGCGCGCCGAGTCGCGAGCCCGCGGGCACGCCGGCGTTGTATTTGCCGGTGAGCAGGCCGGACGCGAGGGGCGACCAGATGGTCGTGCCCAGACCGGGCGTGCGGTAGAGCGGGGCGTATTCCTTTTCGACGCGGGTGCGGTGAAGGAGGTTGTATTGCGGCTGCTCGACGATGGGCGCGTGGAGGTTGTGCCGGTCGCATTCGCGGTGGGACTCCTGCAACTGGGTCGCGCTCCATTCGCTGGTGCCCCAGTAGAGCACCTTACCCTGCACGATCAGGTCGTGCATCGCGCGGGCTGTTTCCAGGATCGGCACGGTCGGGTCCGGCCGGTGACAGTAGTAGAGATCGAGGTGGTCGACCTGCAACCGTCGCAGAGCGTCGTGGCAGGCCTCGAAGACATGTTTGCGGGAGAGACCCGATTGGTTGGGTTTGTCGTCCTCCCAGCCGAAGAAGACCTTGCTCGAAACGAGATAGGAACTGCGGCGCCAGCCGGCGGCCTTGAGGATCTGCCCCATCACGATCTCGGCCTTGCCGTCCGCGTAGGCCTCGGCGTTGTCGAAGAAATTGATGCCGGCGTCGTAGGCGGCGTGGAGCAGTTCCTTCGCCGTCGCATCGCCGATCTGCTTGCCGAAGGTCACCCAGGCGCCGAAGGAAAGCGCGCTGATCTGGAGGCCGGACTTACCGAGCGGACGATAGAGCATGCTCATGGGATGAGTATGAATAACGAATGACTAATGTCCAATGCCCAAGGCTCAATCGCCGGGGGTGGAGTGACGCCACGAACGGAGAAAGTTACCTGGCGGGTAGCCAGGCTTGTGCGGCGGCGATATCCGCGGGGACGAGGGCGTGGCTCGCGGGATGTGACTGCACCGTCACCGTGGCGCCGCCGGCACGAAACAGCGCGGCCAGGCGGGGCGGGTGATCGAGCGGCACCAGCGGATCGACATTGCCCGAGGAGGTCAGGACGGACTTGCCGGTGAGCGAACCGGGCATTGCGGGTTGATCGAGCACGACCATCGGTCGAAACAAGATGGCGCCGGCGAGCGATTCCGGACGCAGCAGCAACAAGGTGCCGGCGATGTTGGCCCCGTTGGAAAACCCGACGGCGAGGAGGCTGCCGGCGGCGACCCCGTAGTGTGCGGTCGCGGCGGCGAGGAAATCCGCGAGCGCGAGGGTGCGCCGGGTGATTTCGGCCGGATCGAAGACGCCTTCGCGCAACCGGGAGAAGAACCGCAAAGCACCGCCTTCGTTCACGTCGCCGCGCGGACTCAGCAGGGCGGCGCCGGGCGCGAGCTTGCGGCCCAACCGCAAGAGATCGTGCTCGGTGCCGCCGGTGCCGTGCAGGAGCAACAACGTGGGCGCCCCGGGGTGGGTCGCGGGCTCGAAAACGTGGTGGTAGGAAAAATTGGGCATCGTGGGCGAATGGCGGAAAACGAAACGTCTTCCGCTCGCGGCAAAAAGCAATCCGTGCGTCCCGCCCTTCCCGGCGGGAGGATCAGAGGCCGTCGATCTTCCGGATCCGCGCGAGATGGCGCCCGCCTTCAAATACGGTTGCGAGCCAGGTGCGCACGATCGCGAGGGCGAGGGGTTCGTCGACCGTCCGCTGACCGATCGAGAGGACGTTGCCGTCGTTGTGGGAACGATTCCACGTGGCCAGCTGTTCGTTCCAGCACAGGCCGCAGCGGATGCCGCGAACGCGGTTGGCGACGATGGCCTCGCCGTTGCCGGAACCGCCCAGGACGATCCCGCGCTCGAATTCGCCGCGGGCCACGGCCTCGGCCACGGGCCGGATGAAGTCCGGATAATCGCAGGCCGCATCCGAATAGGTGCCGAAATCCCGTACCGTGTGGCCCTCCGCGAGGAGCATGGCCTTGATCGCCTCCTTGTAGGCGAAGCCGGCGTGATCGGAACCGATGGCGATGGTGAAGGTGCGGGACATGAAAGGAGGGGCGGAAAACCGGGCAACCCGGTTTATTGGTGGCTGTCGTTATTTGTGCCGGGGTTATCCGCAGCAAACAAATTTACCGTCATGAAACCCCAATTCTGCCTCGGAATGGCGATGGTCACCGTGCTGCTGGCGGCCGCGTGTTCGGGTGTCGATTCGCGCATCGCGAAACACCGGGACAAATTTTCCACCTGGCCCGCGGCGGTGCAGGGCAAGGTGGTGATCGGGCAGATCGACGTCGGCTTCACGCCGCAGCAGGAGCGGGTGGCGCTGGGCGAACCCGACTACGTCTCGACCCGCACGACCGTGGACGGGACGTCCGAAGTCTGGGGTTTTCGCGATCCACAGCCCCGCTTCGCCTTCGGAATCGGTCTGGGATTCGGCCGGGGGGTCGACGGCGATGGACGCCGGGGTGAGCGTGGGCGAGGATGGATTTCGCGACGACGAAAAGCCTCGGTTCGTCTTCGATCGTACGGATCACTTTGCAGTGATCGAGGAAGCGAAGCGGCGGTAACGCGAGTCCGCGGGCTCGGTCGCGTCTGTTCGCCTGGGCCGCGGAGCGTGCGGCATGAGGAATTTGCCCTACTCGCGGAAGATTGCGCTTTGCCGGTTTCGGGCTGCGCATTGCAGCCGGCCAGTCGCACTTACCCGATGGACCGCGAACGCCGACTGGCCGCAGTGAAATGAATCCGACTTCTTTTCTCGCCCGCCAAACGAGACGAAATTATTCCGGATGCCTTGGCTTGGTCGTGGCGCTCGGTCTCGCGGTGACGGGCCTTTTTTCCGGGGGATGCGTCTCAAGACCCGCTCAGCTCCTTGGGCACTTCCGGCGACGAATTTCCAAGAATACTAATTTTCGCCTGGCGCATTCAAGGATCAATTCGAATTGGGGTTTGATATAAGGAGCTGATGGAAACGTTTGGCGGGGGAGGCGTCTTGGAGGATTTTACGGGGGCGTTCGTTGAGCATGTCCTGGATCGAGCGGAGCTTTTGGTAAGAGACGGTGGCGAGATCGAGGCCACGGGGCAGGTAGTGACGGAGGCGGTCGTTCTGGCTCTCGCAGGTGGCGCGTTCCCAGGGGCTGTGGGCGTGGCAGAAGTAGACCTTGAGTTGGAGGTTGGCCGCGAGTTGGGCGTGTTCGGCCATTTCCTTGCCTTGGTCGTAGGTCAGTGAGAGGCGTAGTTGGGCGGGCAGGTCGGCGAGTTTGCGCTCGAATGCTGCGCGCACGCTCGTGGCGTCTTTTTGCGGCAGGTGACAGAGGAGCATGAAGCGGGTGGTGCGTTCGACGAGGACGCCGACGGCGGAGGCGTTGCCGGGCCCCATGATGAGGTCGCCTTCAAAATGGCCGGGAGTGGCACGGGTTTGGACCTCGGGCGGGCGGTGGTCGATCAAGACCATGTCCTTGAGTTTTCCCTGGGTGGCCAGGGTGCCACGGGGGTGGGCTTTGCGCTTGGTGTGGTGGCGGCGCAGGTAGGCGACCAGCTCGCGTTTGAGCGCCCCGCGCGCGACCACGTAAACGTAGCGGTAAATCGATTCGTGCGAGGTCTGCATGGCCGGATCGGCAGGGTGCGTGCGACGCAGGGTGCGGGCAACCTCTTCGGGCGACCAGCCGCGGCGCAGGGCCGCGCGTAGGGCGGCGTGCAGCGGGGGATGGGCCGTGATCGCGCAAAAATCGCGCCCGGGCCGCGCCTGCGCGGGCGGTGGCGCTCCGCTGGGCGGCGAGCGCCCGGTAGTGCTCGCGACCGCCATTGAGCGTGAGTTCTCGGCTGAGCGTGCCGGGCGACCGGCCGAGGCGCTCCGCGATCAAGTTTTGCGGGTCACCCCGGCGCACGGCGCCCTCCAGTTCGATGCGGTCGGCTAGCGTCAGGTGCGTGTATCCCATCGGACGGCGTTGGGGGTCGCCGCGGGAAATTTGGCAACGCTCAGGGGCCCCGGCCAGCCGCCAAGCCGGCTGGCCGGGGTCCCTGAGCGTTTGGTCTCGTGCTCATCTATATTAGTCCGTTCAGGTTCAGCTTCGCTTTCATTATACGTCGAATCGTGCATTCGACCTCATCCTTGAACCCGCCATCCAATCAAATAGTTTTTCATGGTTTTGACTTGGACAGATGATGGCAATGCGGCCCCCAGTGTCACTCTCCAAGACACCGCCCCACTCCGGGCCGGACCGCCAAGCCGGTCCGTCCCTCCGCTTGGGATTGCCAACCACCACCGCAGTCATCACATCAACCCGAGCCAAAGACTAACACTCCACCTGGCCCATTTTTCGGGACCCGCTCAACGCCAGCCCATCGTATCTGACCGCGGTCGTTCGGCAAAAAACCCAAATATGACTGACACTATTCAAAGCGAAGAGCCACGCGTCGAAAAGGCGCTCGAATATATTAAATCCATGCTCATTCCCGGCGAAATGCTTGAAGCATGGGCTATTCAGCGCCGTCTATTCGCGCTGACTCACCGGCGCGCGCTTATCGCCACGACAAGCGGACGATTTATTGGTATTCAAAGAGGTCTTTTCGGAGGATTTACTCCAGTCGATATTCGCTGGCAGGATCTAACGGATGCGAAAGTTAGAGTGGGGATTTTCGGAGCCAGCGTTTTCATGTCGTCATACAATAGTTCGGACTTGGCTGTCGCATCTTCTATTAATGGTCTTCTTAGTTTTACTGGCCTTCGCAAGCAGCAAGCCCAAAAGGTTTATCGTATTTGTCAGACACAGGAGCAGTCTTGGCGCGAGAAGCGTCGTATTCGTGAGCTTGACGAACTACGCGCTCAATCCGGAGGAGTTCAGATTTCGACCGGTCTTCAGTCGGCGCAGCAAGGAGCTTCCGATTCTGTATCGAGACTTCAGCAGGCCAAGCAGATGTTGGATTCTAAGCTGATTACCGACTCAGAATATGAAGCGATTAAAGCCAGAATTATAAACGGTATCTAAGAAGAAAACCGAGCCGAACCACCACCACCGAAGTCATCACATCAACCCGAGCCAAAGACTAACAATCCACCTAGCCCAGTTTTCGGGACCCGCTCAAGCCCAGCCACCTTCCAATTGCCGCGTAAAGGTGCGTTAATTGTTACCATCGCAAAAGACGGATATGAAACCGCGACCGTAAACGTTGTTCCCAAGGTCGCTGGAGCAGGTGGAGCTGCTATTGCAGGTAACATGGTGATGGCACAGCTGTCTGATCAGAAGCCATTGATCTCCAGTCGACTAGGAATATCGACTATGGTGTTCGTTGTATAAACTTTGGCAAACAGCTCTGCGAGAGGCACTTTCTCCAGTGCGGAAATCGAGACAACTTGCAGAACTTCGTGAAGGCTGTGCGACAAGGCAAGTTCTTGTCTGGTGATCGCGACCGGCAAGTACGCGCAGAGCGCGGTCCAGATTTGGACGGCGACGCCGTTGGGATGATTCGAGAAGAATCCCCGTGACCGGACTCACGGACTTGGACCACCTACGATGAGAGACCAGGCGGGTTGTGGGTTACTGCTGAGGGAGTGGTTGGGGTTGGGAGCTTGGCCAGAAGTTCGGCGCGATATTCCGCCGGCGTGCGCTGCTGGATCGAGCTGTGCGGCCGGCTCGTGTTGTAGTCGTCGCGGAAATTCCGCGCGACGCATTG
>CANEVO010000061.1 GCA_947442255.1 Opitutia bacterium
AATTGATTGGTGAGGAAAACCAGCGCCTACCGGGTTCCGGGATCGAGATAGCGGATCCGCCGCAGCGGCTCGGGATAATACGCACGGCCCTTGGTCGAGTTGAGTCGAATGGTTTGATCGCAGCGCAGGCCGGCCGTCTCGTTCACGGGACGCGAGGCCATGACATAGGAGGAGGTGTTGGTCTTGAGCCTGGTGACGAAGCACGCCCCCCGGCGCATGCAACCGGTGCAATCGCGCGAAATCGAGATAGCCTCGGTCGATGACATAGTAGCTTCCCGGAGCCACCGGGATCTCGTCGAGCGACGCGACTTCGTGCCGATTGCCGTCGTAGATGCTGGCGAAAACCGGAATGCCGGCGCGCAAATCGAGTAGCACGTTGAGCCTCACGGAAGCCAGCGTCTGCTTCCACCGCGCCCACGTGGAACAGCGCCATGCTCAGTTCGATGACGGTCGCATCCATGGCGAACAGGTCCGCCTCCAATCCCAGTACGGGCGGTGTCTCGGCATAGAGTCGTTGCGCCCGGCGCATCAGCCACCGCTGCCACGTCGGCAAAAACCCGCCAATCCCGATGCTCGTTCGCGTACGCCAGATTCGTGCGGGTCACGCGACCACGGATGCCCATCCGGTAGGCGAGCGCAGAGCGTGTTCGCAAGCAGGCTTCGATCCCGCGCAAGCTCTTACGGCTACGCCGACCTGGATTATGCGGACATCACCCCGGCGGATCTGGAGCGCCGCGCCCGTTCGCGTTCCAAGGCGGAAAAGACCTGGGCCGAGGACCTGATCAAGCAGGCGGCGGAAAAAGGCGGGCTGCCCCAGAGCTATCCCTGCCCGGTGCAGGTCGTGCAATTCGGGACGGACCTGACCCTCGTCGCCAACGGCGGCGAGACGACCGTCGACTACTCCCTGCGCCTGAAACGGGAAATGGCTTCGGCCCCGCATGCCCTGTGGGTCGCCGGCTATTCCAACGACGTGTTCGTCGGCTACCTCGGCAGCCGGCGGGTGATCATCGAGGGCGGTTACGAGGGTTATGGCACGACGTCCGCCATCGGGCATCCCGGCCCTTGGGCCACCACGACGGAAGACCGCGTTATCGACAAGGCCTACGAACTCATCCGCTCGATCAACCACTGAGCCGCGCGGCGACGCCAACGCATCGCCGGACGGCCCGCCAAGATCAGACCTGGCAAACCTTCAGCGGGATGGGGTCGATCACTTTGGTCCCGGGGAGCTGTTGCGCCAATTGCTCGGCAAACCACGCACGCGCCCCCGGGTCGCCGTGGGTCAGGACGATGCTGCGGGCCTGCGTTTGCACGGCGAACTCGAGCAGTTCATCGCGCTCGGCGTGGCCGCTGAGTTCGAAGCGCTCGACGCGGGCGAGGACCTTCGCCTTCACATCGATGGCGGCAAAGGTGAACGTCTTGCCCGGCGCAGTCGCCAGCAACTTTCCGCCAGGCGTGTCGGGATCGCAGAAGCCCACAAAGCCAATCGTGTTGCGGGCATGGCCGAGCAAACCGGACGCGAGCGTGTAACTCGGCGTGCGCTCGACCAGCATGCCCGAACTCACCACGTAGAGCGCATTCTGTTTCGGATCCACGCCCGGCGTCAGCTTGCGCGGCATTGGCTTGAGCTGAAGATCCTTCATAATCCGGCGGTCGAACTGCACGTCCTTCGTCTTGCGCGAAACCTCGTCGAAGAGTTCCGCAATGCCCATGCCGAGGCCGGCGGCGTAAATCGGGCAGTCGATGAGGCGGCCGAACCGGCGCGCATCGTGGAAAACCGAAAGCAGCTCCTGCATCCGGCCGAGCGCGAACACCGGCAGCAGGAAGGATCCCCCGCTGGCAATCGTCGCGTTGATGGAGGCGACGAGCCGCGCGATCTCATGCACCCGCTCCTTGCCGAAAGCGCGCTCGGTCGTGCCGCGGGTGGTCTCGATGATCAACGTGTCGAAATGCCCCATGGGAAACTGCGCGCCCTTCAACGTGCGCTGGTCCTCAAACATGACGTCGCCGGTGATGAAAATCTGCCGCTCCTTGTGATGAATTTCGACCGCCGTCGCGCCCGCGACATGGCCCGAGCGATGAAACGTGATCTCGACCTGGTCTTTCCGGCCGCGAAACACCTTCGGAGTTCTGAAGGGCAACCCGACAAACCGGCCGACGAGACGGTCCACCTCGTCATGCGTGAACAACGGGTAGCCCGGAACGTTGTCCTCCTCTTTCTGCTTCTTCATCACGTTCGCGGAATTGTGCAGCATCTTCTCGATCAACATGCGGCTCGACTGGGTGAGCAGCACCGGCGTCTTCGGGTGCTGGCGCATCACGACGGGCAACCCGCCGATGTGATCGAGATGGCAGTGCGTGATGATGATGAGATCGAGCTCGACGCCCCGCAGCAGGTCGAAATCCGGCAGGGCGCCCAATCCGGGCGTCTTGGGGTTCAAGCCGCAGTCGACGAGGATATTCAGCGTCCCGATTTGCAGTAAGAGCGAGTTCGCGCCGATGCCGCCCTGGCGGTTGAGGTCGGTTAATTTCATGGAAGATGGGAGAAGAAGTGACGAACCGGCGGCTCGCAAGAGCCGCGAGCCGGCAAACGGCAAGAGTCGGCGGCATCGTTTCCGGGCCAGGCCGGGGATGCAAGTAACTGCAGCGGTTTGATTTTCCAGGCACATCTCGCCCCAACGCTCGCCCTGCCGTCGACCCCGCTCACGGCGGAGCCCGCGACGCGCCCACCGGCACGGGCACGGAACTTCAGGCCGCCGGAGCCGTCTTTCCGGACGTTTCCTGGATAACACCGCCATGCATTACCGCGCTCTTGCCTGCCTCGTGATCGCATGGGCGGCGCCCATGCTCCACGCCGGTCCCGCCGAGACGGCCATCGTCGACGCGATGAAACTGCCGGCCGCGTTCAACGGGCGGAAGCCCGGTTGCCCTCCGGGTCGAGCGGCTCGACGAGCGTGACCGCGGTGCCGGGCCGCGACGCCACCAAGTCGGGCAGGTCGTAGGCGCGCAACGCCCCGAAGACCGTGTTGACGTTCTGGTTTTTGGCCAGGGGCGTGCGCACGACCTCGGACCAGGAGGTGAGGGAACGCTCGAGGCGGAGCGAAGCAAGGAGCTGCGGCTCCAGCGCGGCCGCGTGCAGGGCGGCCACGCCCGTTTCGCCGTTCGCGACCACGGCGACGCGGGCCGGGGCGTTGAGGCCGGCCGAAGTGCCGGCCAGATACCGAGCGCACACCAGAATGTCCTCGGCCCGCATCGCGACGAACGATTTGGCGAGGAGGCCGGCCAGCGAAACATCGGCCGAATTGCCGCCGATCAGTTTGCGGTAGCCATCGCGGCCGGGGGCCGGCGCCGTCTCGCCGATGCCGCGCACATCCACGGCGAGCACCGTGCGGCCGGAGAGCACGAGCTTTTCGATCGGCCCGCCCGCGCTCGCATCCGCCTGCTTGCCGTCGCCGTGCAAATAAAGCACGGGCTCGGCGGCCGCGGCTCCGCCGGCGGGGATGAATTTCAAGGCCGGCAGGCGGATGCCCGGCTCGGGTTCGATCACGAGTTGCTGAATGGAATACCCGTCGCGCGACAAGATCCTCCCCGATTCGACTTTGGGCTGGGGCAGGTCCGCCAGCGGACGGATGCCGCTCACCCGCCGCACCTCGGCCAGCGCCGCCGCCGGGTTCTGCCAGAGCCTCCGGCGTTCGCCGGCGAGGCGCTGGTCCCATTCGCGATTGAGGTCGAACAGCGAACGCGCGCCGGGCAAATCCGACACCCTGCCCTCCGGCGTGCATTGGAGCTGCGCATCCGTCATGACCGGGAAGGGAGACTCGGTGACGGGCTCGTTGCTGCCGAAGAACCAGCGCCGCATCCAGCGCGCGGCGCCGACCCGCATCTCCGTGGGAAAACCGTGGGTCGTATCGGGCTCGATGAGATCGACCCGCTCGGCAAAACCGAGGCGGGTGTAGAAGCGCTTCGACTGGCGGAAGAGATTCCACGCGCCAGTGATGTCGAAATAATCCCTCGTCGCCGCCATGATGAGAGTCGGCCGCGGCGCCCGGAGCATCACGTAATCGCCGTGGTCGAGGCCAAAGGCGATCTGGCCATGGATGTTCTGCTCGGCGTCCTGCGGACCGAGGGTTTCGAGCAGCCGCCGGAACCCGGTGAGGTAACAACCCGGGGCGGACACGGTGATGCGGTCGTCCAGCGCGCCCAGATAGCTCGACATCGTGCCGCCGCCGGAAATGCCCATCGCACCGATGCGGGCCGGATCGAGATCCTTGCGGCTTTGCAGATAATCCACGGCGCGCATCCCGTCCCAGATCATGTAACGCGCCACGCTGGTGCCGAGCAGGGCGGAGCTGACGTCCATCAAGCTGTGCTCCTGGGTGGTGCTACCGAACTGGGGTTTGCCATCCGCGGCGAAGAAATGCCGGCGCTCCCCCTGCCCCACCGGATCGTAGCACAGGCAGGCCACGCCGTTTTTCGCCAGCAGGATGGACGCCTGCTGGTAGAGATCGCGCGCCTTGGCGTTCGCACTGTGGCCGGTGGGATGGACCACCGACGGATGCGGCCCGGGCGTGAGCGGCAGATACAGCGTCGCCGTCACAAAAAAGCCCGGCTGGCTTTCGAAGATAATTTTTTCGACCCGGTAGTCGTCGAACTTCAGCTCGCCCGTGACCCGCGCGTTGAGCGGCGTGCGCTCGGGAAACCCGCCGAGCGCCGTCAGGAACGCCGCGCGGCGGCTGCGCTGCCAGGCCTCCAGTTGCGCGACGGTCTGGAGCTTCTCGTAGTCCGCATCGCGCCGGTCGAGCGCGGCATAGGCCGCGCGCTTCAGGTAAGCGTTCATCATCGCTTCGGGCGCGACGCCACCCGCCGCCCGGGGCAGCACGGTCAAATCATCATCCGCCGCCGCGGCGGGCAAAACGGGAAGCAACAGCGCGCAGACCAGCGCGCCAAAAAAAATCGCAGGGGACAGTACGCGGAAGGGCATGGGCAGGAGATGGAACAGATGTGAACAAGAAACCCGGACACCAATCCGGGCGGGGAAGAGAGGGGAGCTACCGCCTCACCCCGCGATTATCGAGCGTAAACCGACCGCGAGGCCGGCCAGGTCGTTGAGCCCTGCTTCCGCCGGCATGAAAACCAGACCGGGCCACGGCGAAACCGCGGGCGGCCCATTGACACTCGACTTCCCCGCCCGCGTGCGGGAAAAAATTCCTCCCGCTTTGCACTGCGATTGCCGGACGACCCGGTCAACCGCCCCGTCCCTCCACGCCTCTCTTCCCATGAATCTGTCCCGCCGTTCAAACTGGCTTGGTCTTGCAACACTCGCCGCCGCCGTGCTGCCCGCCCTGCCGGGCCGCGCGCAGATCGGCGATATCGGCGCCGATTCCAAGCGGCCGCCGAGCACGGAGATTGAAGTCCCCGCCGCCCCGGTCCTGACCCCCGCGGAGGCCGTCCAATCCTTTGTCCTGCCGCCGCATTTTCGCATCGAGCTGGTCGCCGCCGAGCCGCTCGTGCAAGACCCGGTGATGATGGCCTTCGATTCGCGTGGCCGGCTGTGGGTCGCCGAACTCTCCGCCTACAACGTCGCGGAAATCGTCGAGCATCTGCCGGTCTATCTGGATAAAACCCAGCCGGCCCCCAAGACGCCGACGGGCCGCGTGGTCGTACTGGAAGACACGAATGGCGACGGGAAAATGGACCAGCGCACCGTCTATGCGGACAACCTGAACGCCCCGCGGGCGATCGGTTTCGTGGGCGACCAGGTGTTGATCGGCGATCCACCCAACCTCTGGGTGACCCGCGATCGCAATGGCGACGGCGTCATGGACGAAAAAATCTCCCTCGACGATAATTTCGGCACCATCCCGAACGTCGAGGCCAGCCCCAACGGGTTGCTCTGGGGCAAGGACAACTGGCTCTACAACGCCAGTTATGTCTGGCGGTGGCGCATGAATGCCGGCGGTGAGTGGCGCCGCGAGCCGGTGCCCAGCGTCGGGCAATGGGGGCTGACCCAGGACGATTTCGGCCGGCGGTTCTATAACTCGAACAGCGACCAGCTGCGGGGCGATTTCATTTCTTCCCATTTCGTCGGCGGCCTGGATCGGCGGCTGCCGCTTTATGGGGTGAACTTTCAGGTCGCGACCGACCAGTCGACGTTCCCCATCCGGCCCAACACGGGCGTCAACCGGGGTTACAGCGGCGGAAAAGACCAACTGCGCGAGACCGGCACACTCAACACCTTCACCGCGGCCTCGGCGCCGGTGATCTACCGCGGCACCAATTTTCCGGCGGCGTTCACCGGCAACGCCTTCGTGCCCGAACCCATCGGCAATCTGGTGAAGCGCAATCTCCTCCTCGAAACCGAAGGCCGGCTTACCGCCCAGAACGCCTACCTCCAAGCGGAGTTCCTCACGTCGAAGGATGAGCGCTTCCGGCCCGTCTTTGTCACGAACGCCCCCGACGGCACCCTTTACATCGCCGACTATTACCGCGGGATCCTCGAGGGCTACGACTTCATCACGACCTTTCTCCGCGACCAGATTTTACAGCGGGGCCTGAACAAGCCGCTCTGGGGCATGGGTCGGATTTACCGTGTCGTCTACGAGGGTGGACCGCTCGCGAAGGTGCCTGATTTTGCCCGCGCGGATCCGGCGACGCTGGTCAAACTTCTGACGGACGAGAATGGCTGGACACGCGACACGGCGCAGCGCCGGATCGTCGAGTCGGGCTCGCCGGCCCTGGCTCCCGCGCTGCGGGATCTGCTCGCCCGCGCCCCGAAGGCCCGCGACCGCGTCTCCGCCCTCTGGTGCCTCGAAGGGTTGCAGGTGCTCACGTCCGCCGACGTGGAACGCGCCCTAGCCGACGCGGACTCGCATGTGCGCATCGCGGCCCTCCAGGCCGCGACATCGATGCTGCGCGAACCGGCGGGCGAAAAGCTGCTCGCCGTCCTTGCCGCAAAGGCCGCGACCGAGGAACCGATGGTTCTCGCCCACGTCGCCCTGGCGCTCGCTAAACTCGAGAGCCCCGCCGCGCGCGACCTGCTGTGGAATCTCCTCCCCCGCGCCGCGGAACACCCCTCGCTCTCCGACAGTCTGCTGATCGCCCTGCGCGGTCACGAGGTGGAGATCCTGCAAAAATTGCAGGCGCGTATTGTCTCGGGCCGTGACTTTCCGTTCGGCGCCGAGGGCTTGCTGGAAAGCCTGGCCGGCCATCTCGTGCTGGCGGGCGGATCCGCCGGCGACGCGCTGACCGCGGCGATCACCGACCGGCGTATCCCGCAACTGCACCGCCTCGCGCTGATGCGGGGTGCGACGAAAATCCGCGGTGTGTCGCTGTCGGAAACCCAACTCAAGCAACTGGCCGCCGCCGCGCCCGACGCGTGGGTGCGCCGCACGGCCGCCGAGGCCGCCGCGACCCTCAGCCAGCGCGCCGCCCGGACCGCCCGCCGCCCGGCCAGCCGGCCCCTGAAGCCGGGGCAGCAAGCGATGTTCGAAGCCGGCAGGACCACCTACGGCCTGTGCGCCGCCTGCCATCAGCCCGACGGCCTCGGCCGGCCCGATCTGGCCCCGTCGCTGCAGGACGGACGCTGGGCCAACGCCGTTTCGCCGGATGCGGCGATCCGCATCGTGTTGCACGGCAAACAGGGCACGCCGGGTTTCCCCGCGCCCATGGTGCCGCTGGCCAACATGAACGACGAACAACTCGCCAGCGTGCTCACCTTCGTCCGCCGCTCCTTTGGCAACAGCGCGCCGTTTGTGGAGCCAGCCGATATTGCGCGGGTGCGCAGCGAGACCCTCAACCGGACCCAACCGTGGACGGATGCGGAACTCGCCGCGGCCACCGGCGAGGCAAATTGACCGCGGCCGCGGAGCCCCAACCCGACGGGCGCGACCGGTAGAATCCCGGGTTCGCTCGCGCCGAGCCTCCGTCGCGGAGGCCGGGCGGGCGCAGGCGCCTGCCGCGCCCGGAGCGTCCCGATTGACACTCGACTTCACCCGCGGCGTGCGCGAAAAAATCCCCTCTACCATCACGCGGGTGCGCATCGCCTCCGCGTGCACCGCACCAATCCTGGAAACTACCTGTCGTATGAATCCGCACCGCCGTTCCAAATGGTTTTGGGTCGCAACTGTCGTCGCCGCCGAGCTGCTGCTTGTCCTCCCGGGCCGCGCCCAACTCGGCGATCACGGCACCGACGCCCTGCAGTCGCCGAATCCGGAAATCGAGATTCCGCCCGCTCCGCCCCTTTCGCCCGCGGAAGCCCTGCGCACCTTCGTGCTGCCCCCGCATTTTCGGATCGAGCTGGTCGCCGCCGAGCCGCTGGTGCGCGACCCCGTGATGATGGCCTTCGACCCGCGCGGTCGGGTGTGGGTCGCCGAACTCTCCGCCTATAATATTTCCGAGATCATCGACCAGCTGCCGATCTACCTCGAAAAGGACAAGCCGGCGCCCGAGCGCCCCAAGGGCCGCGTCGTCATGCTCGAAGACACCGACGGCGACGGCAAAATGGACAAGCGCACCGTCTACTGGGACAACATGGACGTCCCCCGGGCGATCGGCTTCGTGCGCGACCAGGTGTTGATCGGCGATCCGCCCAACCTGTGGCTGACCCGCGACACCAACGGGGACGGCGTGATGGATGAGAAAAAATCGCTGGACGATCATTTCGGCACGATCCCGAACGTCGAAGGCAGCCCGAACGGTCTCCTCTGGGGCAAGGACAACTGGCTCTACAACGCGAGCTACGGCTGGCGCTGGCGGATGAACGCCCGTGGTGAATGGCGCCGCGAGCCAGTCCCGCAGGTCGGCCAATGGGGCCTCACCCAGGACGATTTCGGCCGGCGTTTCTACACCTCCAACAGCGATCAGCTCCGCGGCGATTTCGTCCCGTCCCACTATATCGGCGGACTCGACCAACGCGTGACGCAACACGGCGTGCGCTTCCAGGTCGCGACCGACCAATCCACGTTCCCGATCCGGCCCAACACGGGTGTCAATCGCGGCTACATGAAGAACCAGTTGAAAGAAAATGGCTCCCTGAACACGTTCTCCGCGGCATCGGCTTCGCTGATTTACCGCGGCACCAACTTCCCGGCCGCGTTCAACGGCAACGCCTTTGTGCCGGCCCCCGAAGGCAACATGGTGAAGCGCAATCTCCTCCTTGAGGCTGAGGGGCGGCTCACCGCGCAGAACGCCTACCTCAACACGGAGTTCCTCGCCTCGACCGACGAACGCTTCCGGCCCGTGTATCTCGCCAACGCACCCGATGGGGCCCTCTACGTGGTCGACTACTACCGTGGCATGCTCGAGGGCTACGAGTTCATCACGACGTGGCTCCGCGACCAGTATTTGAAACGCGGCCTGAACAAGCCCCTGTGGGGCATGGGCCGCATCTATCGTGTGGTGTATGAGGGCGGACCGCTCGCGAAGACGCCCGATTTCGCCAAGGCGGATGGGGCGGCGCTGATCAAACTCCTCACCGACGAAAACGGCTGGACGCGCGACACCGCGCAGCGCCGCATCGTCGACTCGGGCTCGGCCGCCCTCGCTCCGGCCCTGCGGGATCTCCTCGCCAAGGCTTCGAAGCCGCGGGACCGAGTCTCCGCCCTCTGGTGTCTCGAGGGGCTGGACGTGCTCACGCCCGCCGACTTGGAGCGCGCTTTCGCCGACCCGGACTCGCATGTGCGGATCGCGGCCATTCAGGCCGCGGCACCGACGCTCCGCCAACCGGCCGGCGAAAAGTTGCTCGCCGTCCTCGCCGCCCGGGCTCCGACCGAGGAGCCGATGGTGCTCGCCAACCTGGCGCTGGCCGTGGGTGGAGTCGATCGTGCCTCCGTGCGCAGCCTGCTGTGGAGCCTGCTGCCCCGCGCCGCCGAACATCCCTCGCTCACCGACGGCCTGCTGATCGCCCTGCGCGGTCACGAGGTCGAAGTCCTGCAGAACCTGCAAAACCGCATTGTTTCTGGCCGCGACTTTCCCTTCGGCGCGGAAGGCCTGCTCGAAAGCACGGCCTCCCGCATCGTCCTCGCCCGCGGCGGACCGGGCGGCGACGCCCTGGTCGCGGCGATCAAGGACAAACGCATTCCGCAGCTATGCCGGCTCGCCCTGATGCGGGGTGCCACCAAAGTCCGGGGAATCGGGCTGTCCGAGGCCCAGCTGAAGCAATTGGCCGCCGACGCGCCCGACGCCTGGGTGCGCCGCACCGCGACCACGGCGGTTGCCAACATCGGGCAGCGCGCGGCGGCTGCCGCCCGCCGGCCGCGGGCCCTGCCCCTCACGTCGGCCCAGCAAGCGCTGTTCGAATCCGGCAAGACCACCTACGGACTCTGCGCCGCGTGCCATCAACCCGACGGCCTCGGCCGGCCCGATCTGGCGCCATCGCTCACGGAAGGCCGCTGGGCCAACGCCGTTTCTCCCGACGCCACGATCCGCATCGTGCTGCACGGCAAACAGGGCACGCCCGGCTTCCCCGCCCCGATGGTGCCGCTCGCCAACATGAACGACGAACAACTCGCCGGCGTGATCACCTTTGTCCGTCGCTCTTTCGGCAACACGGCCTCCGCAGTCGAACCGGCCGACGTGGCGCGCGTGCGCCGTGAAGTCGGCGACCGTGCCACCCCGTGGACGGACGCCGAACTCGCCAAGGCCGCCGGCGAAGTGAACCAGCCCTGATCATTCACCCCGCTCCGAACGCGGAGCGGGGTTTTGTTTTACCGACCCCGGTGCCCCCCTGAGGACATCGGGGTTTTTGCTTTCGAGTCATCGCCATCGTGCACCCGGCGCGCTGGATGGCCGGGGCCTCCGTCAAATGAATTGAAGGCGGCCTCGAGATGGGATGCATTTCCCCGCCCCATGAACGTTCGCCCGGAGCCGGATCCCTCCCGCACGCCACCGTCCCTTGTCCGCGGCCTCGGCCTGCTCCAGGCCACCGCCCTGAACATCGCGAACATGGTCGGGATCGGTCCGTTCATCACGATCCCGCTGTTCATCGCCACGATGAACGGTCCGCAGGCGATGATCGCGTGGGTGGTCGCGGCGGTGCTGGTGCTCTGCGACGGCCTGGTGTGGGCGGAACTCGGCGCCGCGCTGCCCGGCAGCGGCGGGAGCTACCATTTTCTGCGCGAGATCTTCGGCCGTTATCGCTGGGGCCGGCTCGTGCCGTTCCTGTTCATCTGGCAATTCCTCGTCAGCGGCACGCTCGAGGTCGCGTCGGGCTACATCGGCACGATCGAGTACTTGAAATATGCGCTGCCCGGCTTGGAGCCCGCCCTCGCCGGCTGGGGCGTGCCGGGCGGCATGAAAACGGTCGCCGCCCTCGGCTGTGTCGGCGTCACGCTGATGCTCTGCCGAAAAATCGACGTGCTGGGCTGGGTCGGCGTCGCATTTTGCGCAGGCACGATCGTCACCGTGCTCATCGTCATCGTCGCCGGCCTGTGCCACTTCGACGCCTCGCTCCTGACCTTCCCACCCCATGCCTTCGAGGTGAACACCGCGTGGCTCATCGCGATGGGCGGGGCCATGCGCATCGCGGTCTACGACTACCTCGGCTACTATAATATCTGCCATCTCGGCGACGAGGTCCGCGAACCGGCCCGAACCATTCCGCGCGCGATCCTGATCTCGGTCCTCGCGATCGCCGCGATCTACCTGACGATGAATCTCTCCATCATCGCCGTCGTGCCGTGGCAGGAGGCGATGAAGTCGGAGAACATCGCGGCGCTGTTCATGGAAAAACTGTTCGGGCGCGGGGTGGCGGTGGCGTTCACCTGGCTCGTAATCTGGACGGCGGCGGCCTCCCTGTTTGCGATCACGCTCGGTTACTCGCGCATCCCCTACGCCGCGGCGCGCCAGGGCGATTTCTTCCGGATATTCGCCTACGTGCACCCCGAAGGTCGCTACCCGCTCGTGTCGCTGCTGGCCATCGGCGCGTTGACGGCCGTGTTCTGCTACGTCCCGTTGCAAACGGTCATCGAGGGCGCCGTCACGGTGCGCATCGCCGTACAATTCATCGGCCAGATTGCAGCCCTGCACATTTTGCGGACGCGGCGGCCCGACGTGCCGCTGCCTTTCCGGATGTGGCTCTATCCGATGCCGGCGTTGCTCGCGCTCATCGGCTGGATTTTTCTCTGGGCCACATCGGGCCTGACGCTGCTGCTGATCGGCTTGGGCGTGATCGCGTCCGGAGCCATCGTTTTCGCTCTCTGGCAAAAACGATCTGGTGCAACGGCCTCCCCGTTGGGGTAATCCTTTCCCGGGACAGAAACCGGCGCGCCCGGCCAACCGGGCGCGCCGCGGGAATTTATGCCAGGGTCCAACCCGGCCGGTAGCTCCGCCGCAGGAATCGCTCGGCGGCGGGCGCGTTGCGGATGCGCATCGTCTTCGTGTCCCACTCGATTTTCCGGCCCGCACGGTAGGCGACATTGCCCAGATGGTTGGCCTCGGTGAGCAGCCCGCTGTAGCCGAAGTGGCAGGTCGTGGGCGCGCCGGTCTTGCAGGCGTGAATCCATTCTTGGTGGTGGCCGAGCGAATCCGGAATCGTTTTCGGCGGCGGGATGAAGCCCTTGAATTTTTCCTCCGGCAGCAGCACGTGCTTGGAGTAGTTGGAGAGCAGCATCCCCTTGTCGCCGATGAACAGGTGGCCGTCCGGCCATTGCGGGATTTCACGGGCCATCCATGCCGGCGGCTTCATCTGGCCCTGATACCATACGACCTTCACCGGCGGCCGCGAGCCGCGGGCGCCGTAATGATAGGTGGCGCTCATCGTCGCCGGCGCGATTTCCGGATGCGGCGGCGGACCGTCGGCCTCAATCGTGAGCGGCGCATCGAGATTGAGCGCCCAGAAGGGCAGGTCGTTGTAGTGCGACCCGAGGTCGCTCATCGTCCCGTTGCCGAAATCCCACCAGCGATACCACTTGTTGCCGGGAATGTAGACGCTGTTGAACGGCCGCCACGGCGCGGGCCCGATCCACAAATCCCAGTCGAGCCCCGGCGGAACCGGGTCCGCCTCCTTTGGCCGCTCCTGCGTGCTCACCCGGTCGTATTTCTTCGCGTCATCGGGCGACTGCCAACCCCACGTGCGATTGACCCAAACGTGCACTTCGCGGACCGGCCCGATGGCGCCGCCCTGCACGAGCTCGACGACGCGGCGGTAATTCGTCCCGGCGTGAATCTGCGTGCCCATCTGCGTGGCGACCCCGGCGGCGAGCGCCGCCTCCCGCACCACCCGGGCTTCGTGGACGTCGCGCGTGATCGGCTTCTCGCAGTAAACGTGTTTCTTCCGCTTGAGCGCCGGCAGTGTCGCGAACGCGTGGGTGTGCTCGGTGGTCGACACCACGACCGCGTCGAACTCGGAATCCCGCAGCGAGTCGTACATCTTCCGGAAGTCGCGAAATTGTTTCGCTCCCGGGGCCTTCGCGGCTCCGGCGAGCAGGTTCACCTCGTTCACATCGCAGAGGGCAACAATGTTTTCGCCCAGCACGCCGGCAAAGTTCGACGCGCCCCGGCCGCCGCAGCCGATGACCGCCACATTGAGCCGGCTGTTCGGCGACTGGCTGCGCAGGATCGCCGGGAAGCCGAGCACGCCGGCGCCGGCGGCCCCCGCGAGTTGGATAAAATTGCGACGCGTCACGCGCCGGACATTTGGAGTGGAGGGCATGTTGGGGATATTTTTCAAGAGGGATTTCTGCACAGTAACTCTCGTCTACCAGTGAAGGCTGGCGCCCGCCCGGTCAACGTTGAAGCCAACGGCCCACCGGCCCCATGCCCGCGCACTCTCGCCGATCCCGCGCACCGTCTCCGCTCCGCCCTTCCCCTGCCACCCCTGCCCTCGTTTCGTTTTGCAACCAGAGTTTCCCGCTCACCACCTCCGCCCATCCGCCTCACTCAGTCCCCCTTAGTCAACTAATGGTTTACAAATAGAAATTGAGCTGTCGTTCCCCGCTTTCACTGCCGTGCGGCTGGCTTCGCGCCCTCACGGATTCGAAGCGCCCTTCGCGGGGTTGGGTATCAGCGCAAATAAAAAAGGCCGTCGCATGACGGCCTCGGGAATTTGAAACCACGGCGCGAAGCCGTCAGGTTTTCGTGATTTTCCGACCGGCCGGACGATCCTTGATCGGACCCTTGCCGCCGGCTGACCCTTCCCGATAAATCCAGTTTCCTATCGCCGAAAAGCTGGATAATGATTTTCCCGTTTTCTCCCTGCCCCCGCCGCGGCGGGGGCCTCCCTCGAAACTCCAAATTTACCACCATGATACTCCACCACCGCCTTGTCCTAGGCCTCGGGCTGGTTCTCGGCACGACCCTGCCGCTGGCCGCCTACGAACAGATCGCCCCGCCGCCCAACGTGGTGCTGCCCGCCGCCCGGACGCCGGCGGAGTCCCTGGCCGCGATCACCGTGCCGGCCGAAATGCGCGTTGAGCTGGTCGTCGCCGAGCCGCTCGTCATGGACCCGATCGATATCGCCTGGGGCGCCGACGGCCGCCTGTGGGTGGTGGAGATGACCGACTACCCGAACGGCGTTGACGGGAAACCCGGCGGCCGTGTCCGCTTCCTCGAATCGACCCGCAACGACGGGCGCTATGACAAGTCGACGGTCTTCGCGGAAGGCCTCAATTTCCCCTCATCCGTCATGCCGTGGCGCAAAGGCGTGCTCGTCACCGCCGCCCCCAACATCCTCTACCTCGAGGACACCGACGGCGACGGCAAGGCCGACCTGATCGAGAAACGCTTCACCGGCCTCGGCGAAGGCAACCAGCAGCACCGGGTCAACAGCCTGCAATGGGGCCTCGATGGCTGGGTCTACCATGCCAACGGCGACAGCGGCGGCACGGTGGTTTCGGTCAGGACGGGGCAGACCCTCGTCCTCGGTCAGCGCGATCTGCGCACGAATCCCGACACCGGCGAATTCGACCCGCTCGCGGGCCGGACCCAATACGGGCGCAACCGCGACGATTGGGGCAACTGGTTTGGCGGCAACAATTCCAACCCCCTCTGGCACTACGCCCTCGAAGACCGCTATCTCCGTCGCAACCGCTTCCTCGCGCCGCCCAACTCGACCATCACGGTCTCGAAGACCCCTGGCGCGGCCCCGATCTACCCGACGAGCCAGACCATCGCTCGCTTCAACGATGCCTTCGGCGCCAACCGGTTCACCTCCGCCTGCGGCACGATGATCTACCGGGATGACCTGCTCGGCTCCGGGTACGCCGGCAACGCGTTCATCTGCGAGCCGGTCCACAATCTGGTGCATCGCGAAATCGTCCAGCCCTCCGGCGTCACCTTCACCAGCCAGCGGGCGCCGCAGGAGCAGACCTCGGAATTTTTCGCCTCGTCGGACAACTGGTCGCGCTTCACCAACGCCCGCACCGGCCCCGACGGCGCCCTCTATCTGGTCGACATGTACCGGCTGGTCATCGAACATCCGACTTGGATTCCGGAGCAATGGCAGAAGACGCTGGGCGACCTGCGAGCGGGTTCCGACAAGGGCCGCATCTACCGGGTCTACCCGAAAACCGCGACCCTGCGCAGCGTCCCCCGTCTCGACCGGGCCGACGCCGCCGGTTTGGTCGAAGCGCTCAAGAGCCCCAACGGCACCGTGCGCGACCTCGCCCAGCAGCAGTTGACCTGGCGCCAGGAAAAATCGGCCACCGCCGCGCTGGAAAGCCTTTCCCGCGAAGCCGCGCTGCCGCAAACGCGCGCGCAGGCGCTGTGGAGCCTCGAGACGACCGGCGCGTTGACGCCGGCGGCCGTGGCGGGCGCCCTGAAGGACCGGCACGCCGGCGTGCGCCGGCAGGCCGTGCAGCTCAGTGAAAAGTTTGCCGCCTCGAACCCGGAGCTCCTTTCCGGTCTGACCGCGCTGGTCGACGATCCCGACGCCGCCGTGCGGCAGCAGGTCGCCTACAGCCTCGGCGAATGGAAGAGCCCCGCCGCCGGCCGGGCCCTCGCCCAATTGGTCCGCAAGGCCGAGGATCCCCTGATCCTCGCCGCGGCGATGAGTTCCGCGCTGCCGCACGCCGACACGATGCTCTCGCAGATGAATGCGGACGGCGGGGCCAACCGCACGCTCATCGAAATCGCCATCGCGACCCAGAACAACAAGGCCCTGGCCGATGTGCTCACGACGATCAGCGCGCCGCGCACTCCGGCGTATCCCGCCAGCCAGTTTGCGGACATGGCCCAGCTGCTCGACACCCTCGGCCGCAATCGGAAGACACTCGCCCAGCTGCGATCCAACGCGGACGGACCGATGACGGCGGCGCTCAACGCCGCGGCCGCGCTTATCGATGCCGCCCGGAAGATCGCGCCCGACGCGCAGGCGGCGCTCCAACAGCGGAATGCCGCCGTTGCGCTCCTCGGCCGTGGTTTCGACCGGCAGGAGGATGACTTCACTGCGCTCGCGGGGCTGATCGCCCCGCCGTCGCCCGAAGCGCTGCAACTCGCCGCGGTCAGGGCCGTCGGCAACCTGAATCTCCCCGCGATTCCCCAGCGCCTGATCGCCAGTTGGGACAATTACGCGCCGGGAGTCCGCACCGCGATGCTCGATTTGCTGACCAGCCGCGCCCAGTGGGCCACGCCGCTCCTGAATCGCATCGATGCCAATCGCGGCATGATCGCCGGCATCGACACCAGCCGCCGGGCCGCGCTCACGCAGCACGCCGATCCGCGGATTGCCACGCGGGCACTCGCCATCTTCGGCTCGACCGACCTCGACCGGCAGAAAGTCATCGATCGTTACCTGACCGCGATGACCAACCTGCAGGGCAACGAGGCCCGGGGCAAAACGGTGTTCAGCAACACCTGCAGCATCTGCCACCAACTGCCCGAAACCGGCGGCCGCGCCGTCGGCCCGGATCTCGCCACTCTCAGCGATCACAGCCGCCCTTATCTGGTCACCCACATCCTCGATCCCAATCGCGCGCTCGAAGACAAATATCTCCTCTATACCGCCTCAACGACCGACGGACGGACGCTGGCCGGGATGCTCGCGGGCGAAGCCGGCGACAGCGTGACGCTGATGGGCATCGACGGCACGGAACAAGTCATCCTGCGCAGCGGCTTGAAATCGATCACCAGCACGCGCCGTTCCCTGATGCCGGACGGCCTGGAGGGAGCCATCGATCCCCAAGCCATGGCCGACCTCGTGGCTTTCGTGGCCACCGCCGGCGGCCGGCGCGCCACCGCCAAGCCCGCAACCCGTGTGGCGGGCAATGAACCGCGGCTGGTTGTTCCCTCGGCCGATGGCACGCTCGTGCTGCCCGCCGCCGCCGCGACGCCCTACGGCCCGAAAATCAAATACATGCCCGAATTCAAGGCCTTCGGCTGGTGGACCAGCGCCGATCATGTGGTGTGGGAGGTCAACGTGACCGCCGCCGGCGACTACGACGTGCAGATGGAATGGTCCGTCAGCGACAAATCGGCCAACGGTCCGTACACCCTGAGCGCGGGTGCGCACACGCTTTCCGGGCGGGTCGCGCCGAGCGGCGGCTGGGAGTCCTTCAAGGCCGCGAATATCGGCCGCATCCGCTTGGAGGCCGGTCGCCAGGAACTCGCGCTCAAACCGTCCGGTAAGCTCGGCGAAGCGTTGATGGACCTGCGCGAGCTGCGTCTGACGCCGGTTTCCGGCCGGCCGTAACGCGTTCCGCGAGGAACTGCGATTCCACCCCCGCAATCGGAGTCACCCGCGGAATCCACTCAGCTCGCGGCCGCGGTTTTCGCGTCGTTTTGTGTTTTTCGCCGGGCTACGGTTAGCCTAGGTTTTTCCGCCGTCCCTACGGCATCCGATTCCCTTTTCGTTTTCTCCACCCATGAAGTTCCTCCGCTCCCGCATTATCTCCCTTGCCTCCGTCGTCGCCGGATTGGTTCTCGGCGCTTACTCGCCGGCCGCCGCCGCCGATGCCCGGCTCGCCGGCCACTGGCCGTTGCTCGAAAACGCCCAGGATGTTTCCGGCGCCGGCAATCACGGCACCGCCCATGGCGTGCGCTTCAGCCGCGATGGCGCGCTCTTCGACGGCCGCGCGAGCCGCATCGAAATCCCCTCCGCCCCGGCCCTCGATGTCGGCGCGGGCAACTTCACCCTCGCCCTCTGGGTGCGCACCGAAAAGGACCTCGACGACACGCTGGGCGACCTGCTGAACAAATACGACCCCGAGCGCCGCACCGGCATCAACCTCACGATCCAGCACAACGCCGGCACGGGTAGCCAGGCCAACTACCGCAACCTTCATTTCGGGATCGATCATGCCCAGCAGGACGCGGCGTGGACCGACCGCGGCCGGCCCGGCAAGGCGATCTTCATCCACTCGCTGGCGGTGCATCAGGGCAATCTCTACGCCGGCACGGTCGAAGGCCGCACGAACGACGATCACGGCCGCGTGTTCCGTTATGCCGGCGGCGAAAAATGGGACGACCTCGGCGAGCCGTGGAAGAGCAACGGCGTCACCGCCATGGCGAGCTACAACGGCCACCTCTACGTTGGCGTCTCGCGCGTGCTGCTGCACTACTCCGCGCTGGAGCCGACGCTCGCGCACCACATCGGCGGCAAGGTGTTTCGCTATGAAAACGGCAAGTGGGTCGACCTCGGGCAAATCCTCGGGATCGACGGCGTGAACGGCATGGCCGTGTTTCGCGGCAAGTTGTACGTCACCGGTTTTTATCAACCCGGCCTCTTCCGCTACGAGGGCGGCACGCAGTGGACCTCGCTCGGCTCCCCGGGCGGCATGCGCCCCGAGGGATTGATTGTGCGCGATGGTGCCATCTACGCGTCCGGCTACGACGAGGGCGCGGTCTACCGTTTCGACGGCGAGAAATGGACGCACACCGGCCGCCTCGGCAATTCGACGCAGGTTTACGGCCAGGGCATTTACCAGGGCAAACATTTCGCCGGCACCTGGGAGTTCGGCACCGTCTACCGGCACGAGGGCGACAATCACTGGGTCAGCACCGGCCGGCTCGGCAACGCCGAGGAGGTCATGGGGCCCAATGGGTACAACGGAAAACTCTACGTCGGCACCCTGCCGCTGGCGGAAATCTACCGCTACGATGGGGACAACCGCTGGACGTCCATGGGCCGCGTCGACACCTCGCCCAACGTCCAGTACCGCCGCGCCTGGTCGATGGCGGTTTTCGACGGCAAGCTCTTCACCGGCACGCTGCCGTCAGGTCACGTCCGCTCGTTCGAAGCCGGCAAAAGCGCGACCTTCGATCAGGAATTGCCATCCGGCTGGCGCCACATCGCCGCCGTGCGCGATGGCAACCGGCTCAGCCTCTATGTCGATGGCAAGGTCGTGGCCCGTTCCACCGAGTTCGATCCGGCGAAGTACAACCTGTCGAACAACGTTCCGCTGCTGATCGGTTTTGGCCAGCACGACTATTTCAACGGCACCGCCAGGGACGTTCGCGTCTACAAAGCGGCGCTGACGCCGGCCGAGGTGGCGGCGCTGGCCCGCGCCCAATGAAGCCGCGCGGCGCCGGGCTGGCGTTGGTTTTCTTCCAACTCGGCCTCGCGGCCGCCGCGGCACCGGCTTACGATCTCGTCATCCGAAACGGCACCGTCGTCGACGGTACCGGCCAATACCGCTACCGCGCCGACATCGGGATCATCGGCGATACGATCGCCGCCGTCGGTCGTCTCGACGCCCCCGATCTGGCGGCGCGAACGATCGATGCCACCGGTCTGATCGTTACCCCGGGTTTCATCGACCTGCACGGGCATCTGGCCGACACGAAGGGCGTCGACAACCCGCTGGTCGGCCCGGGCCTGTTTTCGCCGGACGTCCGCTACCGGGCCGCCCAAAACTACGTCACGCAGGGCATCACCACGGCGGTGATCAACCCCGACGGAATGCAATTTGTGCCCCTGGCCCAGCAGCGCGCCGAATTCACCCGGCTGGGCATCGGCTTGAACGTCGCGCTCATGACGGGACACATGGGTCTCCGGCCGGCCGTGCTCGGCAACGATCAAAACCGACCCGCTACTCCCGAAGAAATCACCCGCATGCAGGCGCTGTTGCTGCGGGATCTGGAGGAGAATGGTTCCTTTGGCCTTTCGCTCGGGCTGGAGTACAGCAGTGGACGTTATGCCAGCACGACCGAGCTCGTGGGCCTGGCCAAAACCCTGGCCGCGCACAACGGCCTCTATCACGCGCACCAGCGGAGCCAGGGCTCCGCTCCGATGTGGTATCAGCCGAGCGTCGATGTCGGCGTGAAACCACCCACGCTCAGCGAGGCGCTGGATGAAAGCCTCGCCGTGGCGGAACAAACCGGCGTCAAGATCCTCATCACCCACATGAAGGGCTGGGGCCCGGGCTATCGGGGACACGCGGCCGAATATGTCGCCCGGATCGACGCCGCCCACGCGCGGGGCCTGCGCATCTACATCGACAGCTACTCCTATGTCAGCGCGGGTTCCGACGGCGACTTCGTGCCCCTGCCCGCGTGGGCGGTCGGCAAGGACAAGATGCCGTGGAACGACCCGCGCGACACCTTCGACTACGTCACCGCACTCAAGCAGACGCTGACGAAGGACGATGCCCACTCCCGGCTGGAGCGCGACATCGCCAACAGCGTCGCGCTCAAGGGCGGCGCGGAAAACATCCACGTGCTGGAATATCCGGATTCCACGTACGTCGGGCAGACCCTGGCCCAGCTGATGGCGAAACGCCTGCTGGGGCTGACGGACCTGATCATCGCGCTGCAACTCGAAGGGAGTCCCCACAAGGCCGGCGGCGCCAAGCTCCGGGCGGTGAGCATGGACGAGCGCGATGTGATGACCTATTTCGCGCAGCCGTGGTGCGCGGTCGGCACCGACGGGCGGATCGTTCTGCCGGAGGACGCGCAGGGCATCGCGAAATTCCTCGGCACGAACCAGCGCTTTTTCGGCACGTTCCCGCGCCGCCTCGCCTATTTCAGCGGAGTCTTGAAAATCGATTCGTTCGAAGAAGCCGTCCGTAAATGCAGCAGCCTGCCGGCCGGCATCCTCGGTCTGCTGGACCGCGGCCGGATCGCCCCGGGCATGAAGGCCGACATCGCGGTCATCGATCTGGCGAATTTACGCGACAACACGACGCTCATGGAGCCCAGTGTCTACGCGACAGGCCTCCGATACGTGCTCGTAAACGGTCAGGCGGTAATCGACGGCGACCGCCGCACCCTCGCCTTACCGGGTCGGGTCCTCGACCCCACGAAACCACGCCGCTGATTTTTCTGGCTTCAAAATTTAACTCGGGCCGCCCGGCCAGGCCTTTTCACTCCGATGCCGCCCTTCACCCCACCCGTTCCTCTACTGCTCAATCGCAGCGACATCGGATCGTTGCTCTCCCTTGAAACCAGCATCACGTCCGTCGAGGCGGCGTTCGCCGCCCATGCGCGCGGCGAATCGTTGCCCCCCGCCTTGATGCACGTGGACGCCGACGGCGGCGAGTTTCACGTCAAGGCAGGTGGACTGCGCGCTGGTGGCCGCACCTATTTCACCCTCAAGGCCAACGGCGGCTTTTTTCAAAACCGGGCGCGGCTCGGACTGCCGAACATCCAGGGGCTGATCTATCTCGCGGACGGGGCGAACGGATGCCCGCTCGCCGTGCTCGACTCGCGCGATGTCACGATTCTGCGCACCGGCGCGGCCACCGCCGTCGCCGTCCGCCATCTGGCGCGACCCGGCGCGAAAGTCGCCACCGTCTGCGGATGCGGCGTGCAGGGGCGCATCCAGGTGCGCGCCCTGGCGGCCGTGCTCCCGCTGGAGCAGATTTACGTGTGGAGCCGTGACGCCGCGAAGGCGGCGGACTTTGCCGCGACCATGAGCCGTGAGTTCGGCCTCCCGGTGAAACCCGCCGCATCCCTGCCCGCTGCGCTGGCCGTGAGCGACGTGGTGGTGACCTGCACGCCGGCGAAAAAGTATTTCATCGAAGCGGGCTGGGTGAAACCGGGCACGTTGGTCGCCGCGATCGGCAGCGACAGCCCGGACAAACAGGAAGTCGATCCCCGCCTGCTCGCCCAAAATGCCGTGGTCTGCGATTTGGTCGCACAGTGCGCCGAGGTCGGCGATCTCCACCACGCGCTGAGGGCGGGTTTGATGCGCGTCGATCAGGTGCGGGCGGAACTGGGCCAGGTCATCGCGGGATTGAAGCCCGGCCGAATTTCCGCCGACGAGATCATCGTTTTCGATTCGACGGGCACCGCCCTGCAGGACGCGGCGGTCGCCGTTGCCGCCTATCAGCGGGCGCTCGCCAGTGGACGCGGCACCCCGTTCGCGTTCACCGCATGATCGTCGGAGCAACCGTTGATCCTCTCGGGCTCGCTCCTGCTGCATCGATTGGAAAATGCGGGGCAACGCTCAACCATCGCGAGTGCGGCTTACTTTTCTAGGCGATTCATGCCAGATGAAATCTCGCCTCCGGTGAAGGTCAGGCCGGTCCGCCGGGCGAGCGGCCGCGACCCCGCCAGCCGGAAAAGGTTTCGGCGGGTTTGGCGGCGCGCCTTCCTTGAAACCGGGGCGGCCGCGGAGCTGCGGTCCGCCCTATCTATAGGCAATTTCGATCCGGCGATATTCCGGTGAAGGGAAGACCACTGCCGGCACCGTCACGACGCCGTTCTCATCGGGAAAAACTTCCCGGGCGGGTTCCTGGTCAATGACCACCGTGACCGCTTGATTCGCACCCGGTTTGAACCTCTGCCGACTACGCAGCGTAACATTCGCGGTGACGGGATATTTCACGTCGGAATGGGTCATCTGAATCGAAATGGCGTAACGCCGTTCGGTATCGACAATCTCCTTCCATTTGAAGCCGCGGTTCATCCAGCCGACGATGTCCCCTTCTGCCGGATTGCCGTGACCCGGATCCTTGTTGTCCGAGCAGTTGCTGAACGCCGGAAAACTCGTGGCCTTGGAAAATTGCAGCAGGTAGTCGACCGTCATCTTCTGCCGGACGTCTTCCGGCGCGCCCTTGCCGGCCGTGGCGTGCTCGCCATCGTCCCACCAGGCAACGAAGCCCGCCTTGTGCTCGTCCAGCGCGCGGTAAAACGCGGGCGTCTTGGACCACGGCGTGGGACGGTCCTTGCGGCCATGGTCGACCACGAGGAACGGCAGTTCGCGATTTCGCTTCACACCGGAAACACCGTCGAGATACGCGAAGCCGCCCAGGTCCGCCGCGTAAGGAACGCCGCCGTCGTAGTCGCCACCCAGCAGCCTGAGCACCTTGGTGTAGGCATCATTCGCCGCCATGTCCGGATCGGTTGAGGTGACATAGGAGACGCACGGCACCATCGCGCACACCGAGGCAAAGACCGAGGGATGGTGCAACGCCAGCATCAGGCCTGCCCCACCGCCCGAGGAACCAATCACGTGAACCCGATTCGGGTCGGTTTTGAACGCGCGATGAACCCAGTCCAATGTCCACAACAGGCGCCGTTCGTTATAATTGATGATCGTGCCGTCCTTCATGGCGGCCTCATCGTATATCTTGGAATTGTACCCGAAATGCAGCGCGATGCCCGCCGGGGTTTGAAAATGAGCGACCGGCCCGCCCAAGCTGCGATTGTACCACACCCGGTCGGAAGGATACAGATTGAGGCAATTGTTCGCGTAGATGATCTTGAATTTGAACGAGAGGCTTTCCCGCCATCCCATGGTGGCATCCCCGAACGCCAGATAGTTATAATTCGGATCGTTGGGCCCGGCTCCGCCGGCAAGGCGGACGACAATCGGCAGATTGGCGGGAACCACCGGCGGCGCGCCCGGCCCCACCCAGATCGCCTGAACCGGCATTTTCCGCAGACTGACCGGTTGCGACAGACTGCTTTGCCCGAGCAGCACCTCCCGATTCTCCGCTCCCTTCGGATCGGAAACCGTAACGGCGAAGTACTGTTTGTCGCCCTCCTCGGCGGTGGCGGTATGAACAAACAATCCGGCCGACGGATCCAGCGGGGAAAGTCCGTCGCCGATGACGAACCCGACCGGTGTTCCCGGTGCGTCACCGAGCTTGAAAGCAGACGGATCTTTCCACCAGTCCCGCGCGCTGCCCGGTTGGACGTGATGGCCGATGAGGACGGCATCGGCCAGGGTCCCGGAGGTGATGGGCCGGACATGCCTGTAGACATTCAGCACGGTCCCCGCGGGCAGCGGGCTCTCCTTCCAAACCAGGAACACCTGGCCATCGCGAAATGTCGCCGACAGCCCGGAGACCGAAGGCTCCATGGCGCTCCGGCCGACCGGCTTCGCATTTTCAGCGCCCCTTGCAATCAAAGCGGTTGAACCGAGATCGCAGAAGAAGGCGCCAACGACAAAGGCGAGCGCACAAGAAAGGTCTTTGAACTGCTTTGGGGGCTTCATTTTCGAGCAAAAAACCGGGGCCGACGGGGATGGGAAGGGCCGGCAATCTCGCCGCCAACGCCCGGCGGAAATCGTGGCGGAGGAATAGATGCGCTTGCCGGCAAACGATGGGAAGCCGGATCTGCATGCGACGGATCCGGGAGGGGATCTTCGCAAGTCGTGGCGCGCAGCTGCCGCTCGCAACCCACGGTCTGCGGCTGACGAAGCCCATCCCACCCTTGCGGCGGAACCGGACCAAGGTCATCGCCGGCCCGGAGCCAATTCCGGCTCCCCAATCTCGATAGATTGTGACAGGTAGAAAGGCGCATGATCGAGCCACGCGATCTCACCGCCGTCCGTCCCCGTCCCCGGCGCTGGCTGCCGTTGCTGCGTGTTGCACTGCTGCTGACGGTCGTTCGCTTCGTTCCGGCGCAGGAGGTGCAGCAGCACGGGCTTGTGTTTGAAAGCTGGGTGCGCGACACGTTTTTCGCCGGCTACCAACCGCCCAGCTACACGCAGCCGTGGGATATTCCCGCCGCGGCGAACACCGCCCACGGCCGGGTGCCCGTCAATCCCAAGGCGGTGAAATATGGCACGCCCGTCGACCTCGGCGATGCCCTGCGCCAGTTCGAAATCGACGAGCCCTTCGTGCTTATCATCGGATTCTGGCGACAGGAGGGCCCGGCCAAACGTTTCGTGAAGATCGTCGCCCCGCGCATCGAACCGGCGGCGTGGAAAAAGCTCTGGGGGCCAGTCACCCTGGCCGACCTTGAGCGGCTCGACGCCGTCATCAAGGACCGTTCGCTCAGCCCGGAGCAGGCCCGCGTCGCCGCCGCGAAGATCAAGAATGCCCCGCCCTTCACGCAGGCGACGATGGTGGT
>CANEVO010000062.1 GCA_947442255.1 Opitutia bacterium
AGCAACTTCCAGGACGCCAACGCCCATTTGAGCCATAACCTGCCGTTCATCATGGCCGGTGGTGGCTTCAAGCACGGGCAGTATTTGCATTTCGATAATGTCCGGCCCTATCCCCAGACCAACATGTACCTTTCGGTGCTCCATCGCCTAGGCATCAATGCGGACAAGTTCTCTTCCTCCACCGGCACCTGCCGCGGTTTGGAAATGACCTGAGGCCGCGCCCCCCGGGGCGGAGATTTCCTGCCACGGAATACCCGGGGCGACCTTTAGTGGGATCGGTTTGGTGTCTTCGGACGTCGGCCGATCATGCCGACCGCGCGGGACTCGGAATGCGCGCGCGGTTCCAGATTCCCGGGTTGGGAAACCCGTGCCGCCGGGGGACAGGTTGAAAGTGCCCGGCTCGCGAAAGCCCGCCTACGCGGTGCCTCGGTGGTTAACTCCAGGGGGAGGAAGGGGTCATGTCAGGACATAGGACAATGGCTGGATCGCACAGCGGCTGCAGACCGACGCGACGGGCGAATTGGCGTCACGCCTGCATCATTTCCGCTCGGGCGGCAGAGGGCGGCTGTAGGTTTGTCCTATGTCCTGATATGACCCCTTTTGGGCCCATCCTTTGGGCCCACACCGGCATTCAGCGGGGATACTCGGCCAGGCGTCGGCGCAACTCGGCGACCACACTGGCGTGCCGGGGTTCATTGGCCAGGTTCCGGGTTTCCTCGGGATCCGCCACCATGTCGTAAAGCTGCTCGCCGGAGGCGCCCCCTTCCCACTGCGTGTACCGCCATTGCGCGGTGCGGACGCTGTACGAGTCCTTCCCGTTGCGGCGGAGCTGGGTGTAGGCGTGGGTTTTGACCAGCGCCTCAGGGTCGGCCAGCGCAGGGCGGAGGCTGACGCCGTCGACGTAGGCGGGCGGGGACAGGCCGCAGAGGTCGGCGATCGTCGGATAGATATCGACCATCTCTGACATCGTCACCGCCGCCGTTCCCTTTCGCGCTCCCGGGGCGACCACGATGAGCGGAACGCGGGCGGAGTTCTCGAACAGGCTCATTTTCTGCCACAGGCCATGCTCGTAGGCGTGATAGCCGTGGTCGCTCGTGAAGACGATCACGGTGTTCTCCGTGAGGCCCAAGCGATCCAGGGCATCGACGACGCGGCCCACCTGGGCATCCATGAAGGAGATGGAGGCCCGGTAGCCCTGAATGGCCTGGCGGCGCAGCGCGTCCGACAGGGCGGCCTCCTCGGGCAGAAGGCTGGCGTAGGCCGCGGCGGGTTCGCGGCGCTGGTCCTGATCGGTCAGCTTCGGCAACGCGATCTGGTCCGACGGATACAGGTCGAAATACTTGCGCGGCGCGACGTAGGGCGTGTGCGGGCGATAGAATCCCACCGCCAGAAAGAACGGCTGGCGGCTCGCTCCATATTCCTCAAGCAGGCTGATGGCAGCCGTCGCACCAAGGCCGTCGGTCTGCTCCGCATCGGCCCCGTCCGCTGCCAGCCAGCTCAGGCTGCCGCCGAAGTAGCCGGGAGTGAGGGAAAAGACCTTGTTCTCCTCCGACTTGTCCCGGCCGGCGGGGTTAGCGAGATAATCCCAGGACTGCCGGTCGTCGAGACCGCTGGTGCCGATCTGTCCCGGCACGCCGAAATGATAGATCTTCCCCACGCGGGCGGAAACGTAGCCATTCCGGCGAAACAGTTCGGGAAGCGTGAGCGTGTCGGGAATCGTATCCCGGAAGTGAAAGCCGTATTTGTAGTCGGAGGAGAAGCGGCTCCCCTGGGGAAGACCGAGTATCTTCGTCGCGTTCGGCCGCCTCCCCGTCAGGAACGAGGTCCGGCTCGGATTGCAAACCGGGTACTGGCAATACGCGTGTTCAAAGCGCACCCCTCTCCTGGCGAGGGCATCTATATTCGGCGACTTCACTTCCGGATCACCGTAGGATCCCAGATCGCAGTTCAGATCATCGGCGATAATGAACAGCACGTTGGGCTTGTCGGCCGCCCGGGTGGTCAGCCCGGAAACCAGAAAAATTAGGAGGGCGCGAAGAAGGGAGGAGAGAATTGGCATCGGGGTTCTTTCGCGGCGAAGCGACTGGAGGTGAGGGCGGTGAGGCGGGCCGGTTCAGCGGAGGGGTCCGAAACGGAGCTTGGCGTCAAGCGGCGCCGACCCGGGTAATTGAGGGGTTCAATCGCGGGTTCCCGATGTCACGATCTGCGCGCGCCGGTTCAAGTCTATTGTCGCGGGAAGCGATGAATTCGGATTTTCACTGGTACCAATATGAATCTTTCGACGCGTGCTTTGCGCAACGGGAAATCTATTCCGACCGTCGGCTTTGGTTGCGCCTTTGGCAACTGGACCGGCGGCGATGTGATGCAGGGATTTCTTCCCGAGCAAGCGTGGCGATCCCTGACCCTCGCCCTGGAGGTCGGATTTAGACACTTTGATGGCGCCCACTGCTACAGTACAGAACGCCAAATCGGGGACGTTTTGGGGCGCGCGATGGCCGAGGGCCGACTGCGACGCCAAGACTTTTTCGTGACCACCAAGCTGGCCCACCCGGCGGCGCCGCCTCACGTGGCGATTTCCCATCGGCTGACATGGGATTGGGACAAGGTGCCGGATATTCAGCAACGGGTTCTGGATGACTTTGACGTCTCCAAGGAGAAGCTTGGGATCGGTTATGTGGACCTCTTGCTCATGCACTGGCCCGGCACGTTCGCCAACCAGGACCGAGGTTTTGCCCGGGAGGCCCGGTTGGCGATCTGGGAAACTTTCGAGTCGATCCTGCGGCGCGGCGACGCGCACGCCATCGGGGTCTGCAATTTCACGCCCTCGCACCTTGGCGAATTGATCGACGCGGGCCGCACCGTTCCGATGGTCAATCAGTTTGAACTCCACCCCTACTGTCAGGATCCCGAACTCGAAAGGTACTGCCAGGCGCAGGGCATTGTGGTGCAGGCCTACGCCCCCTTTGCGTCGGGCGCATTCGGACTCTTGAAAGATCCTGTGATTGTTGAGATCGCCGCGGCCGTCGGGCGCGCGACCGGACAGGTCATCCTCCGTTGGCACCTTCAATCCGGCAGAGTGGTTCTCCCCAAAAGCACCAATCCGGAACGCATCGCGCAGAACATCGATCTCGAAGGCTTCGCGCTCAGTGACGAGCAGATGGAAAAGATCAACGCCCTGAAACCTGTCGAAGCGAAGCGAACCACTCCGGATCCCGCATCGATCGTTTAGCAGGGCCAAGCCAGAAGGGGTCAGCTCAGAATGGCGCTACGACCACGATGTTTCAATCCGCGCCCCGCTCCGAAGAGCGGGGCGATCGATCCGTCGATAAGATAGGTGCCTCGGTGGTTAACTTCGGGAACTGCCCAATAATCCGGCTTCCCGTTCGTCACTGAACGAGCACACTCCCGCGGATGAAGTCACCCCTCTTCCTTGGTATCCTGCTCGTCGGCCAGAGCGTCCTCGCGCAGCAAACGGGCCGCGAAGTGTTCGCCGTGAGCTGTGCGCCTTGCCACGGCACCGATGGCAACGGCGGCGAACTCGGGCCCGGCATCTCCGCGCGCGTGCCGATCCGCTCCGATGACGAGCTGCGGACAATTTTCCGCCAGGGCTTTCCCGCCTCCGGGATGCCGCCGGCGCCAGCCCTCACGGAGAGCGACACTTCGAAACTCATTCAATTTCTCCGCACGCTGAAGCCGCGCGAAGGCACCGCGCCGGTGCGCGCCACGATCGCCGCCGGCGGCACATCGTTCGCGGGCCTGATCCTGAATCAGAGCCAGTTCGATCTCCAGTTGCTCGGCGACGACCACAAGCTGCACCTCTTCCGCAAGGATGGCGCGCAATGGCGCTCCGTGACGTCGCAAACCGACTGGACGAATTACAACGGCGGGCCCGGTGGCAGCCGCTACAGCACGCTGACCCAAATCAATCAGGGCAACGTCGCCTCGCTCGCGCCGAAGTGGACCTTCACGATGCGCAACACCGGCAACGTGCAGTCCACGCCGGTCGTGTCCGAGGGCGTGATGTACGTGACGGCCGCCAACGAATGCTACGCGCTCGATGCCGGCTCCGGTCGCGAGATCTGGCATTACCAGCGCCCACGGACCAAGGGCCTCGTGGGCAACGCCTCCGGGGGCATAAACCGCGGCGTGGCAGTGGTTGGCGATCGGTTGTTCATGGTCACGGACCACGCGCACATCATCGCGTTGAGCAAGGTCACCGGCGCGCTGCTCTGGGAAACCGAGATGGCCGACTGGCGCCAGAACTACAACGCGACCGGGGCGCCGCTGCCGGTCGGCAACCTGGTGATCACCGGAACCTCCGGTGGCGACGAAGGTGTCCGCGGTTTTTTGGCGGCCTACGATCAGACGACAGGGAAGGAAGTCTGGCGGTTCTGGACGACGCCGAAGCGCGGTGAGCCCGGTTCGGAGACCTGGCAGGGCAAGGGCATCGATCATCCGGGTGGTGCGACCTGGATGACCGGGACCTATGATGCCGCGCTGGATACGGTTTACTGGACGGTCGGGAATCCCTGTCCGGATCTCTACGGCGAAGATCGCCTGGGCGACAACCTGTACACGGACTCGGTCGTGGCGTTGAATGCGAAGACCGGCGCCCTCAAGTGGCATTTTCAGTTCACGCCGCACGACGTGTGGGATTACGACGCGCAGGAAACGCCCGCGCTCGTCGACGCCGACTGGCAGGGCAAGCCGCGGAAGCTCCTTGTGCAGGCGAACCGCAACGGATTTTTCTACGTGCTCGATCGCACCAACGGCGAATATCTCCTCGGCCAGCAGTACGTGGACAAGGTCACGTGGGCGACGGGCCTAGATCCCAAGGGCCGCCCGCTGCGCGCTCCGAACATGGAGCCGACGTTGGAGGGCCGGCTAGTTTATCCGGCCCTCGTCGGCGCGTCGAACTGGTACTCCACCTCCTACAACCCGATCACGAAGCTCTATTACGTTCAGACGAACGACATGGGCGGCATCTTCACCAAGGTCCCGATGGAGTGGGAGGCCGGCAAGCGCTTCATGGGCGGCTCTTATGTGCCGGCGCCGGGCGCGCAGCGGTCGCTTCGAGCGATCGATATCACGACGGGCCAGGTCGTGTGGGCGCTGCCGCAGGTGGGCACCGTCGAGTCGTGGGGCGGCGTGATTAGCACGGCCGGAGGCGTAGTGATCTTCTGTGAGGACAGCGGAGCGCTGATGGCCGCGGATGCGAAAAGCGGGAAACCGCTGTGGAGTTTTCAGACGAACGCGCTGTGGAAGGCGTCCCCGATGACTTACGTTTTCGATCAAAAGCAGTTCGTCGCCGTCGCGACCGGGCCGAACATCATGGCGTTCGGGGTGCCGTGATCGGGATCTGATTTAACTCACGCGGAGCTGCGGAGACGGGTTGTGATGGCCGGTCCATTCGGTGCCTCGGTGGTGAACGGCAGAGACCGGGTGGTTTGAGCCGGAAGCCAGAAAGCCAGGAACCAGCAAACATTTCGGTCTCCCTCACCACAAGGTGCGGGTGCCGAAGGCGGCGAAGGCTGGATCGCAGGTGACGAGCGTGAGATTTTCCAACTCGGCTTGCGCGGCGAGGAGGCGATCGAAGGGATTGCCATGGCTCCCCGGCCAACGGCCGGCTTGCCGCGCGTGCGGGAGCGTGACGGGCAGGATTTCCCACGACTCTGCCTGGAGGGTGGAGTCCCAGCCGAGTTGGAGCGGCACGGGCAGGGTGAGCTTGCCGAGACGATGCTTGGTTTCGATTTCGAAGACCGACACCGCGCTGAGCCAGCATTGGTTGCCGCGGTCGCTGATGGCCTTGGTGGCGCGCGGCCCCAGCCTCGGATTCGCCTCGAGCCACCAAAGCACGGTGTGCGTATCGAGGAGCAACTTCACCGTGGCGAAAGAGGATCCGTGGAACTCGGGGTAAGTCCGGCGTGATCCGGCGGGAGCGGCGCCATGGCCTCTTCGGCGGTAAGCGGACCGAACATGCCCTTGAAACGGCCGGGGATGCGAGGACCACTGGAAGCGGCGACCGCCAAAGGAACGAGGCGGGCAAAGGGGTGGCCGGCCCGTGCAATCGTGATCTCTTCGCCGGCCTCGACCCGGACGAGGAGGCGGGAGAGATTGGTCTTGGCCTCGTGGACGTTGACCATGGAGGGGCGGGGAGCCGGGTCGGCGGCTGAGAGTCGACGGCCCCGGCGCGTGGGTTGGGCGGCCTTTCGCGGACGGGAGGCGGGCATGAGGCGAATGTTAGCTAGGGCATTAGCTAAGTCAAGAGACGGGCCGGTCGTGGGCGCAGTTGCTGCGCCCACCTCAGGTGCCGAGAGCCGTCTTGTAGAGGCGCGGGACCCGCTTCGTCACGGAAGTCAGAGTTTCCCACGGGATGGTGTCGGCGGCCTGGCTGAACGCGGCGAGCGTGATCTCCTGGGTGCCCTGCCGGCCCACGAGCGTGGCTTGGTCGCCGCAGGCCACGCCCGGCACGTGCGTCACGTCGACGACGGTTTGATCCATGGTGACCCGGCCGAGCACGCGGCAACGTTGTCCGCGGATCAGGACTTCGGCGCGGTTGCTGGCCGCGCGTGGGAGGCCGTCGGCGTAGCCGGCGCAGAGCACGGCGATCGTGGCGTCGCGATCGAGGACGTGCGTGCGCCCGTAGCTGATCCCGGTGCCGCGGGGCAGGCGTTTTACCAGGCAGACGCGGGTGTGAAAGCTGAACACCGGCTCGGTCCGCACCGGCGCCAAGAGGGATTGGCGGGCCGGCAGCACGCCGAACTGGAGGAGGCCGATCCGCACCGCATTGAACGGGCTCGCGCCCGGGAGCGTCTCGATGCCCGCGCTGTTATCAGCATGGATGAAGAGCTGGGCCAGGTTCAACCCGGGCAAACCATCCAGCGTATGCAGGAAGCGGCGACGCTGCTCGGCGGTAAAGGCCGCGTCCTCGTCCGGGCTCGCGAAGTGGGTGAAGACTCCGGCGAGCCGCAGGTGCGGTGCGGCGGCGAGGGCCGTGAAAAGTGCCGGCGCCTCCTCATGCCACACGCCGGCGCGGCCCATGCCGGTGTCGATTTTCACGTGCACGGCGATCGTGCGGTCCGCCCGCGCCGCGGCAGCCTCGAAGCGGTGCAGTTCCTCGATGCTCGAAACCGTCGCGGCGAGGTCGCTGTCGATCAGGGCCTGTTCCTCGCCGGGCAGGAGCGGGCTGAGGACGAGGATGGGCCAGCCCGGTCCGAGCTCCCGCAGGGCGGCGGCCTCGGTGACGTTGGCCACCGCGAACAGTTCCGCGCCAGCGTGCATGAGCCGCGCTGCGACGTGGTGCAGGCCGTGGCCATAGGCGTCGGCTTTCACCACCGCCACATAGCGCATGTGCGGGGGCAGGGAGGATCGAATCACCCGGAGATTGCGCTCGAGCGCGGCGAGATCGATTTCGGCCCAGCAGCGCAGATGAGGGGCGGCGGTCGCGGTCATCGGGCGCTGGGCGCACGATGAATGTGAGGCGTCCAGGTCACGTAGGAAGGCTCCTCGGCGAGAAACGCGTCTGGTGCATCCGTGGGCCGAAACAGATCAAGCGTTTCCACCTGCGGCAGGATCTGGCTCAGGTCGTAGGAGGTGGTGCCCACGCTCGGCGGCCGCGGAGACCAGTGCCGAAAGTGTTCGGGCATGATCAATTCCCCTGCCAGGGCCGCGGTGGCCACGCGTTGGAGGCCGGTGCCGGTTCGGTAGAGATGCCAGGAATCCCGGCGGGCATCGACGATGACCCCGACCTCGGGCCGGTGGAGCGCATGGGCCACCACCGCGAGGCTCGAGTAGGCGAAGACCGGGCGAGCCCGAAGGAGACTCCAGGTGCGCAGTGCCACGGCCGCGGTTCGCACCCCGAGGACGGATCCCGGACCTTCGCAGAAAACCAACGCCCCGGCGGCGCCGACGTCGACGCCGAGACTTTGGATCGACTCGAAGAGGCCGATGCCCGCCTCGGCCGTCGACGTCTGCCAGCGAGCGGGCTCGCGGGCGTTCAGCCAGCCGACCTGAATCAGGGACGAGGCCGCGTCCAACAGCAGTACGGGAGCGTGCGCGTCGAGGAGTTGGCGGAGGCTCGTCATCGTCGAAGTGGCATGGTTTGCGGGCTGCGGGAGGTCAATTCCCTGTCGCTCCTGTCCCAAGCCATTTCCGGTCCAGAATCGGCATTGACCACCCCCTCTCGCAGCCTAGCGTGACCAATTCCTTAAACACCACCTCGTCTGTTTATACTGCTGTGAACGTCCAACTGAACCACGTATCCGCCACCCGCAAGACCCTCGTCGTGACGCTCGACCCGAGCGAAGTTGACGCGGAACACCAGGCCGTCGTGGGCGAAATCGGCAAGTTTGCGCGCATCCCGGGCTTTCGGCCAGGGAAGGCGCCCGCGGCCATGATCGCCCGCAAGTTCGGCAAGGAAGTCGCCGAGGAGTTCAAGCAGAAGGTCGTGGCCCGCGCCTACCGCGAGGGCATGGAGAAGGAAAAGATCGACGCGTTGAACGTCGTGGGCGTGGAGGAAGGCAAGATCGAGGCCGGCCAGCCCGCGACCGTGACCGTCACGATCGACGTGCGCCCCGAGTTCGCGCTGCCCGACTACACCAATCTCAAGACGGAAACCACCTCGACCGAGGCGACGGACGCCGAGGTTGAGGACATCATCACGGGCCTGCGCTCCGAGCGGGCGGATTTCAAGCCGGCGGACCGCCCGGCGCAAAAGGGCGACTACGTGAAGCTCGCTTACGAGGGCAAGATCGACGGTCAGGCGATCACTGAAATCGCCCCGGAGAAGCAGCTCTACGGCAAGGCTCCGCAGACCTGGGAAGAGGTCGAGGGCGCGCAGGAAGGCGTGATCCCGGGCCTCGGCAAACAGCTCGCCGGCCTCAAGCCGGGCGACAAGAAGGACCTGACCGTGGTGTTTCCGGCGGAGTTCGCCGCCGTGCCGGCGCTCGCGGGCAAGACCGCCCTCTACAGCGTGGACATCCAGGAGATTCGCGAGCGCGTCCTCCCGGAGCTCAACGCCGAGTTCTTCAAGGCGCATCAGGTTGATGATCTGGCCGGCCTGCAGTCGCAGGTGCGGACCAACGTCAAGATGCACAAGGAGCAGCAGAACCGGGTCGGCCAGCGCCGCCAGGTGACTGAGCAGATGGATGCCGCCGTCGATTTCCCGGTGCCGGAGTCGCTGGTGGAAGCCGAGACCCAGTCCGTGCTCCGGCAGTTCCTCGAGGAGAACATGCGCCGCGGCGTGCCGCAGGAGCAGTTCGAAAAGGATAAGGTCGAGCTCTTTGCCAGTGCGCGGAAGGCCGCCACGAGCCGGGTGAAACTGCAGCTCATCCTCGCGAAGATCGCCGAGGCGGAAAAAATCACCGTCACCAACGACGATTTGAACAACTGGCTCTATCGCGAGACGTCCCGCTCCGGCCAGAAGCCGGACAAGCTGGCGAAGGCGCTCGGCAGTGATCGCGAGCAGCTCCGCTCGGTGCAGCAATCGATCATTTTCGACAAGGCGGTTGATTTTCTGGTGTCCAAAGCTAAGGTGGCCGACGCTCAGCCGAAGGCTTGAGCGGCCAACCACCGACCCATACCACGTGAGCTCCTACTACATTCCCACCGTCTGGGAAAACACCGGCCGCGGTGAACGCCAATGGGATGTCTTCAGCCGCCTGCTGAAGGATCGCATCGTTTTCATCGGGACGCCGATCGACGACGGCGTCGCGAACGCCGTGATCGCGCAGTTGCTTTACCTCCAGATGGAGGATTCGAAAAAGGACATCCACCTCTACATCAACTCTCCTGGCGGCGTGGTGACGGGCGGCATGGCCATCTACGACACGATGAATTTCCTGCAGTGTGACATTGTCACCTACTGCATCGGCATGGCCGCGAGCATGAGCACCGTGCTCCTGGCGGCCGGCACGAAGGGCAAGCGTTTCGCGCTGCCGAACAGCCGAGTCATGATTCACCAGCCGAGCGGCGGCGCCGGCGGGCAGGCGGCGGATATCGTCATCGCCGCCCGCGAGATTCTGCGCTGGCGCAAGACCCTCAACGAGGCGCTGGCCCGGCACACCGGCAAGGTGGCGGAGCAGATTGAGAAGGACTCGGATCGCGACTACTACATGAGCGCCCCCGAGGCGAAGGAGTATGGGATTGTCGACCACGTCGTGGCCTCGACCCGCGAGGCTCAGACCGTCGTGCAAACTGCGGCCTGAGCCGCGCCCGTCCCCATCGCGGGCAACTCCGACCTCGACTCGATTCCGGCCCGTTTCACTCTCCGGTCATGGCCAAATCCGCGCGCATGACCCTCTGCTCGTTCTGTGGAAAGTCACAGGCCGAGGTGAAGAAGATCATCGCGGGTCCGGGGGTCTACATCTGCGATTCCTGCGTCAACGTCTGCAAGACGATCATCGATCGTGAAGTGAAGGTGCCGGCGGTGGATGCCAAGCCGGCTTTCCGGCTGATCAAGCCGTCGGATATCCGGAAGACGCTCGACGACTACGTCATTGGCCAGGACCACGCGAAGAAGGTCCTCTCGGTCGCCGTCTACAACCACTACAAGCGATTGATGTTCGCTGCGGGCCAGTCCAAGGACTCAGCCGCGCTCTCGCCCGAGTTCAGCGAGGTCGAGGTCGAGAAGAGTAACATTCTCCTCGTCGGCCCGACTGGTTCCGGCAAGACCCTGCTCGCCCGCACGCTGGCCAAGATTCTCGATGTCCCGTTTGCGATCTCCGACGCGACGACGCTCACCGAGGCGGGCTACGTCGGCGAGGACGTGGAGAACGTCGTCCTCCGCCTGCTCCAGGCGGCGAACTACGACGTGAAGAAGGCCGAGTGCGGCATCATCTACATCGACGAGATCGACAAGATTGGCCGCAAGACCGAGAACGTCTCGATCACCCGCGACGTGTCGGGCGAAGGCGTGCAGCAGGCGCTGCTCAAGATTCTCGAGGGGACGACGTGCAATGTGCCGCCGCAGGGCGGGCGCAAGCATCCGAACCAGGAATACATCCAGATCAACACCTCGAACATCCTCTTCATCTGCGGCGGGGCGTTTGTCGGGCTCGATGCTATCGTCCAACGCCGGATGGGCTCGCGCAGCCTCGGCTTCTCGTCGATCGCGGCGCAGCAGGAGGCGGCGCTGGGTCCAGAGATGATGATGAAGGCTCTCGCGCCCGAGGATCTCATCCGTTTCGGCATGATCCCCGAGTTCATCGGCCGCCTGCCGGTCGTATCTGTCCTGGATCAGCTCGCGGTGGAGGATCTCGTGAAGATCCTGCTGAAGACCAAGAACGCGATGGTGAAGCAGTACTCAAAGCTCTTCGCGATGGATGGCGTGCGGCTGAAGCTGACGTCCGATGCCGTCCGGGCGATTGCACAGAAGGCGGTCGAATTGAAGACGGGCGCCCGCGCGCTCCGCGCCATCATGGAAAGCATGATGCTCGAGGTGATGTACGAGCTGCCGCAGCGCGACGACGTCGCCGAGGTGGTGATCGATTCCGCGGTGGTGGCCGGCCGGCGCAAGCCGACGCTGCGCCGGACGATCAAGGCCGAACCCAAGCAGGACGCGGCGTAAACGGCGCGGGGCGCCGTTTACTACGAAAATGCCGGAGGCATTTTCGGGGGAAGCAGTTTGATTTTGAGATGGCGGGCCGCGGTGTTGGTCGACTCGCGGATCGGCGTATCGCGTCGGGCAGGCTAAACTTCCCGCTGCTCACGCGGGCTGCCTAGCAGCGGTCGACGGGGTAGCTCTTCACCGTTTCCGCGAGGGCAAGCAGGAGTAGCGCTACCATGAAGCGCTACCATGAAGCGATGCATGGACATCGTGGAGATCGGGTGCCGATCGAAAATCAACGCCCAAGGTTTTTGCGCAGCAAAAACCTACCAGTGCCCGTAATCGCCCTTTTCGAGGCTCTTCGCGAACTCGACGAGGAGGAGGACGCAGCGTTCGACGTCCTCGAGATCCACCATTTCGCTCGGGGTGTGCATGTACCGGAGCGGGACGCTGATCAAGCCGGTCGCAATTCCGCCGCGGCCGAGTTGCAGCGCACGGGCGTCGGTGCCGGTGGGGCGCGGATCCGCCTCGAGTTGGTAGGGTAGCTTGAGTTTCTTCGCCGCCTTGAGGAGGCGATCGTAGACCTTCGGGTTGATATTGGCTCCGCGGCAGATGATCGGGCCATCCCCGAGCCGGGTCTCGCCAAAGCGCCGGTTGTCGCAATCCGGGTGATCCGTCGCGTGGCCCACGTCGACGGCGATCGCGAGGTGCGGATTGACCGAGTAGGCGGCGGTGGTGGCGCCCCGCACGCCAATCTCCTCCTGGGCGGTGGCGACGCTCACGATCTTGGCGGCAAATTTCTTCTTTTCCCGGGACAGCCGGATCAGCGTCTCGCCCACGATGTAGGCGCCCACCTTGTTGTCGAAGGCCCGCGCGGCACCGATGCTGCCGTGGATCATCTCCAGTTGGTGATCGTAGGTCGCGACATCGCCGATGGCCACGCGGTCGAGCGCCTCCCTCTTGGTGCGGGCGCCGATATCGATCCAGATCTCGTGCTTCTTCGGCACTTTCTTTCGGTCCTCGTCATCCATGAGGTGAATGGCGCGCTTGCCAGTGACACCCTTGACGATGCCGTCGGCGGTCTGGATGTCGACCCGGCGGCCGGAAATGACACTGAGGTCGTGGCCTCCGATCGTGTCGAAGTAGAGGTAACCGTCCTTGTTGACGTAGGTGATGATGAGCCCGAGTTCGTCCATGTGGCCGGCCAGCATGAGCACGGGGTCGCCCTTGGGATTCAACGTGGCGATTCGGTTGCCCAAGGCGTCGGGAGTGTAGGCGTCGGCCGCGGGCTTGACGTACTTGTCGAAGACCGCCTGAGCCTCACCTTCGTAGCCCGAAGGCGAACGGGCGCGCAGCAAATCGGTGAGGAACGGGGGGACTTGGTAGCTCGACATGAGCATGAGCTTCGCGCGGCGCGGCACGGGAGCAAAGCGTTTTTAGGGCCTGGCGGGAACGGCGCCGCGCCGGGCGGGAAGGGGCGCCATGCCATCGCGCGGGGGAGCCGCTTGCGTGGTCGGTGATTCGGATCCAGTCGTAATTCGTCCCGAATCCGAGGCGAATTCTTGGCGTGTGTTTCCCGTGCATCGTCGCTTCGCTCGGCGCCTGTATGATCATTTATCCCGCCATCGACATCCGGGGCGGCCGCTGTGTGCGGCTCCTCCAGGGACGTGCCGATCAGGAAACCATCTACGCCGAGAATCCGGCGGAGGTCGCTGCGGAGTTCCGGACCGCCGGCAGCGTCTGGGTGCACGTGGTCGATCTTGATGGGGCCTTTGCCGGCGAACCGAAGAATCTCTCGACCGTGAAGGCCATCACGGCGGTTGGCTTGCAGGTCGAACTGGGCGGCGGCCTCCGCACCCGGGACGCCGTCGATCGGGCCCTGGACTCCGGTGTGGCCCGCGTGGTGATTGGGACCCGGGCGGCGGAAAGCGAGGCGTTTGTGGCCGAGTTGGTGGCGGCGTATGGCGATCGGATCGCGGTCGGCATCGACGCCAAGGATGGCAAGGTCGCGGTAAAAGGTTGGGTGGATACCACGAACGCGAGCGCGTTGGGCCTCGCGCAGCGGATGGCGGTTTTGGGCGTGAAGACGGTGATCCACACCGACATCGGGACGGACGGAATGCTGACCGGTCCGAATTTCTCCGCGCAGGAGGCGATGCTCGCGGTGCCGGGTCTGCGGATCATCGCGAGTGGTGGCGTCAGCCGGCGCGAAGACGTGATCAAGCTGGCGGAGCTCGCGCGACGTTACGCCAATTTGGACGGGGTGATCGTCGGCAAGGCGCTCTATGAGCGCCGTGTCACACTGCCGGACCTGCTGGCCATCGCTGGCTGAGGCTGTTTCCAGTCGTGGCATGGGTCTCCCGACCCATGAAGGGCAGACTCGAAACCATTTCACGGGTCGGGCGACCCGTGCCACGCCGCAGCCATCGCGGCCTCCGTTACGAGGCCGAAATCTTTTCCGCGATCTCCTCGAGTGGATACGTGATGATCTCGGCCAGCGTCGGGTGATACCACGGTGCACGCAGGAGATCGAAGACGGTGGCCTTCATCGCGAGGGGACCGCTAAACGCGTGGATGAGTTCGCCGGCGTCGCGACCGACGATCTCGGCGCCGAGGATCCGGCCCCGCTTCGGCTCGGCGATGACCTTCACGTAGCCGTAGTTCGCGTCCATCAGGATCGACTTGCCGTGATCGTTGAAGGGATAGCTCGCGCTCAGGTAGGCGACGCCCTCGCGATCGAGTTCGGCCTCGAGCCGGCCGATGGTGGCGAGTTGGGGATCCGTGAAGACGACATTCAGGAGCAGCGAGTAATCGACGGGCTTGAGCTTCGCGACGCCCGCGGCGTGCCGCGCCGCAAGTTCACCTTGCTGGATTGCGATGTGGACGATGTCCGCCGGCCCGGCGCAGTCGCCGGCGGCATAGATGTGCGGCACGGTGGTCTGCTGCCAGCGATTCGTGACGATTCGGCCGCCGGGCCGGAGGTGGACACCGGCCGCCGCGAGGTTGAGCCCGGCGGTGTTGGGCTCGCGGCCCAGCGCGTTGAAGAGGTGGGCTGCGCGGCGGCGGATGACTTTACCATCATGGGCAAAGGTGACGCCGAAACCACGGCGGTCGCGGGTGACCGCCTGAAGCCCGGTGCCGGCGAAGAGCTCGATGCCTTCGTCGACGAAAGCCTGTTGGATCACACTCGAGGCCGCCGGCGAGTGATCTCGCAGAATGTTGGGGCTGCGCTGAACGAGGATCACGCGGCTGCCAATCCGGTTGAGAAACTGGGCGAGCTCGCACGCGACGATGCCGCCGCCGAGGACGATCACGCTCGGCGGGACGAAATCGAGGTCGAGCACTTCGTCGCTCGTCCAGCACCGTGATTCCGCGAGGCCGGGGATTGGCGGGACGCTGACTTTCGAGCCGGTGCCGATGAGGAAATGACGGGACCGCACGAGCCGGCCGTTCGCAAGCCGCACCGTGTGCGCATCGACAAATTCTGCGTCGGAGTGAATCAGATCGAACCGACCGGACTCGAGGGCCCGTACGCGGTAGTCTGCGAACTCGGCGATGATCTTTTTCTTGCGCGCGTGGATCGCCTTCATGTCCGCGCGGGCCGTGCGAATCTTGAGTCCGAAGATCCTTCCCTTTTGCGCGAGGTGGAGGACCTCGGCCATGTAGAGGAGCGTCTTGGATGGCATGCAGCCGCGGAGAATGCACAGCCCACCGAGTTCCCGGGCCCCATCGATGACGGCCGTCTTGAGTCCAAGGGAAACGGCGACGCGCGCGGCATTAAACCCCGCGCTTCCTCCGCCAATGACCACAAAGTCGTAGCTGGTTCCGGGTTTCGCGGTGCTAGTTTGGCGTTGGTCAGTCATGGGCGATTCATGTCGAAGCAGGCAGACGGACGCAAAAATTAAGAACAGGAAACTTGAAGGAAATCGACCGGCGTAATGACTTCAATTTCATCGAATCTCTCCCCGAGGATCACGAGCATCGTGGGCATGGGTGAAAAAACCCAAGTCTGCTTTCGAATGCACACTCAAATCCGCCGGCGATCGCGGTGAGCGTGCAGCGCGATCACGTCACTTCGTTCTCGTAGGTCCGTTCGGGCAGCTGGAGGGACGCGACGGCGGCGGCGAGTGCGATGGTGCCGGTGATCAAGAGGGCGCCGCGAAAATCGCCGACTGGGGCGAGAAGGCCGAAGACCACCGAGGCCACGGCCGCCGCGACGCGGCCGATGTTGTAGCAGAAGCCGGCGCCCGTCGTGCGCAGGAGCGTCGGGAACAGCGGCGGCATGTACATCGTGAACAGGGCGAACAGGCCGGAGAAGAAGCCGATCAGCGGGCACCAGAACCAGGCGAGTTCGGCGAACGTGCGCGGCGTCGCGAATGCCCCGATCATGGCGAGCCCCAGTCCCGCAAACAGCCAGACGATGGCGCGCCGGTTGCCGAGCCGCCGGGCCAGCCAACCGGCGGCGAAGTTGCCGAGGATTGCCACCGCGTTGACGAGGAAAAAGGCGCTCGAAACTATGCCGGTGATTTCCGCCGTGGGCACGCCTTCCGCCCCAGCCAGCCGGCGGAGGTGTTGCGGATGCCAGAACATGAAGAGCCACCACGCGGACAATCCCAGGGCGCAGACGACGGTGGTCGTGATCGTGGTGCGAAGCACGCGGCCGCGGAAGAGTTCGAGGGCGCCCGGGTTCCGATGCTGGACCGCGGCGTCCGCCCGCTGCCACGTCTCCGGCTCGGGCACATGCCGGCGAATCCAGAATACGAGCAGTGCGGGCAGCACGCCGACGAGGAACACCCAGCGCTCGGCATTCGGGGGCAGCACGAACGAGAGCACGGTCACCACGACGGCACTCAGGAGGATCCCGATGTTCACGCCGGTCTGGAGCATCGCCGCCATCCACGGCCGCCAGGCCTTGGGCCAGGTTTCGGCGAGCAGCGCGGCACCCACTGCCCATTCGCCGCCAATGCCGAGCGCCGCAATAAAGCGGAAGATCATCAACTGCCACCAGGTTTGCGCGAAGGCGCAGAGGCCGGTGAAGAGGGCGTAGGTCAGGATCGTGAGGGCGAGCGCCCGACTGCGGCCGAGGATGTCGCCGAGTCGACCGAAGAATGCGCCGCCGACAGCCCAGCCGAGGAGAAAGGCCGCCTGGATGTAGGCGCTCTTTTCCTTCACCGCCGGATCGGCCGCGCTGGCGGCCTGGAGCAACTGCACGACGAGTGGCGCCGCGATGAGCGTGTAAAGGTGGAGTTCCAGTCCGTCGAACAACCAACCCAGCCACGCTGCGATGCCGGACTTCCATTGCTGGGGTGACAACTCGCGAAGGTGCGTGGCCTCGGGGGAACGGGCCGGCGCGGGGGCAACGGGGGGCGAACTCATCGGGGAGGGCGCAGTGCGCCACGGAGTGCCCGGCCCGCCTTGGTGCACGCGGCATGGCGCGGGCAGGTCGCCAGATGATCGTTCACCATGCCGCTCGCCTGCATGAAGGCGTAGCAGATCGTGGAACCGACGAATTGGAATCCGCGCGCGAGGAGGGCCCTGCTGAGGGCGTCGCTTTCCGGCGTGCGCGCCGGGACGTCCTTCATCTGCCGGCGGCGATTCACGATCGGCTTCCCGCCGACGAACGACCAAAGGAACCGATCGAAGCTGCCGAACTCCTGCTGCACCGCGAGAAACGCTCCGGCGTTGGCGACCGTCGACGCGACTTTCAACCGATTGCGTACGATGCCCGCATCGGTCAGCAAGCTCGCGACCTTCCTCGCATCGTAGGCGGCAATCGTGGGCGCATAGAACGAATCGAACGCGCGCCGATAATTCTCCCGCTTGGCCAGGATGGTCGACCAGCTCAGGCCCGCCTGCGCGCCCTCGAGGGTCAGCAATTCGAAAAGCGCACGATCATCGTGCAGGGGCACGCCCCATTCGGTGTCGTGGTATTCGATGTCGAGCGGTTTGGTGGGCCAGGGGCAACGGTGCTTCGCGAGCCGGGAGGAGGTGGCCATGGGAGAATCGACGGAGGAGAACGGACCGACGGTCGGAGATCAATTGCGGGCCGGCCTGGGTTGGTAGTTCCGCCTTCAGGCGGAACTACGAACTCGGAGACGCCCGCCTCGGTGAGTTCACTGGGTCTTCAAGTACGCGACGATGTCGGCGACGTCCTCGGGCTTCAGCCCAAGTTGTTCGGCGCCGAGCATCAGCGATCGGCCGAGGGGCACGCGGGACTTGATCCGGTCGGCGGGAATCATCTGCGTCAGTCCACCCATCGATTGCACGACGAGCGGATCGCCGAGCCCGATGACGATCCCGTGGACCACGGTGCCGTCCACGAGCGTGATTTCCGCGCCGTCGAAGCCGTGGGCAATGTCGGAGGAGGGATTTACGATCGCGTTGATCACGACCTCGGTGGACTGGCTTTTCGCGAAGCCGGTCAGCGCGGGTCCGTACTCGGCGCCGGTTGCGCCGATGCGATGGCACAGCAGGCAGGCCTGGGCGGTGCTGGCTCCCCGGGCGGCATCGCCGGGCAGTGCGGCCAGCGTGGCGACCGCAGGAAAGCGTGTGGGATCGGCGCGCGGGATGACACTCGGTGCGACCTTGACCGCGCTCGCGTCGTAGAGTCCGCGGGTTTTCAGGGCCGCGTCGAGTCCGTGATCCTTCCAGCGGGTCTGACGGTAATTGAGCAGCCACCACAGCGCGTGATCCTTGACGCGTCCGGTGGATTTCTGGGCGAGATCGAGCAGAGCCCCGGAGGCTTCCCGGGTCGGAATGAAACCGAGCGCTGTCACTGCAGCGAGCCGATCGATCTCGGACAGGTTGGTGGCGGCCGCGCGGGTGGCGAAGGCCCCCTCGGCGCCGGCCGGCGTGAGCCGCCAAATCAGGTTGGCATAGGAGGCTGGCCATTTTGCCGCGTTGGTATCCGGCGCGGAGGCGGCGAGGGCGGAGTAGAGGGCGGCCTCCTTGCCGGTGGCGCCAATGCCCCATGCCTCGAGGTAGGCGCGATCGCGGCCGTCGTAGCCCCGGGCGACGGTGAGCAGGAGATCGCGCGCGCCGTCGATCTGCACATCGCGCAACGCGAGGGCGACTTCACGGCGCACGGCCGGCGACGGATCGCTGGCGAGCCCGCGGGCATGTTCGAGGAACCGATGCCCGGTCCGGCGCAAGGCGCGAAACGCCGCGATCCGCATCAGCGGCTCCGACGACTTCAATTCCTGCTCCACGCGGGCGAGGCCTTCGGGACCTAGTTCGGCGAGGAGCCAGACGCTGCGGCCCCGCACATAAGGATTCGGATCGTTCAGCAACGCCGCCACCGGCCCGACGGACGCCGCCCCCTTGGCCTGCAGCCGCGAGTAACCGAGGGCGCGAACATTGACGGCCGGATTCCGCAGCGCGGCGATTTGTCCCTCGGTCGTCGCGAGATCGAATTTCGGCACGGTCAGTTTTTTCCCTTTCGGCGCGATGCGGTAGATTGTCCCGCCGGTGCTGGTGTCGAGATCCTGGTGCCCGCCCACGCGAGGATCGAACCAGTCTGCGACGTAGATCGCGCCATCGGGACCGACGGCGATGTCCGCGGGGCGGAACCACGTCTTCAGCTCCGCGGAAATTTTTCCGCGCTGCGAGTCCATGCCGGCGAACTGCTGCTCCTGGTTGCTGGTGAGGAAGTCGAAGCGGTCGAGTTGGTAGCCGGCGCCGTCGACCTTGGGAAAGTAGCCGAAGATCGTGTTTCGGGCGGACTCGCAACTGAGCAGGACGCCGCGCCACTTTTCGCCCAAGGCGTCGCCCTCGTAGGTCACGATGCCGGTCGGCGCGCCGTTGCCGTAAACGTCGCCGACGGGGATGGTGCCGGGATCCTGCTGGCGCCATTCGGCCACCGGGGTGCCCTGGGCCGGGCGTCGGTCAGCCTGCCAGGTGCGCGAGCCATCGCGCGAAAAGAATCCCGCGTTGCCGTATTCCATCAGGTAACTCGTGCGCGCGGCAGGCGGGTCGTCGTTGTCGTTCTGAAAGACGTCGCCGAACGACGTGATTGTCTGTTCGTAGCTGTTGCGGAAATTGTAGCCGATGACCTCGACGTTTGTGCCGTCGGGTTTCATGCGCATGGCGAATCCACCGACATAGATGTGGCCGTCGTCGCTGCGGGCACCGGCGATCGCGATCGGTTTGAACGGCAGGGGCTGCGGCGTCCCGCTGCTGCTTGATCCCGGATCGTAGACGCTGCCGACGCGGAAGGTCCGGCCGGAACGATCGGTGAAGTGGGCACCGGTGTTGCCCTGGTTGAAATACCAGCGGCCATCCGGCCCGACCGTGACCGAGTGCAGGGAGTGGTCATGGTTGCGACCGTTGAAGCCGGTCAGCAGCACGTCGCGTTGATCGACGCGCGGATCGAATTTTCCATCCCGATCGACGTCGGTGTAGACGATGAGGTCGGGGGCATTGGAAACGACGATCCGATTGTCGATGACCGCGATTCCCAGCGGGGCGAGCAGGGCGGGTTCCTGGACGAAGACCGAACTTTGGTCTGCCTGGCCGTCGCCATCGGTGTCGGCGAGAATCATCACGCGATCGCCGTCCGGATCCCGTCCCTGATGCCGGCGGTAGTTCATCGCCTCGGTGATCCAGATCCGCCCCTGCACATCGATGTCCATGTTGGTTGGATTCCGGAAGAGCGGAGACCGGGCCCAGACGGTGATTTCGAGATCGTCGGGCAGCGCAAAAAGGCCTGGTGGCACCAGGGGAGCGGGCGGCTCAACTCCCGGCGGCAGCGGGGGCAGCGGGGGCGGCGTGGCGGGTTGCTGCGCAGATACCAGGCTGCTGATGGTGCCGAGCACGAAGGCCACACGGCAGACTAGGGCGAAACGTGGGGAGAAGCGCATGAGGCGGACGATGCGCCAGCGCGGAAGGCTGGCAACGCGGTTCGAACGCGATTCATGGGTCGGGAGACCCATGCCACCTGGCAGAGTTTCGGACGTCGCCCGCAAGCTTCTGGAAAACTTGGTTCCCCCCTCCGCCCAATGGCGCAGCCATTGGTTTAGCAGCCTGCGGGCGAAGCCCGACAGGTTGCTACGGTGCGAGCGCCGGATCGACGCCCAGCGTGCCGACCAAACTGGTCGGATAATCGGCCGCTCTCGCGGTGCCGGCGGCGAAGCGCACCGTGGCCAGTCGCTCCCGCAGGCCGAGCTTCGTCACGACATCGGCGTAGTTTGGGCGCGCGACGACCTTCTCAAGATACTGGGTCTGGCGCTGCCAGTGCGCGACGTCGCGGCGCTGTTGCGCGGCCAGCCGGGCCTGGTACCAGTCGCTAGCGACGACGCTCTCGCGGGTGAAAAGCTGCCGGAACGCGGGCGAGGCGGCATCGTGTCCCTGCCAGGTGCCATCGCACATGATGTGGAGGAGCGCCTGGAGCGGTGGCACGGCGCGCTCGATCGAGCCGTCCGAGAAATAGCTGATGGCGGCCGCGCTCATGGCCTGGACGATGTTGTCGATGCCGTCGGCGAAGACGGCGCGATCCTGCAACTCGGGCCGAAGCAATTCCTCATCGAACAGCGTGCTGGGATTGCCGAGGACGCGGCCGCAGAACGACTGGACGAAGCGCGGGGTGATGCGCCAGCCGATCCGGCTCGCGAGCACGGTGCGGCCCTCGTGCTGCCAGTCGTTGCAGCGTTCCAGATACCCATGGTCGATCAGGTAGCGGGGGGAGCGTTCCTCTGCGCTCATGCGCGCCCAGATCTCGGGAATCAGCAGGCTGATGTCGTGGTCGACGCGATAGCGCGGTCCGAGCCAGCCGGCGGCCGACGAGAAGACGGCGAGATCGGTCAGGACGTATGAGACGAGCGCCGCGTTGAGATCGTGGATCGGCGGCATCGCGTTGAATGGCGACTTGGTCAGGGCGCCCTCGGAGCCGGCGCCGGTGGTCGACGGCGACTTGCCGGTGACGCTGGCGATGAAATCCATGAACGCCTCGGGAAACTCCTGGTAGTGGAGCGGGCCATACACGCAGAGCGGGCGCATGCCGGGCTCGGGCGGGTTCAGGCGGCGACCCGCGAGCACGGCGCCCACGGGGAACCGCACCGGATCGTCGGCGCTGATGCGGCGGTAGAGCCGGGCGCCGACATGGGCGAGATAGGTGGTGCGGGGATCCTCGAGATCAGGTCGCTTCTGCAGGTAACGCGGATTTTTCGACGGCTTGCCCTCGACGATGCGCGGGTGGGCAGGGGAGGCAAGGAAGTCGGGCCGGCCGGCGTGAATGAATTCCTCGAAGATCGCGCGAATCGGCTCGGTGAACGAATCGAAGCCGATCGCGTCCTCGAGGACGGTGTGCGCGGCCTCGCGGGTGAGCGGCTCGTAGTTCGAGAAGAAATTACCCGGCCGGGAAAAGTCGCGCTCGGTCCGTTTGTCGTAACCCCGGACAATCGCCTCGTCAGGTCGCTGGAAGAGCGAGGTCTCGCAGTTCTGGACGAACTTGAGCGAGGGCACATTGGCGGCCCACGCCGGGAGTCCGACCAGCCCGCGGCCGGGCACGACGACGGATGCGGTGATGTCGTCCTCGACCTGAATCTTCACCGCCGGCAGGAAATCCTTGCGCAGGCTGAACGTGCGCCAGCCGCCGTCCGGGGTGAATCCGACGCGCAGGAAGTGGGTGAGCACCTTCTGCCGGTGATATTTCAGCTCGTTGCCGGGCCGCCCGTTGATCGTGTCGACGCTGAAGTGCTCCCGCCAGTTGTCGCCCCACTCGGGTTTGTAGTAGCGCTTGATGAGGAGAATGATGTCCAGGATGTAGCGCGGAATCGTGTCGAGCCACGCATTGTACTCCTCGGTGTAGTCCGGGGTGCGGCTCAGCAGTTTGACCACGGAGCCGAGGGAGCGTTCGGGACTGAGCAGCAGGCGGCCCTTCGGCCGGTTCCGCACCCGATCGGCGAACCGCTGGCCGTATTCGCGCGAGAGGATCGAGTCGACGAAGGCGAAGTCGGCGGCGAGCTCGCTGACAAAATTCGGACCGGTGAACATCGCGTCCGCGATCGACTTGGAGATCTCGGATTTGCCGCCGCCGGAAACGGTGCACGGCTTGTGGCAGAGGACGCCCTCGGCGGTGGTGCCGCGAAGCCGCCAACGCCGGCCCTCGTCGGGCTTGACCATCTCGATCTTGTAGCCCGACGGCAGGACGTAGGTGTGGCCGGGCAGGAGCTTGATGGTGTGCGCGGTGTTGATCGCGTCGCTCCAGGTGATCGTCTGCCCGCGCAGATCGAAAAACGACTGTTCCGGGACGTAGCTGATGTCCGGGTAATTTCGATCTAGGGCCCAGCCGCCGGGCTGTGGGAGGGCCCGCGAACCCAGTTGTTCAAGCGCCTCCTCGAAGGTGTGATCGACGATCGCCAGATGCTTGCTCAGTTGGAAGTCCTCGCCGAGGTCGTAGCTCGGGAAGACGATCGCACCGCCGGCATGTTCCTCTTCGCATTGGCCGAGGAGGTTGGAAGCGAAGCTGATTTGGGCCTTCACTTCCTTTTTGCAGTACCCGAAGTAATTGTCGGAAATGAACGTGACGATGGTACCACTGGCGTCGCGGGCCGTCAGCTTGAACGCCGAGCCGTCGTTGTAGAGTTCGCCCGGTTCGCGCCAGCACATGCCATCGCGCTGCTGCCGGGGCGTCGCGTCCTCCCAGCAGGGCAGGCCGAGGTCACGCTTCGTGATGGTGTTGAGATGCGGGGCGAGGACGACGCAGCCGGTGTGTCCGGTCCAATGCTCGGGATCGAGCGCGGCATCGTTCTCAGGGAGGTGCGGATCGCCGGCGTTGCCGAAGATACGCTCGATGAAATCAAGATTGGCGACGAGCGCACCGGGAACGAAGAAGCGTGTTTCCATCGTCCGCTCCAGTGTGAATCCGGGCACCGCCGGGCAGACCAGGGGCCGAAGGTAAAGGGAGACGAAACACTCGGCCGGGGCCGCAGCGGTCGCGGTAAAGGGCAGCCGGAGGAGTTCCGGCGGCGGGTTCAGGGCGCGTGCGAGGAGTCGGCCGAAGACCTCGGGTGGGACTGCTTTCTTGTCATCGGGCACCGGCATGCCGAGGTCCGCGACATGGAAGATGCCCTTCGTCGTGCGGCGATCGCTGCGGGGGTTGTGGAGCACTCCCTGGCGGACGCGATGCGAGGAAAGGATGTCACTTTGGTGGCGGTCCGCGTCCGGCGGCAGGGACAGCACGCGGGCGAGGTCGGGACGGTCGAGGACGAGGGTCGTGGCCGGAATGCCCGGGACATCGCCGCCCGTCTCGAGGTTCAGATAGAGAAAATTCTGGATCCGCTGATCGACGGGCGCCAGGTGGCGGGAGAGGGCTCGGTCCTTCTCGCGACTGACCGCCAGGAAATGGTCGACGAGCGGGGCGAGTCCCTTGCCCTCGTCGAGGTCCACCCCGGGCTGGCCTATCTCCCGCAACTTCAGATTCAGGTAGGCAATGAGCTGATCGTCAGACTCGGTGGAGACGGGAGGTGTGGAGGTGCTGGCCATGCGAAAATCGGTACGCTCGTGACGGTGCAAAGGTTCTTTTAGCAAGGCACGCGCCAGTATGCCGTGCAACCGCGTTTCGAGACATTTTGCCCATGTAGCCCGCGGCCGGCCTCAACTTTTTGAGCCACCCCGAGTGTTAGTCCGGGATGTTGTTATGGGTTGATTTATCGGTTGTCGTAAAAGCTGTCCCGACGGAGGAGGCCGGAGGCCGACCGGAGTCGAGGCAGCAGGAAGTTGGGCGTAGTTCACGGGGC